>NZ_JBFBFU010000013.1:66736-67774 GCF_040684355.1 Kitasatospora sp. NPDC091276 | reverse complement strand
CTTCGCCGGTGTGGCCGGTCAGGGGCTCGCCGACCTGGTCGCCGGTGGTCAGGTCCCAGGTCCGCACCGTGCCGTCGTCGCCGCCGGTGACCGCCAGGGGGCGGCCGTCGACCACTGCCGTCGCCACCGCGTTCACGTCGCCGGTGTGGCCCGTCAGGGGCTCGCCGACCTGCTGACCCACAGTCAGATCCCAGACCCGTACGTCATCCCAGCTGCCGGTGATCGCTACAGGGCGGCCGTCGACCACTGCCGTCGCCACCGCGTTCACCCCCTCCTCGTGGCCGGAGAGCGGCTCGCTGATCTGCTCACACGTGGTCAGGTCCCATACCTGCACGTGGTTGCCGGCGACCGCGACGGGACGGCCGTCGACCACCGCCGTCGCCACCGCCCCCACCCAGTCGTCCTGGCCGGTGAGGTGCAGGCCGATCTGCCGGCCGGTGGTCAGGTCCCAGGTCCGCACCGTGCCGTCGTCGCCGCCGGTGACCGCCACGGGGCGGCCGTCGACCACTGTCGTCGCCACCGCGTTCACATCGCCGGTGTGGCCGGTGGGCGGCTCACCAACCTGGCCGCCCGAGGCCAGGTCCCACACCCGCACCATCCCGTCCTGACTGCCGGCGATCACGTGGGGACGGCCGTCCAGCACCGCGGTCGCCATCGCCCGGACCTTGTCGGTGTTGCCGTTCACCGCCTCGCCGATCTGCTTGCCGGTGGTCGGATCCCACACCTGGAGCGTCCAGTCCTCGCCTCCGCTGACGATGCAGGGGCGGCCGTCGATCGTTGTCGTGAGCACCGACAGCACCCAGCCGTCGTGACCGGTGAGCGGCTCGCCGATCTGCTCGCGCGTGGTCAGGTCCCACACCCGCACGGTCTCGTCGTGGCTGCCGGTGACCGCGACGGGGCGGCCGTCGAGCACCGCCGTCGCCACCGCTCGCACCGCCTCCTCGTGACCGGTGAGCGGCTCGCCGATCTGCTCGCGCGTGGTCAGGTCCCACACCCGCACGGTCTCGTCGTGGCTGCCGGTGACCGCGACGGGGCGGC
>NZ_JBFBFU010000013.1:18520-66639 GCF_040684355.1 Kitasatospora sp. NPDC091276 | reverse complement strand
GGCCGTCGACCACCCCCGTCGCCACTGCGCACACAGCATGGGTGTGGCCGGTGAGCGGCTCGCCGATCTGCTCGCGCGTGGTCAGGTCCCATACCCGCACGGTCTCGTCGCCGCCGCCGGTGACCGCGACGGGGCGGCCGTCGAGCACCGCCGTCGCCACCGCCGACACCGCAGCTGTGTGGCCGGTGAGGGGTTGGCCGATCTGCTCGCACGTGGTCAGGTCCCACACCCGCACGGTCCGGTCACCACTGCCGATGAGCGCCACGGCGCGGCCGTCGACCACCGCCGTCGCCACCGAGCACACCTGGCCGGTGTGGCCGGCGAGAGGTTGGCCGATCTGCCGGCCGGTGGTCAGGTCCCATACCCGCACGCTCCGGTCAGTACCGCCGGTGACCGCGACGGGGCGTCCGTCGACCACCGCCGTCGCCACCGCCAGCAACGCGTCGGTGTGGGCGGTCGGAATACGACGCACGGACCGGTCGAGCTGGGAGCCGGTGGCCCACTCGACGCCCCACGGTGCGGCGGGTTCGTCCTCCACCGGTACCGCGGTGATCCGCGCCGACAGCTCCCGGTCCCCGTAACGGGCCGCGTCCAGCGCCAGCAGTTGTCGGCGCACCCCCGCGGTGACGTCACGATGCAGGTGTGTCGAGGCCCGGTACACCGACGCGGCCAATCGCGCCACCGGACCCGACGCCGCATCCAGCAACGCCAGTACCGATCCCGGGTCCGCGTTCACCAGGAACCCCGGATCGGCCAACCGCCCAACGGCCGCGGCGGATTCAGCACGCGGGTGGAAGTCCCGCAGATCGTCAGACATGAACGGCACAGTAGCCGTGCCCGGCAACCACGGCACCGCGGAAAGCGCGACCGCCAGACCCCCGCCTGCACATGGGCAGGGCACCGTCAGGACGCGGGCGCCGGCACACGAACACGAGGCGTCGCCCTTGTCCATGACGCAGGCCCCTGCCTGGACTCCGCCGGTGTCCTCTTCGGCCTGTCCGCGTGAGTGGCGACCAGGCGCCAGGTCCTCAGGCGCCGCTGGCAGGTGGCGAGCGCGCGGCCTCCGGGTGCGGCGCGGGCCGGCTGCCGGGCGTCAGCCGAGGGCGGCGTCGAGGAAGGCGTGCCAGGCGGCGTGGACGCGGGCGGCGTGGTTCCCGCCACCGTCGTTGCCGTCCTCGCTCCCGTCCTCGCCGCCGCCCCCGCTCCCGCCGTCGCCGTCGGCGAGGAGGTCCAGCAGCAGGCCGCGGAGGACGGCCAGCACCACGGTGGGATTCGCGCCGGTGCCGTCCAGGGCGCGTTCCAGGGGCGGCAGCCACTCGTCCAGCGAGACGGTGCCGAAGTCCAGCCAGGGCCCGGAGCCGCCGAAGGCGCGGACGTACCCCTCGAAGAACAGGCGTAGCGCGCCCCGGTGCTCGGGTTTCGTCAGCCACTCCCAGAGCAGTTCGAGGGTCTCGCGGGCGTCGCTGCCCTCGGTCTCGGAGCGCTCCAGCAGCGCGAGTTGCTCGGCCCGGCCGACCGCCAGGACCTCCCGGACCAACTGCTCCTTCGACCCGAACAGGTACAGGAGCACCCGCGGGCTGGATCCGATCTCGGCCGCCAGCGGGCGCAGGGAGAGGTCGGACACGTTGTGCTCGGCGACGTAGCGGACGGTCGCGGCGAGGATCTCCTCGCGGCGCCGCGACGGACGGGAGCGCGCATCTGCGGGGGTGGGGGTGGACACGTGGTCTATCGTTCCACTGAAACGACTGTTTCAGTGGAAGTGTCCTCCTGGAAGGGATGCCACCATGGCCGCCACCGCACCCGGATTCGCGACCGTCCGCGAGGCCGTCCGCCCCGGAGACCTCGGCACCGTCGCCGCCCTGCACGGTGTCCTCTACGCCCGCGAGTACGGCACGGACGAGACCATGGAGGCCTATGTCGCCGCCGGGATGGCCGAGTTGGTCCTCGCCCGGGCCCGCGAGGGCGGTGCGGCGCCCGGTCGTCTGTGGGTCGCCGAGCTCGACGGCCGCGTGGTCGGCGCCACCGGCCTCGTCCGGGCGGACGAACGCCCGGGCTGGGGCCGGCTGCGGTGGGTGCTCCTCGACCCGGTCGCCCGGGGCCGGGGCCTGGGCGGCCGGCTGCTGGAGACCGCCCTGGACGAGGCCCGCGCCCGTGCGTACGAGGGTGTGCTGCTCTGGACCATCGCGGGCCTCGACGCCGCCCACCACCTGTACGCGAAGGCCGGTTTCGAGCTCAACGTCTCCCGTTCCGCCCGCAAGTTCGGCCTGGACACGGTCGAGCAGCGGATGGACCTTCGGCTCTGAACGGGCCTCTGGCGTAGGCGACTTCCGTCCTTCAGGGCTTCGGGCCGAGGGAGCCGCTCGCCCGGCAGGGCTCCGCGTACCGTCCGGCGCGGGCGAGAAGGTCCGCGTGCGTGCCCGACTCGACGACCCGGCCGCCGTCCAGAACGATGATCCGGTCGGCATGCCGGACCGTGGACGACCGGTGGGCGATCGTGATCGTGGTACGGCCCGCGGAGAGCGCGCATGCGTCGTGTCGGCCCGGACTCGCGGTCATGGTGGTCGGTGAGGTGGAATGAGTCCGATCGGGCCACGGGTCTGACGAGTGGACCGGAGTGCTTGGGTGGGGACGATTCTCAAGGGCGTAAGCCGTGTGCGCTGGGACGAGTTGAAGCATGCCCGTGGATCTGCGGCAGATGTTCCCGGCCGAGCGAGTCCTGCTGCCGGGCCTGACACAAGAGCCTTCCCTTCCTTGGCACTCCGGCATCGGCCGTCGGCCTGGTGGTGCTCCTCGCTGCCGTCCGGGATCTCCGGGGGTCGCTCGACGCCGGCCTTGTCCCGGGCCCGCTGCGCCCCGGCTGCGGCCGCCGTCCGGGACCACGGAGGCCTCTGGACGAGAGGCAGCCACCGGACGGCTTCTGTCGGTGCCGGGTGATAGATGATCAGCAGGGCCGGGTGGCATGGCAGACAGGGGGAGGGCGCAGTGTCGGATGTGGTGATGTGGGGTCCGTTGGGAGATATCGCGCGGCAGGCAGGGCTGCAGGATGGCATCCACACCGAGGACGTCTATGCGGCGGCCCTGTGCTGGTGGGCCACCGCTGTGGCCCCCTCGGCGGTCCTTCCTGTCGGCCTCATGGAATGGCCTTGCCTGGTGTGGGGAGCCTTCCTGGCCGACGACGCCCGGCCTCCACTGGTTGCGGCCCTGACCACAGCCGGTATGGACCCCAGCCGCTTTCGCCGGCTCACCCGCCACCACGACATCACCACAACGGAGAGGCTGCGGGCCGCTTGGCGCCGGTCCGCCCGGAGTACCCGGCCCGGCACCGGCTTCTCTCTGCTGCTCACCGGCAGCCCCGTCAAGCGCCGCCCATCGAGGACGTTCTCCGATGACTCCCTCGCCTACGCGTTGCGTACGGCCTGGGACGGCAACGAGTACCGCAACCTCGAACATCAGCGTCGTTCGCGCGCGGGCGGTCCGGCGGGGGAGGCCCCCAAGATCGGGGTGCTGTGGGAGATGCCGGTGGGCGACTGGAGGTACAGAGCACAGACGGAAGCGGCCTCCTCCAGCAGGTTCCTGGTCTTCCGCCGGAAAGGGATGATCCCCGGGGCTCCACGCTCCCCGGCCGCCGGATGGTGCCGACGGCTTCCCGGGCCGTCGAGGGCCTCGCCCGGATCCACGAGAGCCTGTCGCGCCAGCAGGTGCAGTTCACGATGACGGGTGAGGCCGCCGCGAAGTTCTGGCCGGTCCGGCTCAGCGCTGCTCGCTTCGACGACCAGGAGTCCCTGCCGGAGGACCAGTTCGTCCGACTGGACGCCCACACCCACCGGATCGCGGCAGCGCTCGCCCTCGCCGAGGACACGGACGTGATCACCGGCGGCCACATCGAAGCGGCATGGTCCCTGGTTGCTCGTTCTGGCCGGGATCGGGCCAGGTTGCTCTGCCCTGGTGCCCTGGGCCTCGTCGGCGGCATTCTCGACGAGATCGGCGGGCAGGTCCGGACCGCGACCGGCTCGCCGCGGGCCCTGCCGCTGAGAGAGCTGTTCCCGCCGGGTGGTCTCCATGCCGACAGCGCGCCTGCCGCGGTGCCCGCCAGCGGGGTAAGGGACAGGAAGGGCCGGATCCGGCGTGACGGGGCGGTCGTTCAGGACGTCAAGGACTGGTACGGCAACCAGTGCCAGATGTGTTGCAGCGTCCTGGGAATCCCGGGACCACGCCAGGCGATCAGCGAAGGTGCTCATATCCGCCCGCTGAGCCAAGGCGGACCGGACTATACCGGCAACGTCCTGTGCCTGTGCCCGAACTGCCACACGCAGTTCGACCAGGGCGGCCTCTACCTGACCGACGACCTGCGCGTCGTGGAAACGGTGACGGGCACAGTGCGGCAGCGTCTGGAAACGGAGCCCGGCCATGACGTCGGCCTGGAGTACGTTCGCTGGCACCGTGCGCGATGGGCACGGTACATCCAGCCCGTCAGGCAGACGCGCGGAGGGCGCTGACGGACGCTGTGCCATTGCGGAGAGGCGGAGTTCGCGGGCTGTGCCCGCGCGGCTGTCCGTTGCCAGCGACCGGCTGGGTTCGTTTGATGCGGGGCCGGCTGCACGGCCAGCACCGGGCCGCCCGCCCACGCGGCTGCGGGGCTGCCGCGTGGTGACGGCCGTCGACCTCCAGTACCACCCGGATCGCGGTGTGCTGGTGCTGGCGCTGCTGATGGAGCTGGAGGACCCACTCGCCTGCCCGAACTCCTACGGCTGCTGCGGCTACTCGTCCTGCCACCGCCCGCCTCGACGGCCGGATCACGCGGCAGCCGGGGCGTCGGCGTTGGTCGGCCCGAGAGTTGGACCCGCCGGAGGAGCCACGGTGTATCCTCACTGTCAGCCCGGGAAACCCAACAGGTCGCGCAGAGCCTGGTCTTCTCGGACAGCGCCGGGTGGAGCCGTCCGTTCGAGGGCGGCCACGAGTCTCTGCCGGTCCCGCCGCCGCACGGACAGTAGCGGGATCCGGCAGCGTGCCCCCGTGCGGCTCTCGAGCAGGAGGGCGTGCGGCCCCCGGCCGGCGTCCGCCTCGGCCGCCACCGAGCGCAGCTCCGCCAGCGGGACGGAGGTGCGGCGCAGGCCTCGGCGGACGGTGACCCGGCCGCGGCCCACGGTGACCGAAAGGAGGAGCACCAGCGCGGGCGCGATGGCGCTCACGACCACCGCGGCGGCGTACACCGGGGCCATGGGACCGCCGTCGAGCGCCTTGGGCAGGGAGATCAGCAGGCCGCCCGCCGTGAGAGGCATTCCGAGGAGTGGGTTCGGCCGCACGGAGATCGGTGCGGACGGGGGTAACGCCTTGTCGGTCATCTGCCGTTCCTGTCGTAGAGAGGTACGGAACGCGAGCCACCGTGAGCGGCGGGCCGCCCCCGCGAGGAGAGACGGCCCGCGGTGGTGGACAGTATCGAGCCGGCCGTAGCCGGCGTGCACCGGCCGGGAACCGGGCTGGTCAGTTGCCGCAGATCTTGCGTCAGACGTCCAGGCCCTTGTCCGTCCGGGCCGGGAGGACGCCCCTCAGAGCGCCCATCGCCTTCGATCCGTCGAAAACGTAGCCTGTCAGGTAGAGGGCCTCCTTCCCGCAGTCCCAGGCGGTCGATCCGCCGCTGCACTTGTCAACCGCCAGGCCGGCCTCGGTGACGGTGCTGACCACCCAGGCTGCCTGGGAGATTCCCCCGGCGACGGCCGCGCAGGGCAGCGCGCCCACGACGCCGCAGCCCACCGCCGCCGTACCGGCGACGGCGCTGACGGCCTTGGCGACCGAGTTGATCTGCGAGATCACGTCGGAGTGGTCATGGGCGAACTTCTTGATGTTGCTCCAGCCCCAGAGCCCCGAGGGGTCGGTCTGGTTGAGCGGATCGGCGTTGGCGTAGCCGTATGCGCTGAGGGTCTGTTCGACCACCGGGTCGACGCCGAGGAACTGCGCCGTGGCCGGGTCGTAGGAGCGGGCCCGGAGGTAGACCAGACCGCTCTCGTCGTCGCTGTACTGGCCCGCGTACCGCAGCGCGGTCGACGCGGGGCCCGTGTGGGAACTGACGGCGCCGTAGGGTGTGTAGGCGTACGCTCCGGCCACGGAGCCCGAGGCGTCGGTCAGGGCCCGGGTGGAGCCCAGCTGGTCGTGGAAGAAGCAGAGGGTGCCGGTGACGGTGATCTGTTCGACCGGCAGGTCGTCCGGTCCGTAGATGTACGAGGACGAGCCGTCGGAGAGCAGGTCGGGGATCTGTTGCGCGTCCCAGGTGTGGGAGACGGTGGTCGTCCCGGTGGTCTTCCGCGTCCGCAGGCCGGTGCCGTTGTACGTGTAGGCGCTGGTGGTCCCGCCGCTGCGGTGTAGCCGTACTGGAAGTGGTCGTCGTCCTTGGGTGCGGGGCTGCGGGTGGTGCCGGCGCCGTAGACGTCGGTGAGGTTGCCGTGGGTGTCGTAGCCGTAACTCACCTGGCGGCCTGCGTTGTCGGCGAGGCCGGTGACGTGGTTGCCGGTCCAGGTGAGGGTGTAGCTCCGCCCGCCGGGGTCGGTGATGGCGCTCAGGTTGTAGGAGTGGGTCCAGCCCCAGCCGAACGGTCCGTCCGCGGCCAGGGCGCCGCCCGGGCCGACCGTGGCGGAACCGGCGGAGGCGCCGCGCCGGGCCGCGGCGGAAGCGGAGTACGTCAGGGTGTGGTAGTCGTCACGGACGGCACACAGCAGCGGGTGTCGGCCGCCGTACGCGTTCCCCGCGTACGGCGGCCGACGGTGTTCCGGAGCGGTCACGGGTGGCTGGGCCTCGGGCGGGGGCGTCGGGCGGGGCCGTCAGGGCGCCGGGCTCTGCGCGCCCTCGACGTCGGCGAGCAGTTTGCGCAGGAGCCCGTCCAGGGTGGCCCGTTCCTCGCCCGAGAGGGCGGAGAGCAGCGCGGTCTCGTTGGCCGCGTGGTCGGTGAAGGCGGCGTCCACGAGGGCGCGTCCGGCCGCGGTGAGGGCGATGCGGACGCTGCGCCGGTCCGCCGGGTCGGTGCGGCGTTCCACCAGGCCCGCCGATTCCAGCCGGTCGATCCGGCTGGTCATGCCGGCCCGCGACATCAGCAGCAGCGCGGCGAGTTCGGAGGGCATCAGTTCGTACGGTGCTCCGGAGCGGCGCAGGGTGGCGAGAACGTCGAACTCGCCGCGCTGGAGGCCGTGTTGCTTGAACACCTCTTCGATGACCCGGCCCGCGAGCAGCGCGAGGCGGCCGAGGCGGCCGACGGTGCCGACCGCCGCCAGGTCGAGGTCCGGGCGCTCCCGGCTCCACTGGTCGAGCATGACGTCCACGTGATCCATAGAGCCATATTATTCGATGGGAGATAGTTAGACGTAGTACTATCAGTCATGGAACTATCGGAGCACTCACTGTGGGGAGAGGCCAATGACGTTGATCGGACCGGAAGCTGTGGTGGTGCGGGGCGACGAAGCCGAGACCGTCGCAATGCTCGGCGGCAAGGGGCGGCTGCTGGCGGACTCCAGCGCCACCGGCGGCGCCCTGAGCACCCTGCGCGTCACGCTGGGGCGCGGCAGGGACGGCGCCACTCCGCACTACCACGGGGGCTCCTCGGAGCTGTTCTTCGTCGTCGACGGCTCGGCCCAGGTGCTGGTCGGGAACGAGGTGGTCACCGCCCGCAGCGGCGACCTCGTGGTAGTGCCGCCCCATCTGCCGCATGCCTTCGCGGCGGCGCCGGACTCCGGGGCGGACCTGCTGATCGTGATCACCCCCGGGGTGGAGCGCTTCGACTACTTCCGCCTGCTGGAGCGGATCCGCGCGGGCGAGGCGACGGTCGAGGAACTGCTCGCCAAGCAGGACCTCTTCGACAACCACTTCCTGGAGTCGCCGAGTTGGCGCGACGCCCGGGAGGAAGCCGCCCGGTCCGAGCCGTAGACCGCCCGGCACCGAGCCCGGCCCGACACCAGGGGAGGAACCCCGTGACCGACACCCGCACCATCACCAACCCGCCCGGCCTGCACGACCCGACGCCGTTCGGCTACAGCCACGCCGCCTCCGCGCCCGGCGAACCGGTGTTCATCGGCGGCCAGTACGCCTCCGACGCCAGCGGTCAGGTCGTGCCCGGCGACTTCGCCGCCCAGGCGGAGCTCGCCCTCGCCAACCTGCGCACCGCGCTCGCCGGAGTCGGCCTCGGCTTCGAGCACGTGGTCCGCCTCGGCTCGTACATCGTCGACCACGACCCGGAGAAGTTGGCCGTCCTCGGCAAGGCCCTGGCCGGGGCCTGGGGCGACCGGCTGCCCGCGCAGACGCTCAGCGGGGTCGCCTCGCTCGCCCTGCCGGGGATGCTCTTCGAGATCGATGCGGTCGCCATCCGGCCGACGGCGGGGGCAGCGGGCTGACCCACCTACGCGCAGGGGTCCCACCGATCGGTGGGACCCCTCGCCGTACCACCGCCGTTCGAGCCGGCGCGGACCGCTCACATGGCCCGGGTCGCCGCGCACAGCCGTCGTTCCACGGTGCCGGGGCCGTCGCCGAGGAGCCGCACCCGCAGGAACGGGCCCTCATCGGTGGCGGCCGTGCCGAGGATCTGGAGCAGGGCCGTCAGCTCGCGGACCGGCTCGTCGGCGAGGACGGCCTCGGCCCCGCTCACCAGGATCAGCCGCCCTGCCGGGTCCGGCCGCCGGAGCGGGTAGCGGGTGACGGAGCGGGTAGCGGGTCTCGGTGAGGCATTCCTCGAAGGCGTCCCAGTTATACCTTGTCCCACGTCTGCTTGTACCGACCCGGCGGTCGTTCTCGTGTAGATCGAGCGGGGCTCGCCAGCCGGCGGTCTTCCGGCCGGGTCAGTGGCTTGTCGGAGCCGTGGCCTAAAGTGCAGCCTCTGACAGACTGACGGCCGGAGAGGGGTCGGGCGATGACCGAGGCGTGGAACCGGCTCCGGGCGATTATGGGCGAGCCGGTGTACACCCCGGCGAGGGTGCCGTGGGAGCTCGCACCGGCCGAGCTCGGGGTCCAGCTGCCGTCGGACTACCGGGCGTTCGTCGACTTGTACGGTGCGGTGAACCTGAACGGCGAGTGGGGCGTGCGCTCACCGACGAAGCACTCCCACGTAGCCGGCTCTCCGGGAGGCCTGGCGGGGTGGCGCTTCGAGACCGACACCGAGTTCCGGGGGCAGGTCGAGGGTGAGGACGAGTTCTGGGACCAGGAGCACACCCCTGTGTTCCCGGACCCGGGCGGGCTGCTGCCCTGGGGCATGAACAGCAGCCACAACTACTGCTGCTGGCTGACCACTGACCCGGACCCGGAGCAGTGGCCGGTGGCCGTCTTCTGCGATTTCAACGACGGCGCGCTCGACCGTTTCGACGGCGGCTTCGCAGAGTTCGTGGCGACCGTACTTACCGGCGACTACGCCCATGAGGATGAGTTGCTGGTGCGCCCGGACCCGGAAGAGTGGGGACCTCAACCGGCCCGACCACTCTGGACACCCGCCTACGACTGGACCGGCAAGGACTGGGGCGCGGAGTGGGGCATCACCTGGTACCGACCCACCGGGTCGACGGAGATGCCCTGGACCAGGTAACGACGATCCGGGTACACCACCGTGACTGTGCCGAGGCTGCCTCAACTCGTGCGCGACAGGAGGAACGGCCCCATCCGTGAGCTGGAGTGTCAAGCGGCGAGTGCGTGGGCTGGGTGGGACCAGGCGGCCGCCTCGTCGTACGGTGTGCCGGTTTTGAGGCAGCCGTGCAGGATGCCGACGAGCCGGTTGGGCGAGTTGGCGCAGGGCGGCGTTGAATTCGATGCCGCGGGCGCGTTGCTTCTCGTAGTAGGCCCTGGCTCCGGTGGAGACCCGCAGTGCGGAGAAGGCTTGGGCGATCAGGGCGTCGATGAGCCGGTCGTTGCGGACGTGCCGGGCGGTCACGACCTTCTTCTTGCCGGAGGCTCGGGTGATCGGGCTGGTGCCGGCGTAGTTCTTGCGGGCCTTGGCGCTGGCGTAGCGGTGAGGGTCGTCGCCGAATTCTGCGAGTACCCGGGCGCTGAGCATTGCTCCCAGTCCGGGCTGGGACCGGATAATCTCAGCGTTGGGGTGCAGGCCACCCGGGGCAGCCTGCATCCGCGCGGGAGGCCGCCCGGGCGCTTTTATCTCCGCCCAGGTCGCCTCCCTCCACGCGGCCACGACCTGCTCGTCGCGTTCGGCGGCCCGGCGCGCGGGGACCTGTGGGGTGAAGCCGAGCCGACGCATCAGCCGGGTGGCCCCCGAGACGCTGTAGGACACGTGGAACCTGCGGCCGATCAGCGTCGCCACCCGCGCACCGGTCCACACCTGGTCCTGGTCCCAGCCGTGCACGGCCGGCCCCTGCTCGAGGTATTCGGCCAGCTTCTCCCGGCACCGCGCCGACAGCTTGCACCGCTGCCCACCCGGTCCCCGTGAAGCCGGCGCCCCGACCCCGTCCTCCCGCCAGGCCCGGTGCCACTGGTAGGCCGATTTCGCGGTCACCCGCAGCCTGCGGGCAACCTCCCTCGGCGGGACACCTTCGTCGAACAACGCGGCGGCCTCCAGCCGCACCGCCTCTCGGCACTGACGTGCCTTCGCCGTCAGCCCGCCCCCATCCGCATAGCGCATACCAACGGCATAGCACGCAAATGACTGCCAGTCAGCTACACAAAACAAGCCGATCACCTTGAAGCGCCGACATCAGTAAATTCGCCCTCCCGCTGCGCACTTCGCAGGATGGCGCGTGTTCGGATCGGGCTGGCCGGGCCGACGCCTGCCCGTACCGGGGCCCTCGGGTGCGCGCGCGGCCGCCGCGGCGGGAACCGCCCGGGTGCGGCTCGCGGCGACGAGTCGGCCTTCTGGCAGTTGGGTTCACGGCGGGCCTCGCCTGCTCAGAGCGCGGGCACCGCCCGTACCGGTGCCATTCTGCCGGCGCCGGCCCGGTGTCGTCCGTCCGGTGGGGAGGGCGGTTACTCGAATCAGCTGCGTCCAGGCGTCTGTCGGTCCGTCAGGCCGATGATCCAGCCGGGGAGTGCCGGGGTGGCGCGGTGAGTGACGTGTAGTGCTCGGTTCCGAGGATCCGGTACCTGACGTCCTCGGGCAGGCGGGTCAGGATTCCGGGGAGCGGGCGCTCTCCCTCGACCTGGCTGCGGTGGGCCGTGATCGCGGCCCACTTCTGGTCCAGCCACTGGCGTACATCGCATGTCACGTCGGCCAGGGTGTCGGGGACGCTCAGCACGGATTTGCCGACCCGGCTCAGGAGCGGCCCGAGGTCGGCGATCGCCGAGTGGGGGTGGGTGGCCATGTGGACGGCGGCGGGCTGCCAGGGCTCCCCGGCGTCCGGGTAGAGGTGTTCGAGTCCGGAGGCGGCGATGGCCAGCAGGGTCGCCCGGTGGGTCTGCCGGTGGTCCGGGTGGCCGGTCAGTTGCCCGTAGGCGTCGTGGGTCAGCACGATGTCGGGCCGAACCGCGCGGATGTGCCGCACGATGTCCTCGACCAGGCGATCGATGGGCGCGTCGCACAGCCGCGGCCGACCGGGAGCGGATTGCGGGACGCGGGCGTCGGCGTAGCCGAGCATCCTCGGTGCGCCGGCGCCCAGGATGTCCAGGGCGTCGGCGAGTTCGGCGGCGCGGTGGCTGTCCTCGGCCCAGGTGGCGGTGACGACGGCCGTCCGGACGCCGGACGCGGCGTGCTGGGCGAGGGTGCCGCCGACGAGGAGCGATTCGTCGTCCGGGTGTGCGAGCACGGCGAGCAGGGACGGCAGGGACGGCAGGGGTGGCATGGCAGGTCCTCCTTGTTCGGCGGGCGCAGGGTGAGTGGCTGGTGACGGCTGCCCGGGTCGGAGGCGGGCGGCGAGGGTGGCCATGTCGGTGGTGAAGCGGCCTGCGAGGTCGACGCCGGTCTCCTGGGCGATGACCATGAGCGAGAACAGGCAGTCGGACAGCTCGTGGCCGATGGCCCCGGTGCTCGCGGCCACGTCGGCGCGGTGGCCCTGGTGGGCCATGACCAGTTTCGCGAGGTCGCCGACGTCGCCGGTGAAACCGAGGACGAAGTCCGACAGGCCCCAGGTGCGACCCAGCTTCCGCCGGTTGATCTCGTCGTAGAGGTCGCGTACTTCGCCTGCGGCGGCGGACATCTCGTCCCAGGTGGTCATCGGCTGCTCCGTTTCGGGTGCGTGGTCGGGTGGCATCGGCGGCGGGTGCGGTCGTGTTCGGCGGGGTCGGGGGGAGATGCGTTCGAGTTCCTTGTCGGTGAGGCGGCCGCCGTCGAAGGTGACGCCGATCTTCCAGGGCCGCGGTGGTTCCGGCGGGGTGAAGGAGAGCATCAGGGAGCGGGGGCGTCGTCGAGGGCGGCGGGGACGAAGCCGATCTCCTCGGCGGTCTCGCGCAGTGCGCATGTCCACGGGTCCTCGTCGTTGTCGAGGAGGCCGCCGGGGTAGTGGTATTCGCCCGGGTGGTGGGCGGAGGTGAGCAGGAGCGGCCGGTTGTGACGGCCGGTCAGGAAGGCGCCGGCGTAGGAGATGCCGTGCGGCAGGGTGGGGACGAACCGCTCGGGCGGGACGAAGACCATGGTCAGGCTCCTTCCTGGCCGTGACGGCCGGGGTGGCCTAGCCGGGTGCGCAGGTCGGCGGCGAGGCGTTCGGCCTGGCCGGGGTCGTCGGGCAGGAGGCCCGCGCCCTCGGTCATCAGCGCGTGGAACTGCTGCTGCTCGTAGGGGGTGCCGGGCGGTAGGGCAGCGATGTGCCAGTGGACGTGGGCGTTGCCCTGCATGCTGCCCAGGCTCAGCAGGTAGAGGCGTTCGGTGGGGACGGTCGCGGCGAGCGCGGTCGCCACGCGGTGCACGACCAGTTGCAGGGCGAGGTACTGGTCCTCGGTGAAGCCGCTGACGGTGTCCTCGACGTGGGCGCGCGGGGCGACGAGGAGTTTGCCCGGCAGGGTGGGGTAGCGGTCGAGGAAGGCGACGTGGACGCCGTCGTCCAGGACGATACAGTGTTCGTACCCGGGCTCACCGGCGAGCATCGAGCAGATGAAGCAGGGGCCGTTGCGGGCCCGCTCGTTGTAGGCGTCGAGGTCGAAGGCGGTCACCGCGTCCAGCCTTCCGAGCCGGGGCGCAGTGCCATGTAGCCGTCGACGGGGTCGAATCCGAGGGTGCGGTAGAGCGGGGCTCCGGTTTCGGTGGCACGCAGCTCGATCGATCCGCAGCCGCTGTGCCGGAGTGCCTGGACCAGGGCGGTGGTGACGGCGCGGGCGTGCCCGCGGCGTCGGTGGGCCGGGTCGGTGGCCACGGTGTGGATCCGGGCCCACCGGCCGGTGGGGTGGGTGGGGCCCCGGTAGCCGCGGTAGACGATGCCGATGGCGCAGGAGGCCAGCGTGCCGTCGTCGGCGGGGACGACGTAGGCGAGCAGGTTCGGGTCGGTGCCGAGCCGTTCGCGCATGTCGTCGCGGAAGGTGGTGCGCCAGTCGTCGGTGAGCCGGGCGCCGTCGAGCACCGCGACGCGCAGGCGCAGCAGTTCGTCGGCGTCCTCGGGGCCGGCGGGGCGTACGGGGGATCCGGTCATGCGGGACTGCCTCCGGGGTTCGGTGGTCACTCGGGTGGTTGTCGGGGGAGGCCGGGGCGGACGAGGTGTCGGTCGGTGCCGCCGTCGGGCCGGTGCACGGCGCGGTAGGCGTACGGGATCCGGCTGGTGGGGAAGGCGGCGGTGCCTTCCTCAGTCCTGGACCAGGTCGCGGGGGTCGGCCCCCTCGGCCCAGCCGTGGGTGGAGAACCCGCGGCCACCGGACAGGTACGCGGACAGGGCGGCGTGGGAGGACGGGAACATCGGCAGCGGCAGCTCGCCCTCGGGCGACCACACCACGGCGAGGTGCTTGCCGGGCTCGGTGTTCGCCAACTCGCCCTGCCAGGCGGTGGCGAGGAAGACCGACAGCAGGAAGGGGCCCTTGCCGTCCCAGCCCTGGCGGACCTGGATCGTGTGGACCAGCCGCAGGTCGCACGGGTCGACTTCCAGCCCCGTCTCCTCCGCCAGTTCGCGGGCGGCGGCCTCGTCCAGGCGCTCGCCGACCTCGACCTTGCCGCCGGGGATCGTCCACACCGGCGTCGTGCTCCAGCTGTTCGTCGCGTAGTTGATCGTCGCGACCCGGCCGCCACCCCGGTCGTGGACGATGACGGCCACCGCCTGTCGCAGGCTCTCCACAGCACTACCTCCAAGGACGCTTGATCACTGACTTCGGCTCGTCAGGGTGATGTTGGGGTGTCGAGGGTCAGGCCGGTGCCGGCTATGAATCCGTCGGGTGTGTCGGGTCGGTACTGGAGTCGCTTGAGTCGGTTGCGGACGAGGGTTTCGAGTCGGTCGAGGGCGACCACGGCGAGGTTGGCGAGGCTGTGCTTGACGTGTGCCCAGACCCACTCCACGGGGTTGAGGTCGGGCGAGTGGGCGGGAAGGAGGAAGACCGTCAGCCGGTCGCGTTCGGCGATCAACTCGCCGATGGCGTGGGAGATGTTGGTGTACAGGCGGTCCCGGACCAGCGCGATCGGTGCTTTGGCGAGGTGGTGGACGCCGCCGACCAGAGCGGTGAAGTCGCGCTCGGCCACCCCGCGCTCGGCCACCCTGCGTGCGGGGACCTGCGGGCTGAGGCCGAGCCTGTGCATCGGCCTCGTGGCGCCCGAGACGCTGTACGAGACGTGGAGCTTACGCCCGATCGGCGTGGCCACCCGCGCAGCCGTCCACACCTGGTCCTCCACCCAGCCGTGCGCGGCCGGGCGCTGGTCCAGGTACGCGGCGAGTTTCTTCAGGCAGCGCGGCGGCAGACGGCACCGCGACCCGCTCGGACCGCGAGAAGCCAGAGCCTGCGCGCCGCCATCGCGCCACAACTGGTGCCACTGGTAAGCCGACTTCGGACTCACCCGCAGACGCCGTGCCACCTTCGGCGGTCGCCGGGCTCTGGCTCGCCGGACACCACCACGACGGCACCCCCAGGAGGGCACCCCCAAGGCGTGCGCTCCTGCGAGCACATCCAGCACTTCTCGCTGATATCGGTGCGAAGCCCGGCCCCGCGACCCGCATGGGGCCGGGCTTCGCAGACTGGCGCTTGGCAGCCTCCTGGCGACGGCGGCTCGGATCATCCTCCCCGGGATCATCCTCTCCGGGCCGCTGATCACCGCGACTCTGATCTGGGCATCCGTCACGCAGCCCGGACGCGCTCGATGAGATCGGCGACGCCGTCAACCTGGCGGTACGGCTTGAACGCCGGCGCGAGCTCGCGGACCAGGCTGACGCACCGCTCGGCGCCGATGCGGGTGGCCAGATCGAGGGATTCGGTGGTGACGGCGAGAGCCTGCTCGACGTCGTTGGATTGCAGGAAGCCCTTGGCCTGGTAGGTCAGGAAGATGCCACGCGTCTTGTCCCGGGCCTTGGGCAGGAGGGCCAGGCCCTCGGCCATCCTGACCTGCGCCTCGTCGGCCCGGCCGAGATCGAGCAGGCACTGGCCGGAGTCGACCGCGAGGTCCGCGGGGCGCATCCACGCGCACCAGCCCGGCGCGGGGTCGCCAGCCCGCGCCGACAGTGCGGTCTCGGCGTCGGACAGGTCGCGGTAGCACGCGGAGCGTTCGCCGAGCGCGGCGTGGGCCCTGGCCCGCCGGAGGAACAGCAGTGACCGGGCGGTGGGGTGCTTGGTACCGGACAGTGCGTGGCCGAGCTGGTCCACCGAGATGCTCGGTTGGCCGATCCAGTTCGACTGGTAGGCGAAGTCGGAGAGCACACCGGCGCTGAAGTCGCGGTCACCTGCGGCGTCGGCGGCTTGCAAGGCTCCTGCCCAGAGCTTTCCCGCGGCGAAGTGCTTGCCCTGGTCGAAGCGGTACCAGCCGCAGGTGGTGGCCAGTGACGCGGCCAGGAGGTGCAGCCGCTTGGCGACGGGCTCGGCGTGGCCGCCGCCCTCGATCAGGTCGGTGACGGTGGCGAGATGAGCGTCCATCAGCTTGATCGTGTGCTGGCGCTGTTCGGTGGGCAGGGTCGTCAGCTTCGCGCTGGTTTCCTCCAGCCAGTCCACGAGCCCGGGGTCCACGGCTGTCCTGCCGTCGAGGGCGGAAGTCAGGCGATCGGGCTCGATCGTGGCCCACTGGGCGGCGAGGCCGGCCAGCGAGACGGCGCTGAAGGTCATGAAGCTGCGGCGGTCCATGGCGGCTCTCTGCGCATCTCGAAGTGCTTGGACGGTGTACGCCGATCCCAGCGGCAGCGGAACCTCGCGGCCGGGCAGCCAATCGGGCCACCCGAACAGCTCCATGTCGGCGATCGGAACGTCGAAGGCTTCCGCGATCAGGATCTGGGAGTCCAGGTTCGGCTGCTTGCGCCAGTTCTCCCACCGGCTGACGGCCGTCTTGTCCGCGCCGGAGCGGAGCCCGTGCCTGCGGGCGGCCCGGTCGAGGAACACGACGAGGCCGCTCTGTGACCACCCGCGCAGTTCACGGGCGTAGGCGAGGGGGTGCCGGATCGGGTCGTCCACGGGGCCAATTCCATCATCGACAGTGACAGACAGCCTACTGCGCGCGAGCGCGGGACAACCCCGGGACTACAGACAATGCCTGTCCAGGGAAGCGGAGTTGGCGCTGCACTCGACACGCATCGACAAGTTCCCTCACGAAGCGGAAGGAGTCAGCCCATGAAACGACGCGCGGCGGTCATCGGCCTCGGACACCAGGCACTCGAAGACCACCTTCCCGGCCTGCTCGCCTCCAACCGGGCCGAGTTGGTCGCGGTCTGCGACAACGACCCGGACGTCCTGCGGGCCCAGCAGGACACGCACCACGTCCCCGGGCTTCACCCGGGCCGCCGACCTGCTGGACACCGTGGCGCTGGACTTCGTCATCGTCGCGGTCCCGCACCACGCCGGCCGGGCCGCGATCGAGGAGTGCGCCGTCCGAGGCGTGCACGTCCTCAAGGAGAAGCCGTTCGCCACCTCCCTGCCGGAGGCGCGCGAGCTCGCCTCGATCTGCCAGCAGGCCCAGGTGGAGCTGATGGTCACAAGCGCGGGTGAGAGCACTCGGCTCAGGATTCTCAGTGCATCTGGCTTCAGGGGAACATGCGGTGGGTTGGGGGCCAGTTCTGGAGGTCTGTCTTGATGCTTTCGGTCCCACTCCGCTGTCCAGCCTCCGCGCGCGGAGAGACGTCCGGCGTGGTCAGCATGGAACCGGCCAGACGCCTCGCTCGGACAGGTGGAGAACGAGGGCGGCGATGTTCCAGGCGTCGTCCTCGCCGCGGTGGTGACGGCCTTCGAGTCGCCGCCCGGCGATCTCCAGGGCCCGCGCCATGCCGGGGCGTTTGCGCAGGCCGTATGCCTCGGTGAAGGCCGCTTTGGCGTTGGTGTGGTGCCGGCCGAAGGGGTACGGCGTCCCGGTGGCCCGGCACTGCCGGGCGAACTGGTGGCGGTCGTAGTCGCCCCAACTGGCCCACGGGCGCGTCCCGGCGTGGTGTCCGGCCGCCAGGAGCCGGCACGCTTCGGCGAAGCCGACCCCTGCGTCGACCTCGTGCTGGGTGAGGCCGGTCAGCTCCGTGCAGAACTCGCTGACCGTGGATCGGGCGGGCCGCACCAGGATCCGGTGGCGGGCGAGGCGCTCGCCGGCGTCCAGATCGACGACGGTCAGTCCGATCTCGATGATCTCGCTGACCGTTCCCGGCGGTTGGCCGCCGGCCCAGCAGGTTGCTTCGACGTCCACGACGTTCAGGAGGTGCTCGGCCCCGGTGCTGTCCATGGCGGGAAGCGTAGGGAGGAGCGGCGGTCGCGGCACCTGGTTTTGCCTGCCGGGGTACGGATGCGCTGACGCCCCGCACCCCCTGGGGAGGCAGCTGGTTCGGGCCGGCGCCGCGGCCGGTCGGGCCCGGTCCCGAACGAGACCACGTGTCCCGTCTCGTTGATCAGGTCACGAAGACGTGCTGTGACCTGGGCGCTGACAGGTCTGACCGGGATTCGCCTCGGACGTGACGGGCTGGGACACGGACTGCTGCCTGAGCGGCGTCGACGGTCTCATCGATCACGGCGAAGCCGCCCGCACCGTACTTTGCCGCGCTGGACGACGAGGCCCTGCCCGAGCCGCTGGCCAACCCGCTCGCCCGATCCGGGCAGTGGGACGAGCTGCAGGGCTGGACAGCGCACCCGAGCCGTTGTCGGCCGAAGGCGTTGCGGAGAGGTGGCCGGCGATCTCGCCCGGCCGCGGATGGACGGGGCCTGGCGGCCGATGCGGCGGGCGCGGGCGCGGGCGCGGGCGCGGGCGAGGACCGAGGCGGTGAAGGCTGGCTCCTCCTTTCCGTGGTGTGAGCCTCCCGGCTCCGGAGCGCTGCTGAGGAGAGGATGCCGAGGCCCGCGAGTGCGCGCTGCCGACGGCACCGCGCGGCGACAGCGGTCGAGTGGCCCCGTGTGGTGCGTCCCTCACGTGGCCCGCTCCTCGGTGGGCGGCGATGGCGGCACGTTCGTGTGGGGTGGCGGTCATGGCGAGGTGGGCGGTGGTGCCAGGGCAGGTGCCACGTCGGTGAAGTCGTGGATGAGCCGGGAATGGCGGGTGGCGGGCCAGGCCAGGCAGACCTGCCCCGGGCCGAGGCCCTCGACTGGCCGGGCGACGACGTCGGGGCGTGTGTAGAAGGTCGCAGTGGACAGCGGGATCACGCAGATGCCCGCGCCGACGGCGACCAGTTCGAGCTTTTCCTCGACGCTGTGGATGGGTGGAACGTCGGAGCGTTCGCCGGTGCGCAGTTCCTGCGCGATGTCGCGCCACTCCGGTACGGCGTCCGGGTCCTGGAGGAGGTGCTCGCCCGCAAGGTCGGCGACGGTGAGGGCCGGCCTGCCGGCCAGCGGATGGTCGGTCGGCAGCACCACGACGCGCGGTTCGCTGAACAGCGGCAGTACGCGCAGCCCCTTCTGATCGATCGGCAGACGCACGATGCTGACGTCGGCCCGTCCGTCGCGCAGGACCTCGACCTGGTCCTCCCAGCCGGTGCGCAGTAGCCGGACGTCGAGTCCGGGATGGCGGGCGGCGAGCGCCCGCACGGCGGGGGTGACGGTGATACCGGGCATAAAGCCGACGGTGAAGACCCGTGTGGCGGTGGCTGCGGCGGTGACCCGGCGGACCACGGCCTCGGCCGCCGCGAGGAGCGGGCCCACCTCGTCGAGGAGCTGGGCTCCGGCGGGCGTGAGGACGGTGCCCCTGCGGTCGCGACGCAAGAGCGTGACGCCCAGGTCGTTCTCCAACGCGCGCACTTGGCGGGAGAGGGCCGGCTGCGCGATGTGCAGTCGCTCGGCGGCACGGCCGAAGTGCAGTTCCTCGGCGACCGCCGCGAAGTACCGTAGTTTCCGCAGGTCGATGTCCATACCGTTGCCGTGTCCCGTCCTGATCGGTGTCCGTACGCCTCGTGATACCCCATTGGATCCAGCGGGGTGCCGCTCCCAGCGGCAGCTCCCCCGGTCGGCGAGGGGACCGGCCACCGGGGGCGTGGATCAGCCCTGGGCGAGGACGGTCAGCGGGTCGGTGTGCTTCGGGGTCCAGCCGAGCTGGTCGCGGGCGCGCGCCGGGGTGAGTCGCTGGTCCAGGGCGAAGGCGTCGGCGAAGGCGCCCATGGCCGCGCGTGCCTCCTCCAGAGTGATGGAGACGGTCTTGCCGCCGAGACCTGCTCCTCGGCTGATGGCTTCGGCGCACTCCCGGGCCGTGGGATCGACTCCTCCGACGCCGGCGTAGACGGCGCCGGGCCGGGCGCGCAGCGTGGCCGCGTACAGTTCCGCGAGGTCGTCGACGTGGACCAGAGCCCAGTGTTGCGAGCCGTCTCCGATGTAGGCGATGGCGCCCGCCACCATGCCCGGACGGGTGAAGAAGGCATCGATGAGCCGGTTGTCGCCGCCGTACAGCAGGCCGGGCCGGACCACGACGGGACGACCTCCGCGCGCGGCGCGGGCGAGGACGGCATCCTCGACGGGGCGGCGCCAGGCGACGAGGGCCGGTGGATCCCACGGCGCGTCCTCGTCGACGACGCCGTTGGTGTCGCCGTAGACCCAGGTACCGCTGGTGTGCACGTAGGGGCCGGCGCCGATGCCGTCCTGCATCGCGGTGGCGGCGGCGAGGTCCTCCGCGCCGGTGGCCGCCTGGGCGAGGTGAACGACGGCTTCGGCCTGCGCCGCCGCCTCATTGAGCACGCCCAGGTCGGCCAGGCTGCCCGTGACCGGATCCGCCCCGTGCGTCCGTACGGTCCGGGCAGCGTGCTCGTTGCGGGCCAGGGCGCGCACGGTGTGGCCGTGCCGTGTCAGCGCGTCGATGGTCGCCTTGCCGATGTAGCCGGAACCGCCGGTGACGAAGACCCTCATGACGTTGTTCCTCTCGTTTCGGGATCGCTTTCAGCCTGCGGCGGCGCCGGCACCGGTGTCCAAGACCTGTTCCGGCGCCTGTGGTGCCGTCCGAGCATCACGGTCGAGGAGGCGGCCCACGCGGACGGTGTGAGTTCTCGGTTCTGTCCTGTGGGGCACCTGTGGTTCCTACCTGCAATCCCGGGGGCCATGTGGAGAGTTCGGGATCTTTGCGGCAGGTCGTCCGGGACGCGGTTCGCTCTGGTTCCGGCTGGGCGCGCAGTGTCGTGGGCCTGCGATCCGGTGGTTGACCCGGAACCGGAAGTATCGCGGGAATCGCTATGAAGGTCTCCATGGTTGCGAAGGTCGCGCAGCGTGGTAAAGGCCGGGAGGCCGTCACCCGCAGGTGACGGCCTCCCCGTGTTCTCTCAGGGCCCGGCAGCGTAACGCCGGGCAACGACACCAGTCCGCCTCCAGGTCCGGCCAGGCGGCCCGCTGCGCCTTCACCCAGCGCCCGAGCTGCCCGCCCTCGTACACCGTGTCCTCGGGCAGGGTGGTCCAGTTGACCAGGCCGTCGGAGTCCAGCCACCACAACGGTCGACCGTCAGTGGGGGACACAGCCCGGCGTCCGTGACGGCGGTCCAGAGCGAGCGCTCGACGACCAGCCGGCGCAGCATGCGCAGTTCGCGGGGGGCGTTCCAGCCGAGCACGCCGACCACCACTCCTCGGTGGCCGTAGGCGGCGGTGAAGCGGCCGTTGGACGGGTCGCCGGAGAGGACGCGCAGGTCCGCGTCGGGCGGGAAGATGCCGTACGCCTGGATCCTGGTGTCGTACTGGTCGGTCCAGAAGTAGGGCACGGGGGCGAACGGGGTGGCGTCGCCGAGCAGGTTGCCGGCCGCGGCGACGGCCTGTTCGGTGGCGTTCATCCGGTGCTCCAGCCGGATGCGGGTGCCGAAGTGGGGGTTGTGCCAGGAGGCGACGTCGCCGGCGGCGTAGATGCCGGGTGCGGCCCGGCACCACGCGTCGCACACCACCCCGTTCCCCAGGCGCAGGCCCGAGCCGGTCAGCCAGCCGGTCGCGGGGGTCGCGCCGACGGCCAGGACGACGAGGTCGGTCGGCAGCGTGGTGCCGTCGCCGAGCTCGACCCCGGTCACCCGGCCGCCTGCGCTGCGCAGCCGGCGCACCGGGACCCCGCAGCGCAGACGGGTCCCGTGGGCGCGGTGCAGGTCGGCGACGAGGGCGCCGATGCGCTCGCCGAACGGGCGGCGCACCGGGACGGGCTCCGGCTCGACCACGGTCACCTCCAGGCCCATGGCCCGGGCTGCCGCCGCGACTTCGGTGCCGAGGAAGCCGGCGCCCACCACGACCACCTGGCGCTCGGCGAGCAGCGCGGCTCGCAGGGCGAGCGCATCGTCGAGCGTGCGCAGGACGTGCACCCCGGCCAGATCGGCGCCGGGCAGGCGCCGGGGGGTCACCCCGGTGGCGATGACCAGACCGTCGAAGCGGATGTTCTCGCCGCCGCCCAGCCGTACCCGGTGCCCCGCGGCGTCGAGGGCGGTGGCGGGCTGTCCGAGGTGCAGGTCGGCCTCCAAGCGTGCGAGCTCGTGCGGGGAGCGCAGCACGGCTCGCTCGGCGGGCCAATCACCCGTCAGGATCCGCTTGGACAGCGGTGGCCGGTCGTAGGGCGGGCGGGGCTCGTCGCCGATCAGGGTGAGGTGGCCGTCCCAGCCCCGGCGGCGGAGGGTCTCGGCCGCGGTCAGGCCCGCAGCCGAGGCCCCGACGATGACGATCCGCTTCACTGTTCGCCCTCCTGTTCCTCCTGTTCCGCTTTCTCCTGTTCCGCCACCCAGATCGCCTGGGCCGGGCAGAGGACGGCGGCCTGCCGGATGTCGCCCATCAGGTGGTCGGGCGGGGTCTCGGTGAGCAGGACGACGACGCCGTCCTCCTCACGCTGGTCGAACACCTCGGGCGCGGTCAGTACGCACTGGCTGGAGGCGACGCACTTGTGCTGGTCGACGATGACTTTCATCGGAATCCTCCTTGTCCGCACGGCACTCGTCCGCACGGCACTCGTCCGGACGGTACTTGTCCGCGCTCACCAGGTGACGGGCAGCGCGTAGACGCCATAGACGTTCCCGTCGTGCTTGAACGGGATCCGGTCCGGATCGACCGCGAGCCGCAGGGCGGGGACGCGGCGGTAGAGGGTGCCGTAGACGACCTGAAGCTCGACCCGGGCCATCGGCTGGCCCAGGCACTGGTGGACGCCGAAGCCGAAGGCCACGTGGTGGCGGGGGTTGCGGGCGACGTCGAGCCGGTCGGGGTCGGGGAAGGCGGCGGGGTCGCGGTTGCCGATGTCGTTGGCGAGGACGACGCCTTCGCCGGCGTGGATGGTGACCCCGCCGATCTCGAGGTCGGCCAGGGCCACGCGGCGCCGTCCGCTGTGCACGATGGTCAGGTAGCGCAGGAGTTCCTCGACCGTCGAGGCGATCAGCTTCGGATCGTCGCTCTCGCGCGGCCGGGCCAGCTGGTCGGGGTGTTGCAGCAGGGCTAGGGTGCCCAGCGCGATCATGTTCGCGGTGGTCTCGTGCCCGGCGATCAGCAGCAGTATCCCCATGTTGGCCGCCTCGTGCCGGGAGAGTTCGCCGCCCCTGACCCGCTCGGCGAGGGCGGAGAGCAGGTCGTCGGTCGGGTGAGCGAGCTTGTCGCCGATCAGCCGGTCCAGGTAGTCGGTCAGCTGCCGGGTGGCAGCCCGTGCCTGCTCCGGGGTCGTGGTGCGCTTGACGAGGAGCCTGCTGTTGGCCTGGAAGAAGTCGTGGTCGGCGTACGGGACGCCGAGCAGCGCGCAGATCACCAGTGAGGGCACCGGCAGCGCGAACGCCTGGACCAGGTCCACCGGCTTGGGCCCGGCGAGCATGGCGTCGATCAGGTCGTCGACGATCTTCTGAACGGTCGGCCGCAGGGCCTCTACCTGCTTGATGGCGAAGGTCGCGGTGACCATCCGGCGCAGCCGGGCGTGTTCCGGATCGTCCATGGTGATGAAGGTCCGTGACTGCCTGCGGCGCTCCTTCGTGGCCGGGCTCTGGTGGGGGTAGTGCGGGTGGGTGCTCTCCGAGCTGATCCGCGGACGAACCTCCACTGCACCTCCGACTGAGCCGCGCCCAGGGCGCCCGGCGGGTGCACATCGAAGTCTGCGACGGAGGCCCTGCGGCCGCGCAGGGCGGTTGGGCGGCCAGCTGTACCCGCGGTGAGCACGGCCGAGGGCTGCAGATCATCGACCGGCTCACCGTCGCGCGCGGCGACCGCGCGGAGCTCGGACACGCCGTCCACTGGGCCGACGTCGCCATCGCGGCCTGACCGACCGGCGTTGGGAGCGGTCCAGGGAGCGGCGGTGGACCTCGGGCGGGAAGTCCGGTGGCGCGCACTCTGCGGTGGGCGCCCTGTGACAGCTGCGGCACCGGGTGGGGAGGTAGGCGACAACACGAGCTACCACGGCAAGCCCCTACCTCCCCGAACGAACCCGGCTCAGCTCAGCTCGGCTCAGCTCGGCTTGGCCTGGGCCTCCTTGGCGGACGCCTCCAGCCTGTTCCAGTACTCCTGGTACCAGGCCTCGTCGCCGCCGTCCATGTTGCTGTTGGTCTCCCTCATGCCGGCCTTGCCGTCGATCAGCTCGCGGACGATGTCGGCGTGGCCGGCGTGACGGTTCGTCTCGGCCGTCATGTGCAGCATGATCCGCTGAAGCGTCACGTCGCCGCCGTCGCCCCACCACGCGACGTGGCCCATCGCATCGAGCGGCAGCGCCTCGATCGTCGCGTCCGCGTGCGCCCAGGCGCGGTGGTAGAGGCCGAGGACGTCCTCGCGTGACTCGTCGGCGGGTGCCCACATGTCCGAGTTGGGCTCGGAGCCCTCCTCGTGCCAGGGGAGGGATTCGTTGTGCGGGCGGCCGAACGTCGGGCCGAAGTAGCCGAGTTCGACGCTGGCGAGGTGCTTGACGAGGCCGAGGAGGTTGGTGCCGGTCGGCGTCAGGGGGCGCCGGACGTCGTACTCGGACAATCCGTCCAGCTTCCAGATGATGGCTTCGCGGGCCGCCTTGAGGTAGCGGTGCAGGTCGTCTTTGGGGTCGTTGGGCTTCATGGGGCCGAGTCTCGCATCACCTGCCGACAACCCCGATTCGCAGGAAGAGCTCGTTGCGTTCCCGATCCCACAGATCCGTCGGCAGATCATCGTTCACACCGATGCTCTCTCCCCGCCGCTGTCACTACATGCGGCGCGGCCACCCGTGGGTGGGACATCCACGTCAAAGCCGCCCCACCCACGCCACAGCCCCGCTACGATCACCGCCCCCAGGGCGCTGACCAGGCCACATGGAGAACTCTCACTGGAGTCTAGATCCCCGACAGAGTCAGCCTCTGAGCTTGATCCTTGTCACCGCTGGACGGTCACTCTTTGGGGTGAGCGCCGGGCATGGAGACGTCCTCCTCGTGATCCTGAACTCTGCTGGGGACTCAGGAGTTCACGAGGGGGCGTGGGATGAGTGTGCCGGGGCCGGTCTGCGGAGCGAGGGGACTCGCCGAACTGTCCCGCTTGCGCGTCCAGCTTCGACTGCAGTTCCTGCGTCAGTGTCGAGTAGCGCGCGTACCCGTCCGGATGTCCGTGCTGGGTGGGTCCGGGGTGGCCGGAGCCGGTACCGGGGTTCCCGGCCGCCAGGGCCGGCCCGTCTCGATCCAGGAGGTTCCGGCGGCCGGTTCTCGATCTTGCTCTGGCAATGGAACGTTCGCGAGGGGGCAGGCGGGTCGGAATGGACACTTAGTCCAGATTGGATATACAGTCCAGTTCCATGGGATCCGTTGATGAGAGCGTGGATCCACGGGTGCGGACGTGGGCGCCGGTGGGTCAGGCTGTCGCGCTGTTGCTCGGTCCGTACGCCGAGGTGGTGCTGCACGACCCGGACACTGACCGGATCTTGGCGATCTGGAATCCGATGACTTCGCGCGGCCCGGGGGACCAGTCGTTCCTGGGCGAGTTGGACAAGCCCGATCCGTCGGCGCGGGATGTGTTCGGTCCCTACGAGAAGCTGCTCGCGGCCGGCCGGCGCCTGTCATCGGTCAGCGCGGTCCTTCGTGGCCCGGACGGCGGTCCGTCCGCCGTCTTGTGCGTCAACCTCGACCGCTCACCGCTGGAGCAGGCCTCAGCCCCCCTGTCCGCTTTCGGCGCCCCGACCAAGCCCCTTCCGGAGCCACTGTTCGAGCAGGACTGGAACGAGCGCGTCCAACACGTCATCGGCGCGTACGTGCGCGAATGCGGCCGCCCGGTTGAACGGCTGACCCGCGCAGACCGCCTGGCCGTCCTCGCCCGACTCGACGAGGCCGGCGTCTTCGCCGTACGGCGAAGACGCCTGTCGTCACCGGCGCCCTTCAAGTCTCCCGATCCACCCTCTACAGCCTGCTGGCCGAACTGCGAGCACCAGCGAAGGATTGAAAAGCATGACCGGGCTACCTCCCGCAGAGAACCTTGCCCTTCCAGAGCGCGCTGTGCGCCACCGCCCGACCGCTCCTACCGTCCCCCTGGACCTCCTTGCGGGCGGATCGCTTCCGGCGACCACCAGGGCCGAGGCGTATCCGTGAGCCTCCGCTGCAGCCCCACCGACCGTTTCCGCGTTTGCGTCGGCCGCGTCAACTTCGAAGCGGGCCTGGCCGCCTTCGCCCTGTGGCAGCGGGAGAGCCGATGACCCCGCCCGTCCTCGGTGCCGTCGCGATCAAGCGTGCCGTCACTCCGGAAGTGGTCTTCGCCGCCGTCCGCGACGCGCTGATCGCCCATGCCCACGGTCGCACCGCCGTACCGACACCGCTGCACCTGCAGTTCCCTGACGCCGACGGTGACTGCCACGTCAAGGCGGGCTGGGTCACCGGTATGCCCGAATTCGCGGTCAAGATCGCCGCCGGTTTCTACCGCAATAGCGCTGCCGGGTTGCCCACCAACCACGGCCTGGTCTGTGTCATCAGCACAAGCACCGGCCAGATCCGTGCGGTCCTCGACGACCAGGGCCTGCTCACTGCCTGGCGCACTGCGGCGGCGGGCGCCCTGGTCACCCATGCCCTGGCCCGACCCGACGCGGCCACTCTGGCCGTCTTCGGCACCGGAGAACAGGCACGCCTCCAGGTCGAGTGGCTGGCCAGGCTCCGCCGGATCGGCACGGTGCTCGTCCACGGCCGCAGCAAGGACAAGGCCCGGTCGTTGTGCGAGACGCTCACCGCGCTCGGCCATCACGCCCGGCCCGTCTCGGCGCATGAAGCAGCCGCAGCCGACATGGTCATCACGACCACGCCCGCCACGGTCCCGGTCCTGCAGGCCCGTCACGTCCGCGCCGGCGCACACGTAACCGGCATCGGCACGGACATGCCGCACAAGAACGAACTGCCGGCGGCGCTGTTCGCCCGCGCGGCACTGATCGCGACAGACGACCACCAGCAGTGTCTGGAGCACGGCGACTTCGGCCACGCGGTGCGCGCCGGCTCCACCGCCGAGACCAGCGACACACCCGTTGGCCTCCTACTCGAAGGACCCGTCGATCGGCCGGACGGGGCGATCACGGTCGCAGACCTCACGGGCGTCGGTGCCCTGGACGCAGCACTCGCCTCGGCCGTCCTGCGCGAACTGACCCCGCCGGCCCCGTGATCGGCGTGTCCGCTGGCGCCGGCCATGACAGGCACAGGCAGCGGCCCGGCCGATGACAACCGAGATGTTTGGAAGGAGAACCGCAATGACGAGCCACGCTGCCGAAATTTGGAGCGGATCTGGTGGGGTTGGGCATGGAGTTTGAGCTGGTTGAGGTGTTCGGGAGTGGGCCCCTGACCGGGGGGCCGCTCGGCGTGGTCATGTGTGATACCACGTGTGACGATGCGCTGATGCAGCGTCTGGCTGCCCGCCTGGCCATGCCGGAGACCGTCTTTCTGCGCAGCGGTGACGACGGGGAGGTGGATGTACGGATCTTCACTCCCTATGTGGAGTTGGGCTTCGCGGGCCATCCGCTTGTGGGAGCGGCCGCCGTGGCGGTGCGGCGGAGTCTGGCCGCGCCAGGCTGGGTGGCAATGCGCACTCGGAACGGGATCGTTCGCGCGCGTGTGGAACCACGAGCGGACAGCGCGGTTCTGGAGGAACGGCTCTGCCGGGTGGGTCCGCCTGTCGTGCCGGATCTCGTATGCGAAGCAGTGGGGCTTGCGTCGGATGCGGCCGCGGGGCCGGTGCGATTGGCATCGGCTGGACTCGGGTTTGTCTGCCTCCCGGTGAGTGCCGCTGATCTTCAATCTGCCCAAGCCCTGCCGCTTGAGGTCGCGGCGCTCGCCGAGCGGGTCCCTGGACTGGCCGACGTTTTCGGGGTGGCGGCATTCGTTCCGGGGTTGCCTGAAGTTCGTTCTCGGGTCTTTGTTCCCGAGCCGGTGTGCGCGGAAGACCCAGCCACCGGCTCGGCCGCGCTGGCAGTGGCGGGATGGCTTGCGTACCAGGGGCGGCCTGAGGAGTCCCTGGCGTTCGACATCGTCCAGGGCACAGCCGAACTCGGCTTTGCCAGAATGCAAGTGAAAGTCCGCAGGCAAGCTGATCGAGGTCTGCTCGCGAGCGTCGGCGGCGGGGTACGCACCTTGTTCCGGGGGCAGCTCATCCTGGACGAGACGGCTGACCAGGCCTGAGCTTGCTTTTTAAACTGCCGCTGCGATCTCGGCGAGGTGGGCTTCGGGCGTGGGTTCGCGTTTGACGGTCTTCCCGACGTCGTAACGGGGTGCGCGGTGTTTGTTCTTGGCGCCTGGTGACCGTCCGGGACCCGTGCCTCTGGGTTTGGGAACACGGGTCGGGCAGATGAGGTGGGGGCGGATGTTCCTGAATCCCCGGCGGACCCGGGCCGGGGTGAGCCGTTCGGAGGTGGCCGACGTCGATCCGGCCTTGGTTCAGGCCGCCGTACATCGCTCCGTGCCCACGCCGGTGCTCGGGCAGCAGTGTCAGGTCCAACCGGGACTTCACCGCACCGTCCGCACACAGCACCGCGTCGGCGGGTTCGAACAACTCGTCACGCCGGGCGGTCGGACACTCGTAGAACTCTCCCCGGAAGCGTGACGCTTCCGCGAACGCTTCCCGCCGCACAGCATCAGGCAGCAGACTCACCCTCACTGCCTTCGTCGTGGTCACGTGCACCTTGGCCGGAGCACAGGATCAGACGAAGGCTGCCTTCATGTCCGGCGAATCCCCAGGTGAGCGACCCCGTTCGAGACGCCGTTCGAGGGCGGAATAAAAAGAACAAGCTCATTGTCCGCCGAGATCTCCGAGCAGGCCCCGGGCGGTGCCTGGGGCCCCTGACGCGACTGCCGCAACGGCGGCTGCGCCGGGGGCTGACCGCCGGCGCAGCCGCGTGACGGAGCCGGGGAACGAGGCCCGGGGGCCGGACGCCGCCACCGTTGCCGCCGTCCGGCCGCCTGGCCACCGCCTCCGACCTGTCGGGGCACCGCTGGAAGGACACCGGGGAGTACGCCCAGCCGCGCCGCCTCGGTGTGGTCGACGACTACGCGGGCCGTCAGGCCGGGCGGGCCCGAGGCCGGGCGATCGGCATGCGGGAGGACCGCACCGGTCCGTTCGCCGGCGGCCGGCCGGCCTGGGCACCGGATCCGTCCTGGCCGCTGCCGCCGCTGCCGCCCGGCGCCGACGGGGCGGTCCTGGCGGTGACCCCGTACCGGCCGTGACGAGCAGCGCGCTCGCGGGCGGTGACCACCTGAGGAATCCCTTGGACCGGCGCGGGGGCGGCCGACGAGCCGAGCCGATCGGCCGCGAGCCGAGCCGACGGCCGCGAGCCGTCGCCCGGCGGGTGGACACGTCGGTCCACCCGCCGGGCTCGCCGACCCCGGTTCTGCGCCGGTCCGGGCGTCGTGGTCGATCGGGCCCGTGCGTGGACGCGGGCGGGGTGTGTGCTCAGCCGGCCGCGCGGTAGGCCGTACCCACCCGGTTGGGGGTCGCCCGGTTGTAGAGGCCGGTGCCGCCACGGTCCGCGGAGAGGGTGAACCACGCGTAGCGCTCGACGAAGGGGAGTCCCTGGAGCATGGCGGTCGACTTCGTCACGAACGCGGCCTGCTGTTCCGGTGTCGGATACTTCGGGGTGCCGCTGGAGAAGTCGATCAGGGCGTACTCGGTGAGCCAGATCGGCTTCTTGTAGCGGTTGTACACGGCCTGGAGGTAGTTGCGCAGTTGACCGGTCGCGGCGTCGGCGCGGAAGTCCGAGCCGTACCAGTGCAGGGGGATGAAGTCGACCTTGTCGTGGCGGGCGGCGGCGCCCTTCATGAACTGGTCGAGCCAGCCGCCCGCGACGTCGCCGCCGCCCGCCACCGCGGGTGCCCCCAGACGCATCCCGGTCGACTGGAGCCGGGGCCACAGGTCGAGGGCCCTGGTCACGCTCATGTTGGCCTGCGCCGGCAGGTCGGGTTCGTTGAAGCCGAGCAGGGTCGTGCCCTCCTGCCTGGCCGTTCGCAGTTGTGCGTCGGTCACCGAGCCCGCGCCCCAGATCATGGGGACGAACTCGACGCCGGCCGGCGGCTTGATCTGCTGGCGGTCCGAGGCCCAGGTGTAGAACCAGCCGGCCCTGGAGTCGGCCAGCGCCTTGGTGACGTCGGTGAAGTTCCAGGCGCTCACGCCCTTCTTCTTCGCCGGGGAGGCGGTCGCGTCGGCCGCACTGCCGACGGTGAGGCAGGTGAGCACCGCGAGCAGGGCGGTGAACAGGCGCATTCGACGTGGCAAGGCGTTCCTCTCTTCGGTCACGCGGTCGTGCCGGGGGCCGCGGCCCTGGAGTCCGGGGGCCGGGGTCCGGGGCGGGTGGCTCACGCGGTGGGGCCGAAGGTGACGGTGAAGCCGCTGCAGCGGCTGCACTGCTGCATCACCTTGTTGCCCGGCACCTGGTCCTGCTTGGACCACGTGTAGGCCTTGGGACACTTCGCGCTGAGCGCGCGGCTGTAGCTGCTGGGGGTGTCCCGGCTGGGGTTGGTGCACAGCATCGGCTTGCCGTCCGGCCCGCGCGTCAGGTCGGCGGGCGGGCAGTAGGGCAGCAGGTTCGCCGCGCAGCCCCGCGTGTCGCAGCCCCCGCCGGCCGGGATCGTGGCGTTCACCGGAGTGATCGTGATCGGCAGCGAGAACGCGTTCACGTAGCTCACGTCGTACCAGGGGGCGGCGCCGTCCTTGGCGTCGAAGTTGAACTCCGCGAGGCTGGCGGGTTGTTCGCCCGTCGTGCAGTGGTCGGCGGCCGGGCCGCAGTCGGCCACCCGGCAGTGGAAGGTGCTGCCAAGGGCCCCGCCGCATCCCTGGCGTGCGAAGAACTTCCCACGCCAGTGGAACGGGGCGGCCGTCTCGGGGATCGTCACCGTCGCCGACTGGCCGGGAGCCAGGACCGGCAGCCGGGTGAACTGCTTCGACCCGTCGGCGTTGACGCCGCTTCCGATCCACAGCTTCTGCGACGAGTGGTTCACGAACGTCACCGTGTGGTTGACCGCGGCGGCCGCAACCGGCGCGGTGCGGGTCGGCGCCGCCGCACCCGTCACGGTCGTGCCCGTGACGGTCGCGCCCGTCGCCGCGCCCGCGTTCGGCAGTACCACGGTCAGTGCGGCGGCGGCCGCCGCGACGAACAGCCTGGTCAGGAATCCGCGCATGACTTCTCCGTTCCGCTCAGCAGGTCAGGTTGGTGCCGGGGTAGGCGCTCATCGCGCCGACCAGTGCGTCGTAGGTGTAGAACCGGTCCCTGTTCGGGAACATCCGGTCGAACTGGGCCTTGCCCATGACGAAGCCGGCCCGGTCCGCCGCCGTCGCGTGTGCCGGTCCGGCCGTCGACAGGCCGGTGGCGTGGGCGGAGGCGGGCAGGGCGATCGCCGATACGGCCGCCGCCGCGGCGGCGATCCTCAAGGCCGTGCGTCGAAGGGACACGCGGGGCCTTCCTCCCGTTGCGGAATGCGGGACATCGGGTCCGCCGGTCTCCTGGTGCCACCGGCGGGTGTGGTCGGGCCGTTCGGGCCGGCCTGGCCGGCGCCGCGGTGGTGTGTCAGGAGCAGGTCTTGTCCGGGTGGTCATGGGTGATGGCGCAGATCATCGCCTTTGCCCGGCCGTTGTTCGGATACCTGCGCTGAAGCTCGTCCTCGAAGTCCTTCCACTGGCGTGCGATGTCCTTGACGGCGAGGTCGTAGGCGTGGTCGAAGTTGTGGGCGACGACCGAGCGCGGACTGTCCTTCGTGTCCTTGTTCAGGACCCCGTCATGAGTGACGCGACCCGTGCAGTTGGAAACCGTCCCGCTGTGGTCGCGGTCCGGATAGCAGCCCGTCGCCAGGTCGTGGGGGATGTGGCCAGTGGCGTCTTTGACCCAGTCCGCCCTGCTCATGGAGCTGTAACGACCGATGGAGAAGAACACGGGCAGGTCGGTGCGCCCCAGACCGGGGGGGTTCTTGACGCCGATGGCTCCCGGGACGGCCTGGTCGACCCAGTTGCTGTGGGCGTAGAAGTCCTCGATCTGATGCCAGCCGCGGCCCAGGTCCTCCATCACCTCGCACTTCGCCCGTCCCGGTCGGTCGTTCCACGAGCAAGCCGGGGAGATGGAGGTCTGGGTGGCGATGACGCGCCCGTTCGCGTCGACCAGCCGGTCCGCGGCGGCGACGGCCCTCCTGACGTGGTCGATGGAGCCCTCGACGCAGTCGATGATCTCGGCGTTGGCCTGCTCGCGGGTGCGGGGGTAGCGGCTGTCGTACCTGGGGTCGAGGTAGTCGGCGTTGTCGCAGTGGAGCTTGCCGATGCCGAAGTACTCGCCGTGGTCGTTGGCGACGATCGCGCCCGAGTTCCCGTCCGCCATCGCCGTCAGCGAGTTCGGGTGCCAGCCCCCCGGGCCCAGGGCGGCCCGGGTGATCTTCTCGTGGTTCCCCCCGCTGAAGGCGTGCGCCGGTGTCGAGGCACCGAGGGCGACGGCACACGCCATCGCGGCGCACGCGGCGCCGGAAGCGCGCAGGCGCTGCCGGCGGGAAGCGGAGAGGGGATTCATGAGGTCTCCAGTCGCACGATGGACGTCTTCGGCAGGCGTGCGTCCGGGCATGGAGTCCCGTCCGTACTGCGCAGGCCATGGCGGACCCATGGCGACACTTGGTGACGAAGCGTCACCGATCCTGCACCCGTACGTTAGCCGCCGTGCCCGCAGCCCGACAGACCGCCAGTGCCCCACGGGCCTGCGGCCGCGCATCGCGGTGTCCCCGTGCCACGAGGCCCAGGCGCCCGGCCCCGTTCACGGGAACGGGCAGCACAGCCTCCCGGCCCCCTTCCGGCCTGGGCTTGTCCACCCGGGGCCCGCCCCCGCACCAAACAGAGCAGGGATTCTGTGCAGTTCCCTCTGCAAGCAGAACGTCAATTCTTCTTGACGGAGGGCGCGGTGCCACGGCTCACCGACGCACGCAAGGAACTCCGGCGCACCCAGATCACCGAGGCCGCCGTAGGCTGCTTCAGCCGCAACGGCCTGGAGCGGACCTCGATCGCCGGCATCACGGCCGAGTCCGGCCTCTCGACCGGCTCGATCTACGCCCACTACCGCGGCAAGGCCGACCTGGTCCGGGCCTCCGCCCACGCGCTGCTCGCCAAACGCGCTGAAGCCCTCGGCGAATACGCCGCGAGCGACAGCCCGCCCGACCCCGACGAACTGCTCGCCCGCCTGATCGCCACGATCGACCCCGCCGAGGCCCTGGTCGGCGTGCGGACCTGGGGCGAGGCGACTACCGACCCGGCCATCCGCGGCATCGTCGTCGACACGGTCGACCGGATGCGCGCCATGGCGCTCGACTGCGTCACAGCCCACCTGGCCAAGGTCGAAGACCTCGCCCCGGCCCGCGCGACGACCGGCTGACCACCGCGGAGAAGGAGGAACTGCGGTCCGCCGCGGCGGTGACTGTGGTGACGGCCTTGAGGACTTCGGGGGCGGTGAGGTGGACGGGTGTTGACCGGTCGGGTGGTGTGCTGGTCGAGCGGGGTGAGCCGGTTGGTGGTGGTGCCGGTGAACGGGTCGAAGCCGCCGTCCACGGTCAGAAGGTTCGGGGGCGTACGCGGTGATGCGGAAGTGCTCCTCGGCCGGGCGCGGGAGCGTGCGGGTCCGGCGGTAGGTCGTGCCGGCCCCGATCGGTCCCGGGGAGGCCTGCTCGGTGGTGTCGAGTGCGTAGTTCCAGCGCGGGAGGTTTTCGGGCCGTGCGAGGTGGCCGTGCGAGGTGGCCGTGCGAGGGGGGCGTGCGGGGTGGGCGTGCGGGGTGGGCGAGGACCTCGCCGGCGGGCGCGTCGACGGTCGGGGTGTTCGAACCGCGTGGTCGTTCCTTCCCCGGCGCGCGGTCGGCCGGTCCTGTGCGGCCGTGCGGTCCCGTGCGGGCCGTGGCGACGGTCGGGGGCGGGGTGTCAGTCGAGGGCGAGGCGTTTGTTGAGGGCCTCGCCCGAGGGCAGGGGGTCGATGAAGTTGTGCAGGAACGTGAGCATCGCGTCGGTGTCCAGGCCCTGGCAGGCGGTGTCCATCGCGGCGTAGAGGGACTCCTCGATCCCGGCGACGGCGGTGGCCAGGCGTTCGCCCTCGGGGGTGAGGCTGAGCTGGAGGTAGCGGCGGTCCGCGGCGTCGGTGCGGCGCTCGACCAGCCCGGCCGCGACGACGCGTTCGACCAGCCGGCTGGGGTTGGTGCCGCTCTCGCACACCAGGAGCTGCCCGAGCCCGTTGAGGCTCAAGGTGCCGTGCTGCTGGAGCAGGCGCAGCACCTCGGCCTGTGACGGGGTGATGCCGTGCGGTTTGAGGGCCTGGATCAGCAGCCGGTTGCCTTCGCGCTGGGCCGCCAGGATCGCGAACCGCAGGTGTTCGGCCTTACGCATCGGCGTCTCGCCGGGTGGTCGGCAGGGTGGCGAGGAAGTCGTTGACCACGGCGGCGTAGGTGGCCGGGTGGGAGAAGCGGAACATGTGGCCGGTGCGCGGCAGCACGACCTCCCGGGCGTCGGGGATGCCCGCGAGCATGACCTTGGAGGCGTTCTCGCCGATCAGTACGTCGTGGGAGGGGGTCAGGATCAGGGCCGGGACCTGGACCCGGCCCAGCGCGTCGACGTAGTCGGCGGTGAGGACGGCCCGCAGGCGGGCGCCGAAGGAGACGGCGGGGGTGTTGGCGAGGAACAGTTCGCGGCTGCGTGCCTGGCTCCAGGGCACCTGGCCCTCGCCGTCGAACGGGGAGGTGAGGCGGTGGGCGTGGGCGCGCAGTGTCAGCTGCCGGTAGAGCGGCCCGCGGGCCCTGCCGATCGCCCGCATCAGGGCCTTCCACGGCTTCGAGTCGACCGGGTTGGCCGCGAAGCCGCCGGACACGACCAGGGCGCGCAGGCCCCGCGGGCGGCGGGTCGCCAGTGCGAGGGCGATGTTCGCGCCGAAGGAGTCGCCGACCAGCACGTAGTCGTCCAGGTCCGCGATCGCGCTCTCGACGTGGTCGGCGTAGCGCTCGATGTCGTCGACGCCCTCGGGCAGGCGCAGCGTCCGTTTGGGTGCCTCGCCGTAGGGGGCCAGTTGCTCGGCGCTCCACGGGGCGCCGGAGAAGCAGGGGATGAAGACGAGGGTCGGATTCTTCTCTGAAGTGCTCATATCGGACACATTACACGACACATGTGTCGTGGCATATGTGGCCCAGGTCATCTTCCCGGTCTGTTTTCCCTGGACTCGCCCGGCCTCGGGAGCGGCGCGAGCCTCCCTGGCGCGCGGAAGGCGGTCACCAGGCCGCGGGGCGCCTCGAAGGTATCGATCCAGCGTCCTTCGGTGCCGTCGCCGCGATCACCGCCACGGCCCCGGTCGGCTGCTCGCGCAGCACCACCCGCCCGGTGGGGTCTCGGGGGAGGGGGCCGACACCGGGACCGCCGCGCCCGACCCGCCGGCCGCATCGTCCGGTCGGCCACCGGGGGTGCCGGGACACGGTCGCGGCGCGGACGGCGGCGGGACGGCGGTCCTCTTTCGATGGAGCCACTGGAGTTGCATGTCGGTCAGTTCCGCGGGGAGCACCACCGAGCGACAGGGGGGTGTCCGGGAACGCTGTCGGAGGCCTCGATCGCGCAGGGGCTGGCGGACGGCGTCGATCGTGGTCTGGCTCGTGGTCCTGGCCCTCGGCCGGATGCCACCGCCGCTGTACGAGGCGACGGCCGCGGTCCTGCGCTACCGGATGCGCCACACCACCTACCTGACGATGCTTTCGTCGGCCTACCCCAAGCGCCTGTTCGGCGAGGAGCCGGGCAGCGAACCGGAGGGCCCGGCGTCGGGCACCCGTCCGCTGGCCCTGGTCGGTGCCGGGCGCGGCCTGCTCGTCCTCTTCCTCCTGCTCGGCCCGGCCTCCTGGGCGACGGGGTCGGTCGCCGTTTCGGTGAACTCGGACGACGACGGCAACGACGAGTTCATCAACCCCACCCAGCGCGTCCTCGCGCCCCTCGTCCCGGGCCCCGCCGACCGCGTGCCCCGGGGCCCGCCCGCGACGGCTCCCCGTGGGGGGCCGGTCACAGGGGCACGGCCTCCTGTGACCGGCCGGTGGTTCAGTTGATGTGGAGCGTCGTGATGGTGCCGTAGTTCTTGGTGATGGCCTGGTTCTTGCCGAAGGTGTGGCGGTAGAGGGAGCCGTCGCCGGGCTCGTACTCGAAGTACCCGGCGTTGTTGCCGCTGCTGAAACTCGTGACCGACCTCTGGTCGATCCAGATGTCGCCGGCGTTCGCGAAGCACCTCCTGAAACCGGTGCCGTTGTCGTTGGTGATGCCGATGGTGAAGTAGTCGCTGGCGAACAGGCATTCGGCGAAGTTGACTTCGTTGGTCGCGTGGGCGGGCACGGTGCCGACGGCCAGAGCCATCATGGCGACCCCGGCGGCCACGGCGATTCGTCGCTTCAGCATGACGCAAACTCCCTGGTGTGTGAGGCGGGGCATGCGAGTCGAACTGAAGGGACACTAACAAGAGGTGTTCAGGCCGCAACCTGGTGTAACGATTTTCGGACATCATTCCATTTCCCGGGACTTTTGCCAGACTTTGCTGATCTGAATTCCGCAACTGTCACACCTGTCACCTGTCACACGGACCCGCATGGCCGTCCGGGCCGCGCCGATCCCTCGGCGCGGGGTGCGGGTCGCGCGTCGGGGGCCTGGTCCTTTGTCTGGCCACCGGAGCTGATCCTGCCGGCACCGGATGAAGGGAGGACCCGCCCGCACGACCACCCGGTCGGACTCTCGCACCCTGCGGTGTCCCACCGTCGCCGGACGCCGCGCCGCCGCCACGCTTCCGGCCCGGACCGAACCCGCCGCGCTGCGCCCGGACCACCCGAGCACACCGGTGGCGTACTGCGAGCACGTGCTCGACGTCGCCGTCAGCGCTGGCCTCGTCCTGCCGGAGAACACGGGCGAGAAGGTCCCGGCCGAGGAGCAGACGGCCCGATGACCGTCGCGCTCGACAAGGCCGCCGCCCAGACCGGGCGCCTTCGTTCGTGCCGGCCGGGTAGGTGCCCGGCGTCGATGTGATCAGCTAGGTGGATGGGGGTGGCCTGCGGGGCCGTGCCGCTTTCGGCCGCTGGTTTTGCTCTGCTGTCGGAAGTTTCGGGCGCTGACCGGGGCGGCGCTGTTGCGGCTGTGCGGGCGGGAGCGCCCGTACGACCTGCTCCTCCAGGAAGGCGGCGGTGGGCCGTTGCGTCTACGGACCTGCTCGCCGTGCTGCGCCCGGGCGCGTGGATCGTGAGCGATCGCCTGGTGCGCGCGGGTCTTGTGGCTCACCTGCCCGCGCACTGTCAGTCCCCTCTGACGTGCGAGGATCCCCCGTATGTTGACCGTGGAGCAGGGCTGGCTGGACGGGACTGACTCGGGGCTGTTCGTGCTGTGTCCCGAGACGGTCGCCGAGGGGTGGACGGGCTGCGACGGGGCCTTGTTGGAGGCCGCCGCGGACTACGCGGCCGCCTACCCGGTGCCCGGGCACGGGGACGTGCTGGTGTTGGGCGGGGAACCGCTGCTGGTCGGGTGGCTGGCCGAGGAGCGGGTGTTCGTCAGGCCGCTCCACTTCGACTGCGCGGACGACGTCCGGCCGCTGGTGCGCGAGGCGCTGCGGTCGGGGGTGTGGGAGGACGGGCCGTTCCTTCGACCTGACCGCCGGGCGGTACCTGCTCACGGACGTCTTCTACGACGGTGAGGCCGTCCTCGAGCGCGGCGAGTACCTGACCGTCGAGCTCCCGCCCGGGCGCTACCTGGTCCAGTCGCTGAAGGCCGAGCCCGACAGGCGGGCGCAGTTCCATCTGGAGCGCCTGCTGCCACGGTGAGCGGACGCCCGGGGCTCTGTGCGGAGACGGGCGGCCCTGAAGTCCGGGGCCGGTGCGGGCACTGGGGCGGTGCCGCCCCCGGCCCACCGGGCGGTCGTCATCGGCCTGGAGGCGAAACTCGGAGTCCACCGCACGCCGGACGAGCTGATGGCCCGCGCCCTGGCCCATGCCGGCCCCGAACACGACGACTGGTTCGCGTCGTTGTTCCGGGTCGCCGAGCCGCAGAGCCAGGACAGGTTCGACTGGGCCCGCGCGGTCGCGGAGGAGGCCGAGGACGGCGGCGAGCTCGATCGCCGGCGCTTCGCGTTCGACGTGATCAACTTCCTCGGCTTCGGCCTCGATGCCGACAACGACGACGAGTCGCCGTTCACCCAGGAGGCCGCAGAGTTCCTCCGGCCCCGGTTGGACACCGAGCAGGACCCGTACGCCCTGCGCACCGTCATCGCGGCCTTCACCGGCTACTGCTCCCGCGAGGAGTTCCCGGCCGTCCTGGCCCACACCGACCACCCGGACCCGGGCGTCCGCCATCGCGTCGCTCTGGCGTTCCCCGCCCTCCTGGGCGACCGGCCCGACACGCTCGCCATCCTTTTCTGCGCCTGGTCGACGACCCTGCTTCCGTCACCCGGTCCAGCGCGCTTCACAGCTTCACTCACTTCCCCCTCGGCACCCGCGTCCTGCTGGACATCCCTGCCCTGCGCGCCGTGCTGGCGGCCCACCTCACCGACCCCCACTTCGACGCCCGCCTTGAAGCCGTCGCCGCCCTGGCCCTGCGCGGCGACGAACGCGGCACGCCGGTCCTCGACGAGATCCGCCGCGGCAGCGGTACCGCTGCTCCCGCCCGCGCGGGCCGCCTCGCCTGAAACCGACCATCACCGGCGCCCCGCTGGCTTTTCCTGGGGGGGGGACCTACCAACCGCAGGTCATCGGGCGGCGGTTTCCGCCCCCAGAGACCCACCGTGGGTCGGGGCACGGCACCTCCAGATCGGGCTTTAGGAGACTGGGGCCCGGGTAAAGGCTTTCCTGATGAGCGAGTTCTCGGCGGACCGAGGTACACAGCACCTGCTCAGGGGGATGGCCATGGGATTGATCCATGCATGGCGTATGCAAAAGCTTGTTTCGGACGCCAGGATGGCCTTTGACCGGGGCGATACCGACTTCGCCGCTGTTTTTGATATCGACGGCCCCGGCGTGACGATGAAGAAGATCCGCAAAGAGATCGACTTGAGCGTCAGAGCAGTGGAGGCAGCCGGCTGGCCGTGCATCGGGGTTCGGTCGTTCCTCGCGGAGATCCAGATCGGCTTCATCCGGGGAGACTGAGCGGCGAGCAGACGCCGACACGGTGCGGCCCGCTCGCCGGCCATCGCGGCCGATCAGGCCGACGCTCTCGCCCACGCCGCCGACGCGCGCCGGCGTGCCGTTGAAGTCAAGGCCCGTACGGCCGAATTGAGGCTCGTGTCCCCGAAGTCGAGGGCACCGCGAAGCTGACGTCCCGGGAACCGGCCGCCCGTCAGGTCGCCCGGATGATCCTCGACGCCACCTCCTTGGGCCGGCCGGGAAGTCGCCGACTGTATCGGGGACCGACGCGCACGGCGGGTCTGTTCGTGATGCCCAGTCACCATTTCGCGGTGACGGAACCCGGGACCACCTGCCTGCCCGGCCGGTCGGGTCCGGGGTGTGGCGATCTCGCGGCCCGCGGTTACCGTCCGGGTTCCAAGGCCGCAGGGCCGGCCCGGTGCGGACGCAGGACGGTTGTGCGCGGGTGGATCGCTTCATGATCACCCGTCCCCGGGACGCCGGTACCAGCGGGCACCAGGTCCCGCCGGCGCCACCGGGCCGGAAATTCTTCGGCACGCTCCCGTACTGCTAACCCTCCAGAGCCATCCATGACAGGAAGATTTCCCGTTCCGCGCGTCGATGCCGCCACCGCAAGGGGTTCCTGTGCGGCGAGACCTGCCCGACCGCGCCCGCATCGCGTGCGGGGCGGCGACCGCTTCTCCCACAGCGTCGCCCAGCTCTCCTCCTACTCCACCGGTTCCTCGGAGCGTCGCTTCCTCGTCCGACCAGCGGCAGTAGCTCATGAAGCAGGCGGTTCGTGAGGGACCAGAGGATGTGACCTGCGGACTTTCGGCGGGACCAGCCAGGGTGACCGGCGGCCCGGTACCCGTCCGCGTTCTCCCCTCGTCATATCTCGATCCGTCGTTTCCACCAGGGAAGGTCACCCGGTGCGAACGGGTCGTTGACTGTCCGGGCGAGGATGCGTTCGTCGAGAGGCCCGAGTTCTCTGCGCAGTTCTCGGCGGGCCCGGGTCCGCAGGGCCCGAACGGCCCGTTCCAGCAGGGTCCTGACGTGGTAGTACCCGCTTCGCAGGTCCGTATCGTCGTATCCGTACCACGCCGCCAGGTCGCGGCGCGGGCGCCGACCGGTCCGGGCCCAGCTCCCGAATGCGTGAGCGACAGTGCCAGGGTGTAGTCCGTGGGCCTGCTCGAACCGGGTGATCTGGCGATTGGCGCTGGCCGAAAGCCCTCGGATGACGGAGGGCCGACGGACGACTGCGCTGCGGGTGAAGCGTCGCGGCAGACGGGACCTGATCTCGCCCGGTGACCTGCGAGGCATGAAGGCTTTTTTCGGAGATCCAGTTCGTGAGATGGCGCCTGGCGACGCTAACGGCATGTCGGTCGCAGGGTCAAGAGCGTGGTGGTGTTCCGTCCCCGCGGACCTCCCACGTGGCCGGTGTTCGTCGTCACCCGGGGCCGGGTCCGCCACCGGGCGGCCTGGTTCACCCTGGAGGCCATCGACACCGGTGCTGGGCGGTGTTCAGGCGGGCCTGCTGGTGTGCGCGTGCCGGCGGGAAAGGCCGGACACCGTCCGGTCGGCCTCGGCTGGCCGGTAATCCATCACCGCGCAGCCGCGGAACGAAGTCTGTCCGGTGGACGGGGGCTGGGTACTCCTCGACTCGCCGTTGTGACGGCGCGTAGCGTGACAGACCATGAGATCGTTGATCCGCCGCGCGTGGTTCCTCCCGTTGACCGGCGCCCTGGCCGCACTGCTGGCGCTGGTTCTCAGCACGGTCGCGGCACTGTCGCAGTGGCGGACGGCGAGCCGCATCGACGCCGCACCGTTACGGGTGGACGCGACGATCACCGCTGCTGTGGCCATGAAGGGCGGAACGAGGTACACGCTCACCTACCGGGTTGCCGGCCGCGACTACAGCACCGACTCCACGCCGCACGGCGTCAGGTCACCGGGCATCGGTGCGACGGTCCCGCTGGAGGTCGCAGCCGACGACCCCGAGGCCTCACGCGTCACCGGCAGCCATTACCCCGACGACGCCCTCCAGCCCACGATGATCCTCGTGGCCACCGCCGCCGTTGCCGGCCTCGCCATCTCCCTGCGCTTCCTCCACACGGCCACCAGACGCAACCGCCCGGGCCCCTGAACCAACCCTGTTCTGGCTGTTCCGCGGCGGCTGCGTGGCCTGTCCCGGCTCGCTTTGTCCCCTGGGGCGGGGCGCTTGTTCGCTGGTCTGGTCTGCCATCGGTGACCGCCCTGGCTGCCGTGGGCCGGCCCGGTGCGGACGCAGGACAGTCGTGCGTGGGTGGATCGCCTCATGACTACCCATCTCCCCGGGTCGCCGATACCAGCGGCCACCAGCCCCGTCAGCGCCGCCGGACCGGAAATTCTTCGGCGTGCTCCCGCCCGGGTAACCCCTTGAAGCCATCCACGACAGGAGGATTTCCCGTTTCGCGCGTCGCGCCATCGGGGCCGCCCGATGCCGCGTGGCCTGCCCGGCTGCGCCCCGACCGACCGGGCCTTGTTCCCGCAGCCCTCCCGCCCTCCCCGGCCGTGCCCTCGTCGTTGTGGCAGGCGTCGGCCGTCCCATCCTGCTGCGCCCCGGGGATGACGTCGTCCCGATCGCTGCTCTCTTCGGCGCCGCCGCCCGCGGCCTGTTGTCGGGGGTCTCTTGTCGGTCGTCGTCACCGCCCCGCCTCGGGGGTGGCGAGAGCCTGTTCGCCGCCCCGGTCTGTCGTCGGTCGGTGACCGCCTGCCCCGGTCTGCCCCGCTCGGGCCCGCTCCCGGCCTGGCTGCCGCACTGTCGTCCCCGGCCGGATGAGGCAAAAAGGGGGGGGGCTGCCCGGGGCCGAGCTGTTCGGGCCTGCTGTGCCCGCGTGGTCGTCGTGCCCGTCATGGCCAGGATGGTGGCGAGCCCGGTGTCCCCGCCTGCCCGCCTGCCCGCCCTGCCGCCCCGCCGACTGTCGTCGCGGTCGCCTCCTCGCCTCCTCCCCGCCTCGTGCCCTCGCGGGCCGGGTTGACGGCCCGTCGGCGGGTGGTCGGATTGTTGGTGCGGTCAGGGGCTCGGGGGAGTGTGTTCCGGGCCCCGCCGGGGTGGAAGGCTGGGACGGCCTCGGGGCGCGGTGTCGGTGAGGTGGCGGTGGGCGGCGTGGAGGTGTTCGGCGGCCTGGCGCAGATGGTGGCAGGCCATGGAGGGAGAGACCGCGCTGTAGGGGCGGAGCCATCGTTCGGCGGCCTGTACGCAGGCGAGGGCGGCGGTGAGGGCCTGGTGGGCCGGCCGCATCGAGGGGATCTCGGCGACTTCGTCCACGGTTCGGGCGAGCAGGACGGCGAGGTCCTCGGTGTCGGGCCACGCGCCGTCGGTGAAGTCGTGGCCCCACAAGGCCAGTCGGGCCGCGCATATCCCGACCCAGGCCTCCAGCCGGTCTTCCCAGGACGGCGGCCTGGCGGGCGGGGGCGGGGGCGGGTTCGCAATGATCGGCACCCGAACATGATCCGCCCACGGGCCACGGTCGCGTGGCCGTTTCACCGGAACCTGTTGACGACCTGTTGCACAACCCCACCCGGTACCGCCCAGGGCCGTGAGACGGTCGGGGACTGTTTCCCGGGTGCCGGGTGCCGGGTGCCGGGTGCCGGGGGACGGCCAGGGGGGTGCTTCCGGCGGCTGCCCGCCCGGGCCGCACAACGGTCAGGGCGAGGTGGTCCCTCCCGTGGGCCGGGGATGGGGCCGACGGGCGGCACAAGCACCTCCGCACAGGTACACCCGTCCTGGATCCGTACGGGAGTTCTCCGGCCCTCGGCGTGAACTGACCTGACAGGCAAGGGCATCCGGTGCGTAGGATCTCCTGTCGACCCGACCGCCCCTGCGGACGCACCGCACCGCACCTCGCCGATAGGCGCGCCGCACCCGCAGTGCACCGCAACCGCACCACACCGATCAGCGAGGAACGGGCCTGACGACAAGGCCTGGACCAGACCGTAACGGAGACGCCGGATGGAGACGCCGTGACTTCCGGAAGCCCGCAACAACACCGCCTGGCGCAGGTACCCGAATCCCTTCGGGCCTTCGGCCGCTGGCAGCACGAGGGCGAAGCGGGCCGCCGGTGGCTGGCGGCCCTGCCGGACACCGTCGCCCAATGGTGTGACCGCTGGAACCTGAAGGTCGACGGGCCACCCATGCACGGCTACAACAGCCTCGTCGTGCCGGTCCGCCGGGGCGGCGAGCCACTGGCACTGAAAGTCACGTGGCCCGACCAGCAGATGCAGGAACAGGTACTCGCCCTGCGCCTGTGGAACGGCCACGGCGCGGTCCGCCTGCTCGACACCGACACCACGGCGGGCGTCATGCTGCTGCAACGCCTCGACCACACCCGTCCACTGCGCGACGCGCCACTGACACAGGCCGTCCCCGTGATCGGGACACTGCTACGGCGGCTGGCCATCGAGCCACCCGACGGCCTGCGCACGACGGCAGACATCGCCGCGGACCACCGACGAGAACTCCCCGCCCAGTGGGAAGAACTCGGCCGCCCGATACCTCGACACACGCTCGACCACGCACTGGACCTGGCCGAGGAACTGTCCCACGACGACTACACCGTCCTGGTCAACAACGACCTCCACTACGACCAGGTCCTGCGCACCCCCGACGGACACTGGTCCGTCGTCGACCCGCTGATCGTGCGCGGCGTCCTCGAATACCAGGTCGCACCCCTGCTGTGGAGCCGGTTCGACGAACTCGGCCCCTCGCGCGTCCAGTGGTGCATCGACGCCCTGGCCGACGCTGCGGACCTCGACCCCGACCGCGCCCGCAGATGGGCACTACTGCGAGCCGTCGAGTACTGGATATGGGGCCTACGCGCCAGCTTCACCGAGGACCCGGTGCGCTGCGCCCACATCGTGGAAGCACTCACCTGACCCCCGCCCCGTCCAGCCCGCGCCCCGGTTCGCCACCGCCCCAACTGCTGTGAGGCGGTGGCGAGTCGGGTGAACTGGCCTGGTGATCGGCACGGCGGCCCCTTCGGCTGCCCGGACGCACTGATTCGGTTCAGTGCCGGACTCCAGGAACGCGGGTTGATCATCCATGACGGGGGCGCATCGGGCATCGCGGTCGGCTTCTGCCCTTGGTGCGGACAGGGCCTTCCCGAGTCGCAGCGGGATCGCCGGTCCGGCGAACTGGAGCGTCGCGGGGCCGATCCGTGAGAGGAGGAGGTTCCTGCCGAGTTCCAGTACGGGGCTGGCTCGAGCCGTTGATCCACTTCTGAAACAGGCCCGGCTGTTGTCGGCGAGCAGGTTCTTGACGCCTTGCCCCAGCCGCAACGGGGTTCGTCGGCGACGGCGAACGTGCGGGCCGCGACAGGGCCGCCTTCGCCCGGGAACCGCGTTCGTCGTCGCCGCAGGCCCGTTCGACCGGGCTGCGGGCCTGACCGCAGTGGCCCGTGCCCTCGCGGGGCACGGGCCACCACCTGGACATCAGTCCTGGAACTGCGGGCGGGCCTTCGTGGGTTGCGGCACCGCAGGCCCCGGAGCCCCTCGATTCTCCGACGCACCCTCACACGCCCCGGCGCGCCGTCGTTCGGCCGTTTATGCCGCGTATATCTCCGCCTGGTTCGATGCCGGTCGGCGAACCGCGTCCTGCGGGAGCCGGTCCAGTTTCCGCGATATGAGGACGGCATGCTCGAGCACCACAGCCCACCACGGCCGGTACGAAACCCGGTGAAACCACCGTTCCTCACTCGGCCTCGGGCATCGGGTGTGACGGGCGTACTGATCCTGGCCCTGCTTGCCACGCTGGTGCAGTTCCTCCCGGTGCTCACCTCGTCGGCGTCCGCCGCAGTGGCCGACCACTCGGTGGCGACCTGGAACATGCAGCGGAAGAAGAAGAACTGGCAGACCGCGCTGACCTACCTCCTCCCGGGGCGCGAGGCGGTGGCCCTCCAGGAGGTGCCGGACACCGTCACCGCACCGAGGGGCTACGACCTCTACTCGCCGGTGCCCAACGACCCGGACGACATCGGGACCTTCAGGCGATCCGGAGGGGCGAAGAACAACACGTACTCCGTGTACAAGCACGAGTGGAGGGTCACGGGCCGTCCCGCCCCGGACGCGGACACCGTCTACATCTACTACCTCAACACCAACAGCACCGGCACGAACATCGCGTTCATGACCCACGCGAACCTGGACGTCGGCGACGGGCAGGGGCAGGTCGACGTCATCGGCTGGCGGGACGACTTCGACGTTCCCGGCAAGTATCCGAAGCCCATGCTGGGGCTCAAGCTCGGTGACACCTGGTTCTACAGCGCGCACATGCTCACGGACGGTGGCGACGATGCCGTCGACCAGCTCACGGCGGTCGACGCGGCGAGGCCGGGGCAGAAGTGGGCGGTCATGGGCGATTTCAACCGCAAGCCGGCGACTCTGGCCGGGGCGCTCGCGGCGCACCCCGGGTGGCGCGCGATAAGGAGCCGTCAGGACACCCGGCCGACAAGCCCGGTACGGGAACGCGAACTGGACTACATGGTCGCGAGTGACCCGACGGGCATAGCCCAGGAGTACACCGGCTTCGTCCAGGGATATTTCAACGACACCCAGTCCGACCACCGGCCCGTCGGGTTCCGGCTGGAACCGAATCCCCAGGACCGTCAGAACGGGCGGGACCACTGTCCGCAGGGCCTTCCGCCGCTCCCCCGCGTCGCGGCCGTACCGGCCGCCGCCACCACCGCGGCCGACACCACCACCGCGCAGACACCCGCGAGCGCCGACCCGTCGGCACCACAGCACGGCAGGACCTCGGTCCTCACCTCGGCCTCCGGCAACCTGGTCGCCGACGTGACGGGCGGTTCACCGGCCGCCGGCACGGGGGTGCGCGCCGCCGCACCCGCCTGTGCCCCGCAGCAGAACTGGGCGACCTGGCAGAAGTCCGACGGCACCTGGGTGATCGAGACCGGACTGACCAACGGCACCACCCCCGCAGGGCAGGGCAGCGTGCTCGGCCTCCCCACGTACGGCGACCAGGTGGCGATCCGCCCGATCGAGAACGACGCCACCGGAAAGCCCGACGGCAGTCCGGGCCAGCGCTGGCGGTTCACCCCGTCCGTCGACGAGGACGGCTCGTACCAGATCACCGCCGCGTCCACCGGGGCCTGCCTCACCGCCTCGACGGACGGGGCCGGACTGACCACGAAGGCCTGCGACGGGTCCGACCGGCAGCGGTGGCGGCTGTCCATGCCCTGCAACGGGCCCGGTCACGCCGTTCCGGGATTCCCGGACACTCCGTGGCCGACCGTGGCGGACCACCCCGAGTTGACCTGGCCGTCCCTGCCCGCGCATCCGGCCATCGCCTGGCCGTCCGTCCCCGGCTACCCGAACATCCCCATGCCCGGCCACCCCGATCTGCCGGAGATCCGCTGGCCCGGGTTCCCGACCGTGCCGAGCCTGCCGTGGCCGACGATCGGCGGCCACCCCGAGGCCACCTGGCCTTCCGTGCCGGGCTTTCCGACCGTCCCCTGGCCCGCGATGCCCGGACACGCCGACGTCCCGTGGCCGGTGCTGCCACTGCCCGGCAACGGGAACGACGACGGCACCGCCCTGGTCCCCGGCCTCCCGGCGGTCACCGACCCGGCGATCCCGGACCACCCGGGCCTCGCCTGGCCGACCGTCCCCGGGTTCCCGCAGGTCAAGTGGCCCTCCGTCCCCGGCAATCCGACCGTTCCGTTCCCCGGCCACCCCGCCATGCCCACCGTCACGTGGCCGGGCGCGCCGTCGTTCCCGTCCGTCCCGTGGCCCCAGATGCCGGACCAGCCCTCCTGGAGCTGGCCGTCGATCCCGGGCTCCCCGACGATCCCGTGGCCGTCGCTGCCCGGTCTGCCGAACGTGCCGTGGCCGACCACCTCGGGCTTCCCGAACGACCCCGCCGCGTCCGCCAATCCGCCCAAGGCCCCGGAGGAGCCGAACAAGTGCGAGCCGGCGGACACCAACCATCCGGCCGACGACGGCGGCACGCCGAATCCCGGCGATCCCAACCCCGGTGGCGGTGGCACACCCGGCGGCGGCCCGTCCGTGCCCGCGCTCCCCGCCATCGGCCTGCCCGGCTTCCCGCCGCTGCCCAGCCTGCCCTCCTGGGGAGGCACCCCCGGCGGGCCGAGCTGGCCCAGCGGACCCGGCGGCGGTACGCGGCCGGAGCCGACCCAGGGGATCAGCATCGTCTCCGCCGCCGACGCCCAACTGGTGCCGGACGTACGCGGCGGCGTGCCCGCCGTGGGCACGCCCGTCCAGGCGTGGCAACCCAACTCGACCGACTCCCAGCGCTGGGCGTTCTGGGACCGGGGCAACGGCAACTGGCTGATCGAGTCCCGGCTCACCTACGGCGGCAACCGCCCGGAGGAGCGGCTGGTCCTCGGGCAGGACACCGCCTCCCACCGCACCGAGCTCCAGGCGGTGGCGGCGGACCGGACGAACCAGCTCTGGAAGTTCGCCGACGCCGGGAACGGCTGGTCGACGATCACCAACGGTGACGGCGGCGGCTGCCTGACCCTGTCCGCGTCCGGCCAGCCGCTGACGGTCGGCACCTGCGACGGCTCCGACCGCCAGAAGTTCCGCCTGACCGGCCCCACCGGCAGTGACGGCGGCGGTGGCGCCGGCTCGGTGCCCGTCTACTCGGCGTTCCCGGGCAAGTGCCTGGACGTCACCGGAGGCAACACGGCCGACAAGACCCCGATCGACCTGTACGACTGCAACAACACCCGCTCCCAGCGCTGGACGCCGTCCGCGAGCAGCGGCGTCTTCACCCTGAAGGCGTTCGACAAGTGCCTGGACGTGGCCGGGGGCCTCACCAACCGCGGCACCCGGGTCGGCCTGTACACCTGCAACGGCAGCCCTGCCCAGAACTGGCAGCAGGGCGACAACAGTTCACTCGTCAACCCCGCCTCGGGCAGGTGCCTGGACGTCACCGACGGCAACTCCGCGAACGGCACCGCCCTGCAGATCTGGGACTGCAACGCGACCGACTCGCAGCGCTGGGGCCTGGGCAGCGTCCCGCCCCGTGCGCCCCAGCAGCCGGTGCCGAAGCCGGGCACCGGCCCGGTGGTCAACCCCGGCGTCGGAGCCGGGCAGGTCTCCACCCTCGTCTCCGGGAACAACGGGATGGTGGCGGACCTGGACGGCGGCACCACTAACTCCGGTACGTCGATCAAGGCGCTCGGCGCGAACGGCAACGACGCGCAACGCTGG
>NZ_JBFBFU010000013.1:0-18422 GCF_040684355.1 Kitasatospora sp. NPDC091276 | reverse complement strand
CGACACCGACAACAACTGTCTCACCGCCAACAACCCCGGCGAAGCCCTCGCCATCAGCCCCTGCGACGGCAGCGACCGCCAGAAGTGGCGCCTCGACAACCTCGCGCAGGGCCCCAACCCGCCGAACCCGGCCACCGGCCAGGTCGTCAACCCCGGTGTCGCGGACAACCGGGTCGCGACGCTGCGTTCGGCGAACAACGGGATGGTGGCGGACCTGGACGGCGGCACCACTAACTCCGGTACGTCGATCAAGGCGCTCGGCGCGAACGGCAACGACGCGCAACGCTGGGCGTTCTGGGCCACCGCGAACGGGCGGTGGATCATCGAGACCCTGCTCACCGACGGGAAGACGGCGGCCGGTCAAGGCATGGTCATGGACCACGACCCGGGCAACCACCGCACTCACCTGATCCGCACCATGGACGGCAACGCCAACCAGCACTGGGCGTTCCGGGACGCGGGAGGCGGCTGGTTCTGGATCACCAGCGACACCGACAACAACTGTCTCACCGCCAACAACCCCGGCGAAGCCCTCGCCATCAGCCCCTGCGACGGCAGCGACCGCCAGAAGTGGCGCCTGGACAACGTGGCCCAGGGGCCGTCCGCTCCCCAGCCACAGCCCCAGCCCGGCGGCGGATCCTCCGGCGGGTCGCCCGGCGGTCCGGTGGTCGGTCCGAACATCGGCAGCAGCCAGGTCGCCACGCTCCGGTCGAACAACAACGGCCTGGTCGCCGACCTCGACGGCGCCAACACCGCCTCCGGCACCTCCATCAAGGCACTGGGCGGCAACGGCAACGCCGCCCAGCGGTGGGCGTTCTGGGACGCGGGCAACGGCCAGTGGATCGTCGAGACCCTCCTCACGGACGGCAAGGCCGCGCAGGGTCAGGGCATGGTGATGGACCACAACCCCGGCGTCCACCGCACCCACCTGACGCAGAACCAGCAGGGGAACGCCAACCAGCGCTGGTCCTTCCGCGACGCGGGCAACGGCTGGTACTGGATCGTCAGCGCCACCGACGGTGGCTGCCTCACCGCCAACAACGCCGGTGAGCAGCTCGGGGTGTGGCGGTGCGACGGCTCCGACAAGCAGCGCTGGCGCCTGGACAACGTCCAGAACGGCCCGACCCCCGGTGGCGGCGGCTCCGGAGGCGGCAACACCGGAGGCGGTGGCGGAGGCGGCAACACCGGTGGTGGTGGCCAGCCGTCCTCCGACTGCGCCCTCCAGCCCCCCGGCGCGGAGCGCCAGGGCTCCTGGATGTGGAGGAACTTCACCATCTGCCGCGGCCAGACCTTCGAGGCCACCGGGAACCCGGACCAGTGGACCGTCCTGAAGATGGAGGACAACGGTGAACTGGCGCTCTGGTACACGGAGGTCAACGAACTCGGGCAGGAGCGTCGGGTGAAGGAGTGGAGCGCTCCGGGCAGCGCCGGCTGCGGCACCCGGGCGACCATGCAGACGGACGGCAACTTCGTCGTCTACGGCGTCGGCAACCAGGCCTGCTGGTCCTCCGGCACCGCCGGCTACACCAACGCCTGGCTGGAGATCAACCAGTCGGGAACGCTCTCGATCTGGTGGACCGACCAGAACCTGGCCCAGATCGGACTGGGCGGGCTGCTCACCTGGATCGGCTTGATCCCGCACCTGGAGTGGAGGGCCGGCACCCAGCACAAGATCTCCGTTCCCAACTGCGGCAGGATCAAGTGCTTCTGACGCCGGTTCCTGACCGATCGCGCCGCTGACGGCGTCCGGCGACGTCGAAGGCCCGCCCCCATGCCTGCGGTTCCTAACGGTCGTTGCAACACGTGGTCGGTTGTCTAGGCCGCGATGAGTTTAGCCAGACGCTCGGCTGGGGTTTCCCAGCCGAGCGTTTTGCGTGGGCGGCGGTTGAGCTGGTCGGCGACGGCGGCCAGCTGTTCGGGGGTGTGGACCGACAGGTCGGTGCCCTTCGGGAAGTACTGCCGCAGCAGGCCGTTCCTGTGGCGCTAGGTCCACCGCCAGCTCGCCCCGCACACCGAGCCCATGCCCGGCACCCGCGACGCGTTCGCCCCGGTCGCCCATCGACCCCGCCACGGGTCAGCTGATCGTCCCCGACATCCGGCGCGGCCGAAGCCACAACCCTGCGGCCGCCACCCAGACCGAGCGCCGCTTCGACCTCGTCGACCTCGATCCGTTCGCGTACACGACCCCCGCCAAGATCCGCGCGCTCGTCGACCACCTGGCCGGGATCGAGGACCAGCTGCGCCTCCTTCGCGCCCAGCCGGGGATGCTCACCTGCGGCGCCACGCCCGAGTACCTGTTCCGCCGCACCGGTGGCGTCATCGGCCTGCTACGGCGACTGATCGAGGGCGGCTGCACCGAGGCGATGGCCCGCGGCCGGGAGCGGCTGACCACCGAGCTGCTGGACGGCGCCGTCATCCGACCCGAGCAACTCGGCGATCTCGACGCCCTGGCCGGCGAGGTCCCCGCCATCCCGGCCCTCACTCGACCACAGGTTCTGTCCGTACAGGATCGGTACCCACCCGCAGATGGGGCGCTTGGGCATGACATGGTGTGCGTGAAGTCAACAACCGCCACCATCCCTCAAGGAAGAGGTTCTGCATGAGCAGCGATGTGAAGTCACCTGAGAACCCGGAGAACGCCGAGAGCCCGGAGGCCACGGAGGCTGCCGAGGCCCCCGCGCCAGCCACCCAGGACGACGTCAAGGCCCGGTTCCTCGCCGCTCTGGAGCGCAAGCACGGCGCCAAGTCCGATAGCGCGGCCGGCGGCCCGAGTGGCGACTCGAAGATCCACGGCGCTCACGGCGCGGTGGGCGGCAAGCGCAACTTCCGCCGCAAGAGCGGTGGTTGATGAGTCCGGTTCACGCCGGTGGCCGCCAGGCCTGGTCCTGACCGGGCGGCCATAGCTGTACGCGACAGGCAAGGTCTTCGTTCGAGTGCGCCGGGTGCGGGGCCTTGCCTGCCGGGGATCGGCAGGGCACGTGGAGAAGACGGCGCCGGGTGCTGGCCCCGGAGGCCGTCCCGCTGGGCACCGCCGCCCGCCTCTACAGCGCCGCCGTCCTGGTGACGGGCACGTCCCTGTGCCTCGCCGCCCTGGTCCCGGCCACCGCACCCGCCGCCCTCGCCCTGCTGCTCCGCGCTGCCCGACACCTGGGGCCCGGGCACGACGCACTCGAGCGTCTGGACAGCGTGACCGTGCTGTCCGCTCCGACACAGCGATCCGCCGCCACCAGACCCTCGTGAACTGCGCATTTGAGCTGCCCCGAGTTTCATGGAGTCCGCGATCGTGTGATCAAGCGGTCTGTGTGACTTGCTCCAGTTGCGCCCAGTAGGCCTGTTCGTATTCGTCGGGCGGGATGTAGTCGAGGGCGGAGTGGAGTCGTTCACCGTTGTACCACGCGACCCACTGGAAGACGGCCCGTTCGACTTCATCGAAGTCCCGCCACGGGCCCTGATGTTCGATCAGTTCTGCCTTGAACGTGCCGTTCAGGGCCTCGGCCATCGCGTTGTCGTACGAATCCGCGACGGAGCCGACCGACGCGGAAGCGCCGGCCTCGGCCAATCGCTCTGTGTAGCGAATGGATACGTATTGCGACCCGTGGTCGCTGTGATGAATGAGGCCGGAGTCCTTCTTGATCTTCTGCCGCCACAGCGCCGTCTCCAGCGCGTCCAGCGGCAGGTCGGTCCGCATGTGGGTGGCGACCTGCCAGCCCACGACCCGGCGGGAGTAGGCGTCCAGGACGAACGCGACGTAGACCCAGCCCGACCAGGTGCGGATGTAGGTCAGGTCGGCCGGCCACAGCTGGTTCGGGTGCTCGGCGGCGAAGCGCCGGATGACCAGGTCCGGCGGACGATGCGCGGCCGGCTCGGGGACCGTGGTGCGGCGGCGCTGTCCGCGGATGACGCCCTCGATGCCGAGTTCGCGCATGAGGCGTTCGACGGTGCAGCGTGCGACCGCGTGCCCGGTACGGACCAGGGCGTGCGTGATCCGGCGAGCTCCGTAGGTACGGCCGGATTCCTCCCACGCCGCTGTGACCAGCGCAATCAGCTCCTCGTCGCGGAGCCAGCGGGCCGATTTCGGCCGCTGCTCGCGCGCGAAGTGCGTCGATGGCGAGAGGTCGAGCACCCGGCAGACGGGATCGATCCTGAAGCCGTAGCGCAGGTGGTCGATCACCTCCTCGGCCTCGTCCGGGGACGGTCGATCTCCTGGGCAAAAGACACGCCGACGGCCTTGAGGATCTCGTTGGCCCGCCTCAACTCGGCATTCTCCTTGCGGAGTTCCTTCAGCTCGTCGTGCTCGGCGGTGGTGAGGCGGTCGTCGCGCTCTCCGGCATCGGCCTCGGCCTGGCGGACCCAGGACCGCAAGGCCTCCTTGTGGATGCCGAGGTCGCGAGCCACATGCGCGACAGGCCGACCGGACGAGCGGACCTCGCGCACGGCGCGCTCGCGGAGTTCATCGGGGTACTTACGGGGTGCTGGCACTGCTCGTGGTGCTCCTTACGCCCGGATCATAACAAACCCAGACATCAGGGACTCCGTGAAAGCCGGAGCAGCTCACAGCGGGAGCAGGAGACCGTCGGGCTGCTGGTCGATCAGGAGCGCCCGCCCGCCCGGGCGGACGGCGGCGGAGACGGAGACGGAGACGGAGATGGAGATGGGGAGCCGGGGTCCGAACTGGTGGTGTCCGACGGGGTGCGGGCGCATCTGCCCGTGTTACGGCGCTTGGACGCCGAGCTCGTGGAGGTGCGGGAGGCCTTGGCCGACCGGGGGCGGGAGGCGCTCCGGGTGACCTCTGTCGTGCCAGGGTCACCCGTACCCCGGATTGTCCGCGGCGAGGTCGTCGACGTCCCGGCCAATCGTCTGACCGGCCTCATCGCCTGGTTCTGCCGGATGCGTACCGCCCTGCCCGCCAGCGCGGTTTCCACGCCCGACCCGACCCGTCCTCGCCCGCCTGACCCGCCCGCAAACCCGAGAACAGGCGCGCCGCCAGCGCGCTGGCGTAGGCGACGGACAGAACCGGGGCAGGGCGACGACAGGGTAGGGAGCGCACCGGTGCCCCGCCCCCGGTGGCGCGGCCACACGTTCGTATGCTTGTGCACGGGCGGTGGCGACACCCCCGGGTAACCCCGGACGGTGCCGTGCGCCGCGGAAAGGGGCACGGGCATGCGGAAGCGGAAGAGGCGCACGGCCTGGTCGCTCACCTATTTCCTGTTGGGCGGTGTGTGCCTGCTGATCGCCGTGGTGATGGCGACGGGCCTGGTGACGAAGAGGGCCGCGCGCGGGGTGGAACACCTGATCCCGGTCCCGGTCCTGGTCCTCGGTGTCCCGGGTGCGGTGCTGACGTTCCGCGCGCCGGTGTTCGGCGTCTCCTACGGGCCGGCCGGGGTGAAGTACTCCGGGCTGCTCAGGACGCGCTCCTACGTGTGGGCGGACATTCGGGAGGTGCGGGTGGCCGTCCTGGAGGGCAGGGTCTACTCGTCCGACGTCCCGGAGCTGGTGCTGGCCTCCGGCGGGACGGACCAGCTGCACATGCTGGCGGGCCACGGCTCGGGCCGGACCAACAATCGGGTCAAGCGGCTGGTGGCCGAGCTGGAGACGGCGCGCGCGGCCGCGTCCTGACGCCGGTCGCTTCCACCGGTGGCGCGCGGCACCGACTACGCCGCGTCTCCGCCGTCCTGGACGGCACCGTCAACGCCACCGACCGCGAAGAACTAGCGCGGGCCGTCCAGGAACTGCGCAAGCGCCTGGACGCCCCGCAGCCGCCGAACCGGTGGGCGGCCGGCCGCTACGGCTTCCCGGAGTCCTGAGGAGCCGTCACGCCTTCGAGCGGACTTCCCGGCCCCGCGCGCGGGAAGACTGCCACTGTGACCGACACCAAGCTGTTCCAGCCCGGCACCACCGCGATCCGCCGCGACGTCCACGCCGACCGGGTGTGGACCGCGATGCCCCAGCGGGTGATCGACGACACCGGCCACGTGCTGACGCTCGCCTACTGACCGGGGATCGAGAGCCTGGCCCCGACGACCTGGATCACCGCGACGCGCACCGGAGACGACGCCATCCGCAAGCAGGGCCTGGAGGACCTGGCGGCCGGGACCTGGACCCTCGACCGCTACCGCTGGACCGGCACCGCACTGCTCTCGTATTTCCTGGCCGGCGAGTGGTTCTCCGTGCACTGCTTCCAGGACACCGCCACCGGCGACCCGCTGCGCTGGTACGTCAACTTCGAGAAGCCCTACCAGCGTCGCCCCGGCGTCGGCATTGACACCCTGGACCTGTGCCTGGACCTGGTCATCACCCCTGACCTGTCGGGACACGACTGGAAGGACCAGGAAGAGTACGCCCAGCTGCGCCTCCTCGGCCTGATCGACGACTACCTGCACCGCCAGGTCGATCGGGCCCGCGGGCGGGCGATCAGCATGCTCGACGACCGTACCGGCCCGCTCGCAGCCGGCTGGCCGGCCTGGGCGCCCGACCGGTCGTGGCCGCTGCCCGAGCTGCCCGCGGACGCCGACGACCCGGCCACCTACCGGTGACCTCCCCAACGACCGGCAGCAGCCAGGACACCAAGGCCCGGGTGCGGGTCTGCGCGGCCCTGGGCGACAACGGCCGGGTGTGCCTGATCCGCCGCCAGCGCCCCGCCGGCCTCCAGCTCTCGCTGCCCGGCGGCCGGGTCGAGAACGGCGAAGACCCGACCGACGCGCTGCGCCGGGAGCTCCTCGAGGAGCCCGGCCTCGACCTGGCGGTGCTGCCCGCGTCGCCGGTGCTGCGCTTCGTCCAGGACCAGGAGACCGAGCGGCCGGGCGAGACCACGCCGCCGGCGCCTGGTCTTCACCGCCCACCCGCCGGCCAGCCTCCACCGAAGCCGTCGCCAGCACCGAGCAGGACGCCCCGGATCAGGCGCCGGTGGTGTGGCTGCCGGCGGCCGACGCGGCCATCGGCGCCGGGCTGCTGGCGCTGAACGACGCGGGCACGGCGTCCGATCCGAGCATGATGGCCGAGCAGTGCCCGGAAGCCGTCCCGTACCTGGTGCCCGCAGTGGCCCTGGATGGCGGCGACGGTGGGGCCGGAGGGACCCTGGACGCGGCGACCGTCAACCTCCCCGACGGCACCTCCTACACCCCACCGGTCGGCACCGGGAAAGGCGGTGACGGTGGAGGCGGCGGCAGCGCGGGCGCCGGGGGCACCGGGCGGGGGAGTGGATGTCGGTGCAGCCGGCAGCAAGGGAGGCGGCAACGGCGCGGACGGCCAGCGCGGTGCGAACGGCGGCCGCGGAGTAATCGTCATCGCCTACTAGGCCGCGCGCGGCTGTCCTGAGGCGGTTCTCGCCCACGCTGCATTTGAGCTGACGGACGCCTACACCGCGCCGCGTGTGCGGCTGGCTGACCGAATCGCCGAGACGCGGAACCTGGGAGCCAATCGACATCAAATCCTTCGATCAGCAGGCAATTTCCTGAACAGAACGTTAAATGCAAGGTCTTGCCTCGTATTTGGGTGTAGCCTCTGAAGCGCAGAGGTGGTCCGAAGGGTCGGCATCGCGGTGACGCCGACGGATCACCTGCGGACAGGGAGAGCACCATGAACTACCACCTCGAGGTGGCGCGGGCGACGATCGATGAGCGTCTGCGGGAGGCCGAGAAGCACCGCCTCGCGCGCGCTCTCCGGCTCAAGAGCCGCGCCGAGCGCACCACCCGGCGCGCACACCGGGCCCTGACAGGTCTGGTCGGCCCGACCGTATGAGCATCACCCGCGATGGGCCGTCACCGCAGCACCGGTGACGGCCCATCTGCGATCTGCAAAGAAGCCTTCGGCGAACCGGTCCGGTGGCGCTGGCCAACCGGCAGGCGACGGTGGCGGCCCCGAACTGGGACTTGCTCAGGGTCACATCGGCCAGGTGCCCCATGACGATGCAGCCGGCGTTGCCGCCGACCGCCGCGTCACAGCGCAGGTCGGGCCCGTAGAAGTCCCCCTCGGTGTTGAGGGGGTACGCGCCCAGGGTCTCGCCGGACACGTGGTAAGCGGGGTGGATCTGCTCGATGCCGTCCTTGGCGACGTGGGAGTCGTAGTCGATGGTCGAACTCCCGCCCGCGTCCCTGTCCAGGATCACGGGCGCGCCGCCCCAGGCGGGCCCGCTCGTGGTGCAGCCGCCGCTGCACATGGACCTGAAGGACAGCGTCACGCCCTCGACGTTGGGCGTCATCGAGGTTCCCCCGAGGTGCGGAAGGTTGCCGGACATGGCCTGATTGGTCGTGAGAAGGGAGCCTCTGCCATGGCTGCACCGATGAAGTACCCGCCCGAGTTGCGGCAGCGAGCTGTTGCCGCGTACCGGGCCGCCGACCCGAAGCCGGTGATCCGGCAGATGGCCCGGGACCTCGGGGTTCACCACGAGGCCCTGCGTAACTGGATCCGGCAGGACGAGGCGGACCGGGGCGAGCGCGGCGACCGGCTGACCACCGCGGAGAAGGAGGAACTCGCCCGGCTGCGTAAGGAGAACGCCGAGTTGCGCCGGTCCTGCGAGATTCTCAAGGCCGCCTCGGCTTTTTTCGCCCAGGAGCTCGACCCGACCCGGCGACGGTACTGAAGCTCATCGACGAGCACCAGGACCGCTTCGGGGCCGAGCCCGTCCTCCGGGAACTGCACATCCCCGCCTCCACCTACTACCGCTGGCGCCGCGACGTCCACGCGCCGTGCGAGCGCATCCGCCACGACGCCGAACTGACCGAACACATCCGCCGCATCCACGCAGACTCCGACGAAACCTACGGCTCCCCGCGCATCCACGCCGTCCTGCGGCGCGAGGGCACCCACGTCGGCCGCAAACGGGTCGAGCGCCTGATGCGCCAGGCCGGCCTGCAGGGCGTCAGCCCGCGCCGGCCCCGCGGCTTCACCCGCCGCGACCCGGCCGCAGACCTCGCACCGGACCTGGTCCAGCGCGACTTCACCGCCCGCGCCCCCAACCGGCTGTGGGTCGCCGACATCTCGCTGATCCCCACCAGCGAGGGCCCGTGGTGGCTGGCCTCGATCCGCGACGCGTTCTCCCGAAGGATCGTGGGCTGGCACACCTCCGAACGAGCGGACGCCAACCTCGTGCTCACCGCGCTGGAGTACGCGCTGCACGGCCGGCCCGTCGAGCCGGGGACGCTGATCCACCACAGCGACCACGGGTGTCAAACCGGGTTCAAGGGGTCGTTGCAACACCGCTGGTTTGGGGCGAGAGTAGCTGATCGTCGAGTGCCTCTGCGGGAGTTCTCCAGCCGAGTGTCTTCCGCGGCCGGGTGTTGAGTGCCCCAGCGATGGCTGCGAGGTCGCGAGCGGTCCAGCGGGCAAGGTCTGTGCCCTTCGGGAAGTATTGCCGCAGCAGCCCGTTCGTGTTCTCGTTCGTGCCGCGCTGCCAGGGGCTGTGCGGGTCGGCGAAGTAGACGGCGATGCCGGTGTCGGCCTTCAGCTGGGCGTGCTGGGCGAGCTCCTTCCCCCGGTCCCAAGTCAGTGATCGTCGCAACTGCTTTGGGATGTTTGCCATTTGGACTGTGAGGGCCTTACGCATCGCCTCGGCGCCGTATCCGGCCAGCGCGGGGCCGTTCTTCACCCGTGGCTCGACGCCGTAGCCTTCCATTCGCGGCAGGTGGACCAGGATCGTGAACCTGCTCGTGCGCTCCACGAGCGTGCCGATGGCGGACCGGTTCGCCCCGATGATCAGATCGCCTTCCCAGTGGCCCGCGACGGCCCGGGTCTCGACCTCGGCGGGACGCTCGCTGATCATCACGTCGGGCGTGACGTGACCGGCCGCCTTCCTGCGGGCGCGGGAGCGAGGAACCCGCAGGGCACGCCCTGTCCGCAGGCACGTGACCAGCTCACGGTCGAGCGAGCCGCGGCCCTGGACGTAGAGGGCCTGGTAGATCGCCTCGTGCGAGATCCGCATGGACTCGTCATCGGGGTGGTCGATCGGCAGCCGTTTGGCTATCTGTTCCGGACTCCACGCCGTCGTCCAACGCCGGTCCTGACGGCGGGGCTTGTTCCGTCCCTTCCACTGCTCGGTCGTGGGACCAGCCACCGTCTTGCCGTCCGGCGCCTGGATCACGCCGGCCAGCCGGTCCTGGACATACTCACGCAGCCGCTCGTCGGTCGCGAGCTTGGCCGTCTTCGGCCGGCGAGCGGCCAGCTCGGCCTTCCACTGCGCGATCGAGGCCCGGTAGTCGAGTTGCCCGCACCGAGTGGCCGCGTTGCGTCGCAGCTCACGGGAGATCGTCGACGGAGACCGCCCCAGCCTGCGGGCGATCTCCCTCACGCCGGCGTCCTGGGCCCTCAACAGGGAGATCTCCTCGCGCTCGGCGAACGATAGATACCGGCCTGACAATGGGCTGAGCTGGATTGAAGGCATCCCGCCACGATCGCGGAACCACCGCGAACCGACGGGCCCGGACGCCCCGCATGCCAGCGCGGCATCCTCGCTCGTGAGCCCCTCGGCGATCTTCAACCAGAACGCGCGTTCCACGTCCCGACGCACCGGTGGCCGACCCGGCGAACGCATCGCCGGACGCCCCGTCACCTTCGTTGTCCACCCCACAGGCCGCCCCACCCGACACCTCCACGATCGAGGTGTTGCGACGACCGGTTGAACCCACCCAATACACGTCCATCAAGCTCACAACCCGCCTGCTGAAGGCGGGAATTGAGCCGAGCATGGGCGCCGTCGGCGACTCCTACGACAATGCCCTGGCCGAGAACTTCTGGAGCGTTCTGAAGACCGAGTGCGTACGTCGCACGACCTTTGGGACCCGCACGGACGCCGACCTGGCGCTGTTCGCCTACATCGACGGCTTCTACAACACCCGCCGCATCCAAAAGCGCCTCGGCTGGCTCAGCCCCGACGAGTACGAGGCGAAGTACTACGCCGACCAGGCGACGGCCGAACCAGTGGCCGTCGAACCGCCTGAACCCGTCCTGACCAGGTAATCAGCACCTCCCGCACAGCGGGGGAAGCTCAGGGAGTCGGTCCGCTGCGCTTCGGGATGAGTCCGCAGCAGGTGTCGGCCGCCCTGGACGGCGAGGTGCCGGCCGAGAGCTGGGGCCACCGCCCCTTCCCGGTGGGCAGCCCTTGGGAGGACCAGGGCACTCCCGAGGAGTGGCACGTGAGCAAGGAGTACTACGCCCGGGCCGGGGTGAGCGCGCACTACTTCTACGCGTCGCAGGCGGGCAGGGGTTCCGTGCTGGTCCGAGTGAGCGTCCACGGGCGCAGCGGCCCCCTAGTGTCCCTCTACGGCATCGAACTGATCGGCCGCAAGCCCTCCGCGTCGAGGCGGACATCATCCGCTACATCCAGGACCGCGGCCTGGACCTGCGCATGGGTTGCGGCGGGGACATCAGCCCGGGCGACTCCCAGGTGTGGGCACGGGCGGAGCGGGCAGGGGAGACCTCGGTCAGCGCGGCCTGCTTCTGCATCGAGGACTTTGAGTACCACGGCTGACCCCGCGTCCAGAAGCCGATCAGCCAGTCGACGCCGGCTCCTCTCCCGTTCCACGCAGACGTTCAGGCCTGCTCACTCCGGTCTTCCCGGCCGCCCGATGCCGCGCTGATTCGACTGGCTGCGTAGGTGAGACCGGCCAGCGCACCACCCGGCTGCTCCCGGCTCAAATCGCGTCGCTCTATGCCGGAGTGGGCGGCTACGCTCGCGCCATGGAACTGGAGCAGGCACTGGAACCGCTGCGTCGGGTGCTGCTGGAGCGCGACCTGGGCGGCTATCCGGGGACGGTCTCCGCGGCGGTGGAGGCTGCGCGGGCGGCACTGGCCGGCGGGGCGGACACCTTGAGCTTGTGGGAGCTCGGCGTGCTGTCCGAGTCGGACGTTCTGGAGGCGTGACGGCTGCTGGCCGAGCTGGAGCAGGAATTCTGGCCGGTGCTGGGGCTGCCTGCCACCGTTGAGGGCTGCGACCGGGCGCTGGCCCGGTACTGCCTGCGGGACCTGCTGGACGGCCGCGTCGATCCGTTGGTGGCGGCTGAGCGGATCGGCTTTGAGCTGTGCCCCGTCGACGACCCCGGCTCGCCTCTGCGGCCGGTCCGCGGATGGCTGTACCGCGCGGAGGACCAACAGGAGCACTGCGGCAGGCTGACGAAAGACCTGGTGGCCGAACTGCACGACCTGGCCGCCCAGTTGCTGGCCGGTCCGCTGTCCTGACGGTCGGGTCCCGATAGTGCTTCCGCCCCGGCTCCCGACACCGAGCCGACGGACCCGTGCGGCCGACGACGGACCCGGTCTCCGCGCCGACCGCACCGCCGCTCGCCGACAGGGCGGCGTACCAGCAGCTCCGCCACCAGATGTGCGAGCTGGCCCAGGCCCGCCAAGCCGCGGTCTCCGGCCGGCTCACGTTGTCGCGAGCATTCCCATGCCGTGAGGCTGCAACAAGAGGTAGAGCGGAATGAATGAGTTGCCGCAGACCGCAGAGGCTCCATACCTGGTTCACCGAGAACGAGGAGCAACTGCGATCACGCGGGGTCACGGGTGACATCCAACGATCACCTGATGACGGCCGACCCAAGACCAGCGCATGGATGACGGTGGAGACCGACGGCTATGTCGCCATGCTCATCGTCTGGGACAGCGGCGAAGCTGAGCTGGAGTGCGGTGACTGGGCCAGTGGCCGGATCCGGCAAGAACATCGCGATCTCCGCAACCCGGACCAGCTCCTCGACGCCATCGAGGCCCTTCTCGAATGGGCCCAGGTGAAGAGCGGAGGACCGCAGTGAGCGGCGACGCGCCATCATGCGACAGCCCGATCATCACCCGCGTGACCACTTTGTGGGCTGCCCATATGCGCGAGCCCTCCCCTGACGGGCTGCGCTGGATCGACGCACCCAGGGGTCCACTGGTGAGCCCAAAAGCCGCCACGGGATGATCTTGAAGGGCTGGGTCTCGGTCTTCGGCCCACGCGGCCGACCTGCGACCAGTAGCCTGCCGGTCGTGAAGCGCGAAGACGAGACGGACGTCCGGCCGGTGACGGTCGAGCAGATCGGTGCGGCGCTGGCCGCGTTGGGCCTGTACGACGGGGCCAACACTACGGCCGAGCACGCGGCGGAGGCGGCACGCCTGGGTGGTCCGGACGCGTTCTTGTAGCGGCGTGCGTGCCCCTGACAAGATCGTCGGGTCCCCCTGTGATATTTCACCCAGCGAGGGAGCTAACTGGTGGTGCTCTGGTCGAGGTCCGACCCTGCGGAGTGACCTCCGCCTGCCAGTGGTCGTTATCCAGGCATGACCAAGCGTTTCCGTGTCGCTGCCGCCCTTGTCCTGGCCGGTACCACCCTTGTGATCGCTTCTCCGGCTCAGGCCGCCCTGCAACCCAGCGTCAACACGAAACCTTCCCCTCTCGAATTTTCTGGCGTTGGTCACTACACGCAGGTGATGTGGGCGAAGTCCTATAAAGTCGGCTGTGCCTACATGAAATACGCAGCTCACGGCATGGATTACGTCGTGTTGGCATGCAACTACGCTCCTTCGGGCAACCCCGTCCCCACGGATGTGGCTATCCTGCCGTCGTAGTAGCCACGCGGTCGGCGCCCTACTGAGTCCCTCGTTCCACGAGATGGTCTCTCAGGTGCAGGGATCATCGAGATATCGGCGCGCTGCTGAGCGGCAGCCTGCTCACCGGACCTGCCCCTGCCGCCTGCCCTGCGCCGCCGGTCCGCCGTCAGGACCGCGGTCGGCCCGGCCCTCGGCCCGTCACCGCAGGACCGTGGACGGTCCGGCCCTGCGGGCATTGTCTCCAGCGGTCGGTCACAGAGGAGTACGGGCACCGGTTTCCGGTCGAATACTCCTCAACCCCCGGACGAGCGCTCGGCCCCCTGGCCTGCTACTCGCCAGATCCTGCGTGCTCCCGATCTTCCACTTCGTCTCAACCCTTCTGGCAAAACGGGGGCGTTCCGTCGCGGGGACCACCGGTTGTCCTGCGGGTTCGTTGCCGGTCCCACTGGACCTGGTGGTATCTCACCCGTCTCAGGTACAAGTCCGCCGATTCGCGGTGCGCGTGGCTGACAATCCCGTCGCGGGCGACGTTCTACCGCTTCGCATGGGGTTCCTTCTTCCTCATCCGGGTGTTGGCCTGTCAACCTGGGGCACGGGGACGGGCACGGTACCAGGACAGCTCGAAGACGCCTGCCCACAGCCTCTGGGCAACCGCTTCCGCTGGGTGCCCCATCGGGCACGGCCCGTCGGAAGCAGGCGTCTTGCAGGTTCCGGTCTCCGATGACGAGACAGGTCCGGCCAACGGCCAGCCCACGACGGACAATCCGGTGCGACGGGTGCCGTCGTGCCGGCGAAGCGCACTACTCGCGCCAGACACCGAGGAGCAACGTATGAGGATCAAGGTGGGACGCCGCACCGGAACGGTCGCGGCGGCCTTGGCAATCAGCGCTGGTGTGGTGATTTCGGGGGCAGACAGCGCCGCTGCCTCCGCTTGGGTCCGAACAACCACCAGCAACTGGGTCGGTATCTACAACAACCCCAACACCTCGGGCAAGACCGGCGCGGCGGATCTGCCCCCGGGCTCCGAGATCTGGGCCGACTGCTGGCAGGTCGGCGAGAGCATCGGCAACTGGGGAGACACCTGGTACCGCGTCACCTACGTCTGGTACCCGGGCGCTTCGAACTACGTGTACTCACCGGGTTGGACGTTCGCCGGATACGTCGACAACAATGCGAACACCGTCGATCGGAACCCCAACATCCCTCGGTGTCAATGAACTTGATGCCGACCCGGGCCCCGACTCCGGCTACCGCATCAGCGTCGTGCACCGCCTGCGTGAGGGCATATCGGCGATCTTGGTGACCTGGATCACCGCCGTGACCTCACTCTGCATCAGCACAGGTCAAGCGACGGCCGGGCACTCCAGAGGAGGAGCCCGGCCGTCGTCATGTCAGCAACCGGCTCGGTCCGGACTCTCCCCTTCGCTCTCCCTCTCCCGGGACCCCCGCCTGCCCCGCCAACCAGGCCGGGACCGGACAGCAACGGCAGAACCGCCGCGGACTGCAGCCGAGTGGATGGCCAGGCGCGGCGTGCTCCGCCCCCGCACCCGTGGCCAGCGCCCGGCGGCGCTGGACCCGCCTACCAGCGGGGGGCTCCCCCCCCCCCCCCCCAGCCCTGCGCGGGCTGGACAAGCGATGCCGCCTGCCCTGCGGCGCCAGCCCGCCACCGGGGCCGGCCCCGCTGCCGACCCGTCGCCGCACCGGTCACGCCGAAGACGGCGTGACACTGCCCAGTTGCCACCGGAGATGGTGGTCAATGCCGAGAGTCGGCCGGGCCGCCTACCGAACCGGCCTGCGTCGATTACCGAGCGGTTGCCGAGGTCACCACCCAGCTGACGACGAAGACCTTGTTGTCCACCTTCACGACCTCGGAGCGCTCGCCAGAACCGCCGGGTAGCTCACACCGGCCACCGGGCCGCAGCGCCAGCAACAGCAGGGCACGGGCACCAGCCACCTGAACTCGAAGGCATGGAAAGGGCCGTCAAGGCCCGGGTCCGGCGGCAGCCGGACTTCCGTGACTGGCGAAGTGACCTTCGCCTGCCACGGTGAGCAGGCCGACATCCCTGCCCAGCCCAGGCTGCGGTAGCGGTACAGCAACCAGCCCGCCGGAGGCTCAGGGGTGACCGTTGGAGAACGGCTTGTCGCAAGAGCTACGAGCCATCAGGGTGAGGGCTCAGCCGCTCGGGACGGGGCCCTCGCGGCCGTGCAGAGGTTCACCGGGCTCTTCGTGCGACCACGGAGTCGCAAACCATGCTCCACCTCGCAAAATGCGGTCGCACCAGCCCCGAGTCTGGTCCTGGAGGCCAGGGCCAGACCGCTACCACCGGTGATAGCGGTCTGGCCTACCTGTGCCCGCCCAGGCTGCGACACTGGTGACCATGACTGACCGCCGAGCCCTCTCCCTGCCCGCCTTCTCCGAGCCCTCCGCCGCGCCCGCTCCGTCTGGCGGGCGCCGCCCGAAGGTTGAGCAGGGTGCCGACTTTCGCCAGCCGCCCGGTGAGACCGTGAACGCGCCTGCCCCGGCCCGCCGCCGCCTCTCGCCCGGAGGCCTGACCTTCTCCGACCCGGACCGGCAGATCTGAGTGCTACCACCACGGGTAACGCGACCATCCTGAGGCGTGCATAAATCCCCGGCCCGCCGACCGCGTCCCGGTGGCCTGCGGGCAGGCGCCCGCCGGACCCGAGACGCACACTCACTGGCCATCACCGGCGGGCGCTGACCTGCGGCGGTTTCATAAATCACCCCCCGTCCGAGGTCTCCGCGACGGGCGCAAATCTATAAGCCGACCCCTCTGGCCTGCGGTTCTACCAGCCGTCCATCGCCCCGACGTCCCCGGAGGAGGAATGGGAGCACATAGTGAGGGCGCGGGCGGTGATGGCAATCTCTGAATTTCCCCACCCTGCGCTCTCAGGGTGGCCGGACCTGCTCGGTTCGTCTCCCCACTCATCGGGTCCGGGCTCAGGGCCGATGCCGGGATGCCGGGCGGTAGGGCCGGCATCCCGGCATCGGCCTTCAGGCGGTGACCAGGGCTAGCAGGAACCCGTCGTATCCCTTGGAGCCGACGGTCTGGATCGAGGTGGCCTCCAGACGGGGGTGCTCGCCGATCATCTCGGTGAAGCGCCGTACCCCCTCGACCCGCGGGTCACCGCTGTCCGGATCGGTCACCGCTCCGTCGCGCACCACGTTGTCGCCGACGATCAGGCTGCCGGGCCGGGTCAGCCGCAGGGCCCACTCCAGGTACTCCGGGTTGGACGGCTTGTCGGCGTCGATGAAGACCAGATCGAAGGGCTCCTCGCCCTCCTCCTGTATCTCCTGCGCCAGCAGCGGCAGGGTCTGTGCCGCCAGGCCCTCGCGTACCTCGACGACGCCGTCGAGCCCGGCACGGGCGATGCTCTCGGCGGCGGTCGCCGCGCACGCCGGGTCGGCCTCCAGGGTGACCAGGCGCCCGCCCTCGGGAAGGGCGCGGGCCAGCCAGATGGTGCTGTACCCGCCGAGGGTGCCGATCTCCAGTACTCGGCGGGCGCCGCCGAGCCGGGCCAGCAGGTGCAGCAGCTTGCCCTGGTTGGGGGCGACCTCGTGCGCGGGCAGTCCGGCCGCGACGGCGTCCTTGCGGGCGGCGACCAGCACGTCGTCCTCCTCCACCAGATGCCCGCCGAAGTAGGCGTCGACCGCCGTCCAGGTATCCTGCGACATGGTGAGTTCCCTTTCGATACTTACCTCTTGGCCGGCACGACACTACACCTCCCGACACCGCGCACCACCCGCCCTCCCTGGAGCCTCCGTGAACCCCAAGACCCCCGGCCCTTCCGACGACAGCTGCGGCATCGCCCAGGCGGCAGCCGTCGTCGGCGACTGGTGGAGCCTGCTGGTGCTGCGCGAGATCGCCCGGGGCCACGTCCGCTTCGACGCCCTCGCCCGCGAACTCGGCGTCTCCCGCAAGATCCTCTCCGACCGGCTGACCGCCCTCACCGACCGCGGCGTGCTCGCCCGGCGCCCCTACCAGGAACGTCCATCGCGCCACGAGTACGTCCTCACCGAACAGGGCCGGGGCCTGCTGCCGGTACTGGTCGCCCTCCAGGACTGGGCTGACCGGTGGCTGCTCGGCGACGGATCACTGACCGGACTCGCCGAGGAGCAGGGTGCCGAGGCCCGCCGCGTGCACGCCCTCGTCGGCACCGTGCTGCCGCACGGGATCGCACTGCCCGCGACCGACGGCCCGCCGCGCGACCCACTGGCGCCCGGCCGGCCCACGGTGCTCTTCGCCTACCCCGCCACGGGCATCCCTGGGTCCGCGCCCGGCCAGCCCGTGGTAGCGGACCCGATCCCCGGCAACGCCGGATGCACCCTGGAGAACCGGCTCTTCCGGGGCGCCTGGCCCCGCTTCCACACCTCAGGAATCGCTGTGCACGGCGTCAGCACCCAGAACCCACCCGCGCAGGCCGCCTTCGCGCACGCCGAAGGACTGCCCTTCCCACTCCTGTCCGACGCCCGCATGGACCTCACCGCCGCCCTGCGGCTGCCGGTCTTCCGCGCCGGCCAGGAAGTACGGATCAAGCGCCTGCTCCTCGTCTGCGACGCCGACCGCACCATCCGCCACGCCCTCTTCCCGGTCACCGACATCCCGGCAGCGGTGGAAACGGCCCTACGGACAGCCCACGCCCTCACCAACACCTCAACCCCCGGCCCGTGACCGGGCCCCTGCCCGCCCCCACCCACCACAGGCTGGCCCCTGCCCACCCCGATCCCCATCCTCCTCAAATCATTGAACGGCCCAACCAACTGGTGAACAGGGAGCAGGCCTGGCCGATTTCGCGGATCCTCATCAGCGGCCTGTACGCCGGAGGCCGGGACCTTGAGGGTAAGGATGTTCGCGCGGTCGAGGAACTTGTCGCCGTCGGTGCCGGCGCCGCGG
>NZ_JBFBFU010000012.1:0-248323 GCF_040684355.1 Kitasatospora sp. NPDC091276 | reverse complement strand
TCCCGCCCCCCCCACCCCCCCCGCCCGGGCCGCCCCCGCGGCCGCCGGGGCGGGGCAACCTGGGGCGGGGGGGCCCCGGGTTAATGGCCCCCGGGCCCCGGCCCTCCGAACGGTGGTGGGCGCGGACGGTTTCGAACCGCCGACATCTGCTTTGTAAGTTTTCCCCGGGCAAGCCTCTGACCTGCGAAAACGTTGACCCAGGAGCCTCTGACCTGCGAAAATGTCTCTCCGGTGCTCTCGCGACCTCTCCGCGTTTCTCGGGCTCATGTGTGCCGATTCCGTGCTGTGAGGTGGTCCGCCAGCCTTCTGGCCGCCGCCCACTGCCTCTCCGCTCGGTGGCCCTACAAGTATCGCAGGCCCACCGCTCCCTCGGGGGCACCGAACAGGGCTGGAGATCGCTGCGAACCTGCGGGTGACAACATCCCCTCACTCACCCCAACTATCACGGAATGTGACCAAGGAGCTGACCTTGCACATCGACACCATCACGCCCCAGCGGTTCGACGAACTGCTCTCGGACGCGACCATTCCTGTCGCTCACCGCGCCTTGTGGGTGCTGCTCACGGAGGTCAAGTTCAACCTCACGGACTTCCTTTCTCTCGACGTCCGGGACGCAACCGACACCACGTTGTCCGCCGCTGGTGCTTCGAAGACGGGGCTGACGGAGATGCGCATCTCGGAGAGCGCCTCGGTCCTACTCCGGGAGACCACCGGCGACCGCACGGAGGGTGCCGTCTTCATGGAAGCACGAACTGCGAGTCCAGGCCGCGGTCGGCGTATCGCCGCTGAGTGAGGCCGGGCGACTCCTCTCGCTGGAAGCAACCTTGTTCGGGTTCGCGCTTTCCAATCAACCGAGCCCAACTTGGCCGGGTGACGGCGGACCTGGCGTACACGCCGACTGTCACCGTTCATCGGCAAGCCTTGGTGTTCCCGCTGACCACCGTGCAGCTTCACGCGATCGAGGCCGGCCAGGCGGGCGACGCCCGATTCGAGGTGGAGGTGTCGGCGACGCTTCCGCAGGCCGCGGGTTATCCCGGCACGGCGATCACTACCGACCACATCTCCATCGCGAGAAGTCGGTGGGAGGAACAATTGGAGCAGGCCGCCCCATCCGCAGTGTTCGAGATGGCCGCCCCGTACCCGCTCCACGATTCTCGGCGTGCTGAGCCCAGGCTCGCTCTCCGCGAAGCCCAGCGCTTGATCACCAGAGGCAGCATCCGGGCAGCAATTCTGGAGGTACGCCGTGTTCTGGAGTGGATGCAGCACAATGCCGGGTGGGACAAACCTGGTCCCAAGAAGCTCGCCAACCAGTGCTCCCAGTCGGAGCGCTGGTGGCGCATCCAGGTTCGCTGTACAGCCAGACCTCCGGGGCCATGCACAACGACGCCATCACGAAGTCGTTCGAGTACAGCAGGGCCGAAGCCGAAACGCTGCTCGCGATGACCGCCGCGCTCTTGCGAAACGTCCCCGAGCAACTTCCTGCGTCGGCCGATGCCGACGACACGGGAGTTAGCGCGTAACGCTCCGGGTCAGCCGCCCTCCGGCCCGAGGTTCTGCCGAAGTCGGGACCGGCCTCATCTCGGCGGCTGACGACCTACATCTCTTCACCCCGGTCGACGTCGTGCAAGGTCTCGCCGAAGCGCTCACGCGCCTCCTGGGGCCCGCAGCCGAAGGCGCGGCCGATGTACTCCCAGGTCATCAGGTTTCCGCGAGCCCTGCGGCCGGCCAGCAGCGCGGTCGAAGCCGCGGCACGCTCGAACCGGGCAGCCGCACGGGCGGCAGCGTACGGCCTGCCCTCCATCAGGTCGCAGATCCGGTCCACCAGCGCCGCGACCAGCTCCTCGACCTCGCGCGGCACCACACCCTCGGCCAGGTCGACGTGCCACTCCCAGTCCGCGAACGGCCCGATGGCCTCGCCCACCGCCTCGGTCGCCTCGTCGTCACCGAAGTCCAGCAGGTGCACCCGCTCACCCCGCCAGCCGCAGCTGCAACCGCCGCGCACCGAAACCGCCCGCGGACCGTCCGCGCCGTTGTAGAGCCACCAGGTGGTGCGCCCGTCCGGCAACGGCGCCAGCTCGCTGCCGTCCGCCAACACCGCCGCCGGAAAACCCTGGTGGCGCCCGCTCTCGTCATCCCATGGCATGCCGTGTCCCTCCGGTCCCTGGAGTACAGCATCAGGGTTCTTACGCCGTGCCATGCCGATCAGCTGGACGTCGTGGCCGTGTGCGATTCGAGCTCAGCGCCTTGCGTGTCCGTGGCGACTTCTGTCGGTGGTTCGGGGTGGCCGAGAAGGCCGCCGGTCAGCAAGCGCAGAAGGTCCTGGGCTCGCACCAAACGCGGTCCACCCCAGATGTACAGGGGGACTATTGCCGCCACGACCAGTGCCGGCGTAACAACCGTTCCCGGGGCTCCCAGTGCCGTCATTCCCCATGAGACCGCGAGCAGGAGTCCCAGGCCGAGCAGCACCAGTGCGGCGATTCGTCGCCGGGAGGGTGCCGGTGCTGGTGCTGGCTCAGGCAGATCTTCGGGGTCGAGCAGGTTCAGGTAGGTCTCGGCGCTCAGGGCGTCGAGCAGCTTCGCCAGAAGGGGAGCCAAGTCCCCGGCTGCTTGCGGCCCTGACATCTGTAGTTGTCGTGCCTTGGCCCGTAGCGCTTCGTGTACCTGCTCCGCGTGGGCGACCATGTCCTTCCGCAGATACTTGTTCGGGTCCATGCGGGCCCGTCCGACCAGGAACTTCCCTGCGTCGTCGACCGACGTGATCACTTGTGAGGTCGTTGCTTGGCCCAGGGCGGTCTCCTGGGTAAGGATCAGGGCATTGCAGACGGCCTTGACGCAGGGCGAGGCGTTCTGCGAGGCGATGAGGCGGATTGCCCCGCCGGAGACCGCCACAACCATCAGGACGAGGGCGAGGGGGCCGAACAAGCCCTGGATCAGGTTTCCCGCCGGCTCTGCCTTCCGGAGCCCGTCGAACAAGCTGATCAGCTGCCACGTCAGTACGGCAGGAAGCGGTAGCAGCGCTCCCAGTCCCACGAGTACGAGCAGTTGGTTCTCCAGCAGGCGATCACGCATCCGCGCTTGATGCCTGAGCGGGATCTCGAAATGTCGCAGTGCCCTACTCACTTGGGCCGTGGTACCGCGCTCCCGCAGCCATCGAACCGCCCGCCAGCGCAGCAGAACGCAGCCTCGGCGACTCACCACCCTGCGCAGCCCCACGGCCGCTCGGCGACTGAACTTATACACCGGTGTCAGTACAAGGGGTGCAGCGATCGGGAAGCCCACTGCACAGACTGCCAACAGTGCCAGCCCGGTTCCAAGTTGCTCTGCGGTTCCCGCCCCGACGCTCATCATGTCTCCCCGCGAAGGCCCAGCAAGTCCGCTTCTGGGACCGCGATCACCCAGCCCCAGGACACCAGATCATTCCACGACAGGACGCGCCCATCGCGGCGGTCTGTGCTGTGGCTCTGCCGGTGCTGTCGCCACTCACCAGGCATCCGGCCCGGTACCGGCGGCCGGCGCCCGAACCTGGCGGATCGTCTCTGAGTCGTAGATGTACCAGCCCCAGTCCAGTAGATCGGGGCCCCATCGGACCAGTGCGACCCACTGACGGGACTGCTGGTGTAGCCGCCACCGCTTCACTGAGCCAGCGTTCGTACCAGCTGAGGAAGTCAGTGGCGGAGGAGACGTTGGGGCCCCAGTAGCCGTCGCCGTTACCAATGAGGACGCGGCCAGTGAGGGGGCCGGTCACCGCGATGACGCATATGTCTGTGCAGCCCATCTCGATGATGTGGAGGAAGAGGTCGCGTCCGTGGGCCCTGGGGTCTCTGCCGTCGAAGCCGCGGGGTTTCCCTGGTTCTCCGCGGGGATTCATGACCCGCAGGGAACACTGCTCCAGCGGCACGAGGCCGTAGAAGGGTGCCGCGCCCGAGCCGCCGACATGTGTGAGGAACTGTCGATAGGCGTCGGGCAGGGCAATGTCCTGCTCGGCCTCGAACGCAGCGACACGCGCTTCCGTCAGCTTCGGATCGAGGTAGAACTTGTGCTTCTCTTCCCCGAAGGAGTGGCTGCGGAGTGCTTGGAACGGGATCGCGGCCAGCTTGCGACGCAGGCGGGGTATGCGGGGATCCATCGTGCTCTTCTCTCGTACCCGTCACCCTGTGGGTGGCTGTGGTCAGCTGGCCAGAAGAACCCTCTTCCGTAGCAGAGCGAAGCCGGCCCGTCCGAACATCTGGCGCTTGAGCATCTTGATCCGGTTGACATGCCCTTCGACGACGCCGGAGTTCCACGGGAGGGTGAGTCCTGCGATGACGGCGTCCCGGTCGCGGTCGATGCCGGCGGCGAGGGCGTGGAGGCTGGGCAGGTCGTCCTGGCGGACCGCGTCGAGCCAATCGGGGAACCGCTGGCCCTGGCGCTCGGTGAGCATGACAGCGAAGGAGCGGACGTGCCGGGTAAAGGCGTCGAGTTCAGGGCAGTAGGCCAGGACGGTCTTGAGCTGGAGTTGCTCGGCCTCAGACAGTGCCGAGGGTCGCCGGATAATCCAGCCGGCGACGGTGCGGGGCGGCGGCGGTGCGGTCACCGGCTGCGGCGAGGTGCGTTTGAGCCGAAGGTAGGCCTGGACCCGCTGGTAGCTGCCCTTGTAGCCGAGCGGGACGATCTTCTCCCAGAGCTTCCAGGCGTTGGTGCAGCCCTCGCTCCAGCGGTCGTCGAGGTAGGGCTTGTAGTCGTCGAGGACGGACCGCCGGTTCTGCCACTGGCCTTGGAAGAGGTCCTCCGGGGTCTCCGCGTCGGCCAGGGCCTTGACCGTGCGCCAGGTCATGCCGAGCTGCCGCTGGACGGCGCGCCGGCTGTGGCCCGCAGCCAGGAGGGCGTGCACCGCGGCGTGCCGGGCCCGGGTACGGTCGGCGAACCGGAAGCCTCTCGGCCAGGGCTGGTCCGAGTCCTCCTTCTGGGCCACCGGTTCGATGGTAACGGCCTGACCTGAAACTGGAGTTGCCGCGCGGAGGCACTGTCGGTGGCGGGCGACGGCTCGCTCAGCCGCTTCGCTGAGGTTGTGCCACAGGTGCCAGCGATCCGCTACCTGGACGGCATGCGGAGCTCCGACGGTGGCACCCTCGGCGAAGAACGGCGCGCGGTCCCGGCAGACGACCTCGGTGCCCGGCCGCTCGGCCAGCCAGGCCGCCAGGCTCGACGCCTCCCGGTCGGGCAGCAGGTCCACCGGCCGGCGGGTCTCGGCGTCGACCAGCACCGTCCCGTAGACGCGGCCCTTGCGCGTCGCGTGCTCGTCGACGCCCACCACGCGCGGGGCCGGCGGCACCGGATCGGGAAGCTCCTCCACCAACCGCAGCACCGTGCTCCGGCTCACCGGCACCCCGAACACTCCGGCCAGCCTGGCGCCGGCCCGCCCGGCCAGCGCCAGGCCGACCGAAGCGAGCTCCGTCCGCAGCCGCTCGGTCCACCGGCCGTGGCGCCGCGTCAGCCCTTCGATCTGCTCGACGAACGTCCGCCGCCCGCACGACGGGTTGCCGCACACGAAGCGCCTCACCCGCAGGCTCAACCGGACCCGCCTGCCTCCGACTGGCCCGTCGACGGGAAACCGCAGGTATGAGCTGTGCACCCGGGTCGACCAGCCTCCGCACTCCGGGCAACTGTGCCCCGCCGCCGCGGACTTGACCCCCACGTTCACCGACTCGACATCCACGTCGACCGAGAGCACCGCGACACCCGCGACCGACGGAAACAACAACCCCTCCAAGCGGGGCATCAGATCATCCACGGTCCCGCACTGTCGGCCACCACGACCCGGCCGCTGGCGAATTCCGGGCAACTTTCCAACGCCAGCAACATCGCCAGATCGTCACTCACCGTGCGCAGACCACGGAAGTTGAGCCAGAGCCGGAACTCGCGGACAAGACCGAGGGGCAGACGCTCGACGTTGACGGCGATGGCGTGAGTCCACCGACCAGTGGGCAAGTCGCCGGGAACCCCGGGGCTTTCGATCTCACCAGCTCGGGCCCGTGGATTCACTACCTTTCGCGCTGCTCTCTGTTTCGTTGATCTGTTCACAAGGGTGTGGCGCTTCCGTTGGGATGGCGGCGCCGCACCCCTGTGATGTCTATTCGTCCTCGTCGTCCTCGGACTCGGCAGTCCACCACAGGTCGACCCGATAGGTTTCCAGGGCCTCATGATGGGATGCGAAGATGGCCTCCGAGTTGAGCTGTCCCTCCGGCGTGGCCAGTTGGGCGCGCAGGCTGCTCTGCTGGCCCTCTGCGGCCTGGCGACCCTTCCAGGAGACGCGCCCTTCGTAGACTCCGGGGCGCGGCATCTGGAAGTCGCCGGCGATCTCGGGTGAGAACGCGCGGATGACCACGTATCCGGTGGGCGTTTCGAGTTCCACCTCGCGTTCACCGTCGGCTTCCCAGGCCCTGTCGGCCGGCACCGGGCCGTCCCACACGCGAAAGAGAATCTCGGCGGGGGCGATGCCCTGAAGACTGTGGATGTAGATCTGGGTGCCTGTCCCGGCGACCACATCTCGTCGGCTCCTGACGAGGGCTTCGTTGCTCGGGATGGTGGCGTCGGCGTCGTACACCATGATCTTGCCGTTGTCGGGACGGGCTTCGGTGCGGAACTCGAAGAGGACGGTCACCGCTTTCTCCTTGCTGATCTGACTCGCGTCGGGTTACGGGATGATCTTCACGTAGAAGGGGTCGTCGTTCAAGAGCCGGTTGACGGAGTAGACCTCCCCGATCATGTTGCCGCCCTTGCCGTTGTCATCGCCGTCTATGAGGCGTGCGGAGTAGCGCCTGTCCCCCTTGTTCGCACCTTCCTTGGTGGAGGAGAAGGGGTACTCGTCGCACTCCAGGCCGGACTTCGTGTAATCGCCCCAGATGTCCTCACAGGTCTTGATCGCGACAGCTCGGTTGTCGTCCTGCGCTTTCCGGTTCACTAGGCGGTGCAGGGGTTCCTTCGCTCCGGGGACGGTCTTGGCAGTGAAGGACGGGAAAGTCCGCTCCGGGTTGTTCTGCGCGTCCGCTATGTGCCGGGCGCTCTCCCTCACTGCGGGGTCAGAGAGACTCATGACGAGTTCGACCCGGGCGGCGGTGAAGACGGTTCCCTTGTACTTGCCGGCTGTGGGGCCGGCGTAGTCGAAGCGGACGTCGGAGTGTGCGGCGTCATCGTCCCGGAACGCCCGTGCGGGTGCGGTGGGCGACGTGACGTTGATCGACATGGTCACTGTGGTGTTGACGATCTGGTTGTCGCCCTGGTTGTACAGGGGGCCGTTGTCGGGCGAGGTGTAGGTGAGCGTCCAGAGCGGGTTCGAGTTCCACGCGCCGAGGAGGTCACTGCGGCGCTTCGCGGCAGGGGCGGTCACGGGGCCGCCGAGGTGGGTGAACTCCTGGTCGATGGACCACAACTTCGCGTCCTCGCCGCCGACGGGCGCGACAATGATGTCTTCCACGCTGGCGACGTAGTCGACCCTGCGCTGCCCGTCGTAGGCGAAGCCGAGGAGCCAGACCTCGAACCAGAGACGTCCGATCGTTTCGGTGCCGTCCGTCCTGCGCAGCACCACGTCGTAGTGGTGGTGTACGCAGCTTTCGAACCGGTTCTTGACCCAGCCCGCGGGCGAGGTCTTGTCGGCTCGTTCGGCGCATTCCTTCTTGAGATCGGGGTCGTCGGCGGATGCGGCATCGGCCTCGCGTCGGGGCGAGGAACCAGAGCCGTTGTCCGGCTGCGCGGCGGTGTACTCGGACAGGGGGACCGGCGGGCCGAGCCGTGCGAGTTCCTCGGCGGGCACGGTCGAGGTGGGAACGAACACGAAGGGCGCGGGTTCGCGGGGGGCGGGCGGGCCGGCGGCGATTGTGCCGGCGGCGAGCAGGACGGCACAGAGTCCGGTTCCCGCGGTTCGCAGGAGTCGGCGTATGGGTCGGGTGTTCACGGAGCTGGCTCCTAAGTCAGGGGCAACTGGTCAGGACTGTGGGCGGTATGAACCGGGCCGGAACGAGGGCCTCCGCGTGTCACTGCGGGCAGGCCGAACCCCAGCAGGCGTCGACGAACTCGCCCGTGCTCTGGGCATAGGCCGCGGCGAGGCCTGCGCTTCGGGGGCCTGCCTGGCTCCGGCCGTGGGTGGGCACATCGGAAGTGACCACCCACAGCGGGGTGTCGGCGTCCCACCGTGCGGCCGTGCGCCGTCCGCTGTCGTCGTCGGCAACGATTCCCGCGCGCACCCGCAGTGACTCCAGCGGGACGCCGAACTCGGCTGCGGTACGCAGCTTGAGGTCATCGACGTTCACGTCGGCGGTCTGCGCCGGGGGCACGTGGTCGCCTTTGCGACGCGGTGTTGTGGCGGGCTGGTCGACGTTGCACTGTTTGGCGGTGCGCATGCAGTCGGCGAGGCCTGGCACGGTGGTCAGGCAGGCGTCGGGGGTGTTCTGCAGGCAGGTGTGGAGCGTTTCCTGGTCTACGCCGTTGAACACGGTCGGCCGTTCGAGCGCGGGGGACGCCAGCGTGCGTGCCGTGACCGGGGCGATGGGAGCGGGTTCGGCCAGCGGTTTACCGACGTTCCAGGAGGTCGTGACGGGAAAGGACGGCGGAGGCGGTGTGCTCGTCGTCTGCTGGGCGGTGAAGCAGTACGGTGCGGTGTTGGGGCTGGTGCTGCCGGGGCGGAGGTCGCCGCACCTGCCGAGCCCGAGCTGGGTGGCGGTGTTGGCGGGAGCGAAGCGGCCCCAGACCTTGTTCTCGTCCATCCACTGGGGCCGGTCCTCGAAGACCGGTACGTCCACGTGCTCGGGGTGGTTGACCTCCAGGCCGACGTCGACACGGTTGCCGTCGGAGGCCCGGGAGACGGGTTTCTGCCCGGTGGTGGTGCCGACCGAGTTGAAGTCGTAGAACACCTCCCACTGGTCGCCGTTGTCCTGGCGCTGGAGGAGGTAGCTGTGGTTCCTGCCGTCCGCCCGGTCCGGGCCGACGCCGACGTTGATGGCGGTCTCCCGGCCGCCACCCTGGTCAGGCACTTCCTCCCAGTGCGGTGCGTAACTGGCACTCTGCGCGCCGGTCTTCTGCGCGTACAGGCCTATTCGCACGGTGGCGGATGAGGCGATGTCCGGAGTGACGGTCAGATAGTTCGCGGCTCCGACCATGATGTTGGGGTTGTCGCTGGAGTCGAAGGTGACCGGCAGGTTGCGCCAGGTGGCGAACGCACCGCGGATCGGCTGGCCTGCGTTGGAGCAGAGCATCGCCCACTGGGTGATCCTCGCGCTGTACATTCCGGTGCAGTCCCGCGTTGGCGCCTGGGCCGACGCGGTGGGCGCTGCGGACAACACGGCCGCGACGGCACCGGTCCATACTCCAACTACCGTCAAGGCACGCTTGGTTCGTGTCACGGATCTCCTCCAAAGTCCTGAGACAGTGGAACGGACACTAACGGTCATGACATCGTCAAGTACGGTTATATCAATGTCGATGACGCCTTTCCGGCCAGCGCCCGACAGGCGAGGCACGCGATCACCCGACACCGATATGCGTCAGCGTCACAAGCACGTGCACGTTCAGTGAATCCCCAGGCCGGACGACATCTGCGGGCCCGTCAACCTCACTGGCGAACGCGCTGGAGCCAATGGTGCTCCGAACTTCGCTGGCCAATGTCCGCTGACCTTCTCAGTGCCTCCACGGTGCTCCGGGCTGGCCTGATCACGCTGTAGAAGGCACGGCTTGGGCACCGGAGGTGTTCCCCGGACCCCGCCCGGCCGATGCGCCGGATGCACGGAGGGCGGTCACCAGAGGCTCAATGGACGGCCTTCCGCGATCACTTCCCGGACTCGTGCCGCGACCTCGTCCTCAGACTCGCCACCGGCCAGGCCGGCGCGGATGGCGGCGCCGATCGCACGGGAGCGTCCGGCGGGGCCGCGGAGGTCCGCGAGGGGACTGCCCGGGTCGCGCCGCCGAGCCACCCACTCGGCTCGGTTCTCCGCCGCCGTGCCGAGCCACAGGTGCGCCGGCTGCTGACATGGGTGGGAATCATAGGTGTGGCAAACGGTCAGGTCGGTACTCCATCCCAGCCGCGGGATGACACCGTGTGCGAGCTGATACCCATACAGGTGCCCGGGCACCGTGCCCCGCCGCGTCCGGCCCGGCCGCGAGGCCGCCCGGAAGCTCGCGTGGCCGGTGCTTGAGATCCCACCCGTGAAATACCAGCACCCCTCTGCCGGAGCCCGGTAGACCTCCGCCATATTCCTCAAGACTGGACGTCAGCGCGCTGCCGCCTGACGATGGTTGGCTGTGGAAATGCGTATCGCCGACAACATCGAGTGAAACGACGGGACTTCGGCGTCTCACTCGACCTTGTATCTCCGCAGGTCAGAACGCCGTCCGGCGGAAAGATCAATTGAGACGGGACAGGACTCGACCCGGACGGAGCGAATCCCGTCTTCGTCCGGTCGGTCCACGCCGCCACGAGCGATCCCGATGTGCCGGAGGGCCCGCTGCCGACGACGCTCTGCGGCATCACCACCGACCCATTGGTCCACACGCACTACCGGGCCGGTTACGGGGATCCGTGGCACCCGGCAGAGTTCGAGGACCGCCGATGCCGTCAGTGCGAGAGTGCGCTTCGACGGGTCTGACCCCGGCGCCGCGCGTGGGTGCCGCAACGTCGTGGCGTCGTGAACGTCAGCGGATGCGCGGACCGCGCTGGTCCTGGTGAGCCTGCAGCGGGTGCTGGACTTGCGGCTGCTGAGCGGCAGGGCGCTGGGCCGGAGCCTGCACCTGGCCCTGTTCGCCCGGCTCGGGTCGGCGGCCGGGCGCGGGCCGGGTGGTGCGGGTGGCGGGCTGTCCGCCGCGCTGCTGGAGCTGGTCGCGGTGGGCCTGGCACTCGGCCTGGCGGCCGGCTCGGCGGCGCTCGGCGAAGGTCGGCTGGCGGCGATACTCGGCCTCCTCCTACTCGGGCTGGGTGGCCTCGGCCGTGAGCCGACGGCGTTCGGCGGGCACCGTGCTGACCTTGTCGGCGACGTGCTGCTGGGCAAGGGCGGCGTCGTCCAGGCGCGGACGGGCGGCGAGCCAGGCGGCACCGGTCCGGGCTGCGACAGTGCGCAGAATCTCGGCCTGGTCGGCCTCGGGCAGCGTGCGGTAGACGTCTGCGGCGAGTCGGCACAGGGCCTGCTCGTCGCTGGTCGCGGTGACTGCGACCGGGGCTTTCGAGGTGGCGGTGCGCCTGGCAGCGATGGCGGCTTCGGCGGCCGTCCAGTAGTCACGGTGACCGGTGCGGCCTCCCTCGATGTAGGGGCCGGCGGGTTGGGCGGCGTTGTCGTCGGTGACCTTGTACTGGTCGCGGTAGGCGGCGACGACGGCGAGCTGCTCCTGCCACTGGGCGTGCTGGGTTGGGGTCCTACGGGGCTTCGCTGGGGGTCCAGCTCCACTCCGGGCAGTCTCCACGGTCCGGTCGGCGAGCACCAAGAGCCGGTTCGCGATCAGGGCGGCGCTGTCTGGTGGCGCGGGTTGGCCGCGGTGGAGCGCGGTATGGCGCTGGTCCGGTCCGGGAGGCCGGCTCGGCTGACGGCGGCGCGGGCGTGGACGAGGACCTGCTGGAACAGTTCGGGCAGGGCAGTGCGGCCGGTCACCTCGGCGAGGGCGGTCTCCGAAGTGGCGCCGGTGTTCTCGATGGCCTTGAGGGTTCAGGCATGGGTGCGCCACCCCTGGGGCCGCCGTGGCCAGGTGGCAGCCGATATGCCGTGCGAGAACCTGGCTGAGGCTGTCGGCGATGGTGAGCGACGCCGTTCGGCAGCTGGCGCAGCATTTGCGGCGGGCCCCGTGGCCAGCGGTCTCAGCCCGGCACAGGGCTGCCGTGAGGGCGGGTCAGGTGCATTCGGGGAGGCGGCCAGCAGGGCCGTGTGCCGCGGTCAGCAAGAGGGCGCCGGTGAGGTCAGCAAGCCAGCACCGCAACAGGTGTCGGAGTCGCCGTGATCGGTTGCCGTGTGTGCTGAATGTGTGCTGGAGGCTCCCGCATCTTCTGTTGCACCCAGCCTGACCTGCGACTTCACATAGGGCCAGAGGGGCGACCCGCAGTCTGTGTGAGCAGAGGTCGCACAGAGCGGTCAATTGACCAGAAGACCTACCCTGACCTGCTGTTTCTCCAACGAGAAGCCCTGATGCGGGCCTGAATGCCGCCTTCTGGGGGCAGATGTCATCATGAGCACCAAAGTGGCTCTGACCTGCGGCGATACAGAACAAGAGCCAACGTTGCCACAAGTGCGAGGGCAAAGGATACGCGCCCCGGTTGTCCGTTTTGACCTGAAATTATGTCCGTTATGGGTGGGCGCGGACGGTTTCGAACCGCCGACATCTGCTTTGTAAGAGCAGCGCTCTACCACTGAGCTACGCGCCCCCTGTCGCGGCCCGGTGGGGGCACGACGACTGCCTAGGGTACCTGGTCCCGGGGGGTGCTGTGGTGCGGGTGGTCGGGGAGTGGGGCGGGTGGGGGTGCCGGTGCGGTGGGGCGATCGGGAAGAATGGGGGTGGATCAGCGGGTCGGAGCAGGGAGCGCGCAGTGACGGTGGCCGGCGGGAGCGGGCGGGGGTGGCGTCGGGCGGGGAGTGCGCTGGCCGACGCACTGGTGGTGCCGGTGGTGCTGGCGGGTGCGCTGGGTGCGCTGGGGCTGGCCTCGGCCGGGACGGGCGGCTGGTGGGGCCGGCGCGGCGGGGAGGGAGTGCGGGCGGACGCCAAGGCGGCCCGGGACGCCGCGCAGGAGGCGTTCTACGAGCTGGACTCGACGCAGCGCGAGGTGCAGTTGGCGGTGGAGACCGTCCGGGCGGCCGAGGACGAGGCGACGGCCCGCCGGGCGCTGGCGGATCTGGCGGGGATCACCGGCCGGGTGGACCAGGTCACCGTGAACTACCTGGGCGCGCTGGACGCGTACAACCTGGACGACGAGGCGCTGGACGCCGGCACCGCGGCGCGGGCCCGGCGGCAGCTGGAGGACGTGAAGGGGCAGCTCGGCTCGGCCCGGGCGGAGCTGAACGACTTCCTCCAGCGGCTGCAGCCGACCCTCCAGCGCGCGGAGCAGCAGCTGATGCGGGTCACCCCGGCGGTGGAGCAGGCGAAGCGCGCGCTGCTCCAGGCGAGCAACGCGCTGGACGCGGTGCGCGGCGCCGGGCTGCGGGCGGACGACCTGGCGGCCCGGCTGGCCGAACTGGCGCCGGAGCTCGGGTTGCTGAACGAGGGGCCGGCCCGGCACGGGGTGGCGCCGACGCTGCGGCGCGCGGACGACGTGCGGCAGCGCGCCGAGGCGATCGCGGCCGACGCCGGTCAACTGCCGGAGCGCGCACGGGAGATCGACCGGCGGGTGGCGAGCCTGCGGACCCGGATCCAGGCGCTGGAGACCAAGGCGGAGACGGTCGAGCCGGCGCTGAGCGAACTGCGCCGACGGTTCAGCGCGGCCTGCTGGCAGGACCTCCAGCGGGTGTCGGAGCAGGTCGCGGAGACCGGGCGGGCGGCGGAGCGCAAGCTCGCCGAGGCCGCCCGGGCCCGGGACGAGCAGCGCTGGGCGGACGCGACGGGCGCCATCGGTACGGTGCGCGCGCTGCTGGACACCGCAGACGGGTCGGTGGTCGCGGTGAACGAGCGGCTGCGGCAGCTGAACGAGGTGCAGCACGACCCGCACCGGGAGGTGGAGCGGGCCCGGTTCGCCCTGCGCGACGCGCAGCGGCTGGCGATGACGGGCCGCAGCGCGCCGGACCCGCGGCACGCCGCCCCGCTGGACGAAGCGGTGGCGCGGCTGGACCGGGCCGTGGCCACCCTGGAGGCGGCCGGCCGGCACCCCGACTACTGGCACTTCCTGACCGAGCTGGCGGGCGTGCGGGAGACGGCGGCGCAGGTGATCGGGCTGATCCGCGGCGATCTGGGCGGGCACAGGTAGCACCGGTAGCGCCGGCCGGGCAGGACACCGGCAGCGTCCCCGGCAGCACCCACCGATAGGACACCGGTAGGGCGCCGGCAGGGCACCGCCTGGGTACCCTGCCGGTATGCCACGCTACGACTTCCGCTGCCGCTCCTGCGGCGCCACCTTCGAACTCCGCCGCCCGATGGCGCAGGCCGGCGCCCCCGCCGTCTGCCCGCAGGGCCACGAGGACACCGTGAAGCTGCTGTCCGCCGTCGCCGTCACCGGCTCCGCTTCGGGCGGCGCCCCGCGCCAGGCCCCCTCCGGCAACGGTGGTGGCGGAGGGGGCTGTTGCGGCGGCGGCTGCTGCGGCTGACCGCTCCCGCTTCCGCTCAGGAAGCGACGCGGGCGGCAGGGGCGACGCGGGCGGCAGGGGCGACGGGGGCGACGGCCACCCGGGCGAGGAACCGTCGGACGATCTCCTCCCCCGCCGCCACCCCCACCTCGTCGAGGGCGGTGACGCCGGGGGCGGTCCAGCCGCCGTCGGCGAGTTCGCCGTGCCCGGGCCGCCAGGCGGCGTCGGCGGCGAGCAGCAGGTCGGCGTCGAGCAGCGAGTCACCGGCCGCGAGCACGGTGCTCGCGCCGGTGCGCCGGACGGCTTCGGCGAGGGCGGCGCTCTTGCTGAGCGGCGCGGGGACGGCGTAGACCTTTCGGCCCTGGAGCGAGACCGTCCAGCCGCGTTCGGCGCACCAGCCGGTCAGCTCGTCGAGCCAGCCGGCGGGCAGCGCGGCGCGCTCGACGACGAGGTAGGCGAACAGCCCGTCGGCGACGCGGCGCTTGTGCGTCCACTCCGGGTCGGCGCTCAGGGCGAGCTGCCGGACGACCTCCTCCAGCGGGGCCGCACCGGAGGCGAGCCGCGCGGTGATCTCGGTGCGCCAGTCCTGGTCGGGCACGCCGTCGACGAGCAGGTGCCCGCCGTTGCCGCAGATCGCGTACGCGGGGACCCAACCGGGCGTCGGGCCGGGCAGGTTGATCCGCTCGTACTGGGCGAGGGTGCGGGTGGTGGCGGGGACGAACCAGGCCTGCCGGACGAGTTCGGCGAGCAGCGCGGCGGCCTGTTCGGTCATGAACGAGAGCGCCTTGCCGTCGTGCACCTCGACGGAGAGCAGCCGGGGCGCGAGCCGGTCGGGGACGTCCAGGGCGAGGGCCCGGTTGGAGTAGACGAGCGTCCGGTCGAGGTCGCTGGCGACGAGAACATCGGCGTTCATCAGGACTCCTTCACCACAACGGTCCTACCGGAGGCCCCGGTCGCTCCCCGACTGTAGCGGGGGTGGATGAGGCCGACGCAGGAGTACGGCAGGCCGTCCACCTCCTCGACCTCGACGCCGCGCTGGGCGGCGAGCAGCCGGACGTGGTCGAGGTCGGCGCCGGCCCCGCGCCGGGCGAGGACCCGCCAGGGGACGCGGCGCAGCAGCACCCGGGTGGTCTCGCCGACGCCGGGCTTGACCAGGTTGACGCTGTCGATGCCGTACTCGGTGCTGATCCGCTCGACGGCGGCCCAGCCGGCCCAGTCGGGCGCGCGGTCCGGGGCGGTGGACAGCCGGTCGGCGGCGGCGACGGCCTCCGGGCGGACGGCGTCGAAGTGGTCGGCCACGGTGTCGAGGAAGGCGGCGGAGACGTCCGCACCGGCCAGTTCGGCGTAGTGCTTGGCGCCGTGGAAGTCGTCCGGGCCGATCAGGCCGGGCCGCAGCACGGTGCGCGAGACCAGGCCGGAGACGGTGGAGTTGAGGCAGGCGGAGGGGATCAGGAAGTCGTCCCGGGTGCCGTAGGTGCGCGCGCAGCGGCCGGGGTCGGCGAGGACGGCGAGGTCCGGGTCGAATCCGGTGCCGGCCAGGGCCTCGGCGAGTTCGCGGGTGATCGCGCCCTTGCCGGTCCAGCCGTCGACGAAGACCACGTCGCCGGCGCGGTGGTGGGCGGCCAGGTAGCGCAGGGCGACCGGGTCGATGCCGCGGCCGCGGACGATGGAGACGGCGTAGTGCGGGGTGTCGAGTCCGTGGGCGTGGGCGAGCCAGCGGCGGATCAGGATGCCGACGGGCGTGCCGGCCCGGGCCAGCGAGGCGAGCACCAGGCCGGGGCCGCGCTCGCGCAGCAGGGTCTCGGCGACGGTGCCGGCGGCGAGCGCGATGCGGCGGGCGGAGGCGCGCAGCGCCTGGTGGAACAGCTCCTGGTACTCGGGGCTGGGCTGGTACTCGACCGGCAGCGACTCGGCGTAGTGCGCGCCGCCGTTCTGGACGGCCTCCTCGCGCTCCTCGGTGGGGGCTTCGAGTGGGACGCCGGAGAGGTCCTTGAGCAGCCAGGCCACCTCGTCGGGCCGGTAGGAGGAGAACGCCGGGCCGTACAACGGGGACGGCAGCCCAGACGGCCGGGGGGAAGGCCGGTGGGAGGGCAGCACCGCGAGCACCACCTGGTCGGTGACCTGCCGCAGCTGGCCGAGCAGGGCGCGCTCGCCCTCGCGCAGGGCGGGGGTGTCGGCGACGTCGTCGACCACCAGCACGACCGCGTCGAACCGGCGGGCCGGGTCGCTGCCGGGGGCGACGTTGTAGGCGTAGCGCTCGCGCGAAGCGTCGTCCTGCGGGTCGTCGTGGGCGGGGAAGGCGAGGCGGGTGCGGATGGCGTAGCCGGGGTCGTCCACGGCGAGGACGGGCGAGCGGGTGGTGGTGGAGTAGCGGACGCGGTCGCCGCCCAGCCGGTCGGCGAGTGCGCCGGCCAGCCTCAGCGGGGCGTACATCAGTTCCTCGAAGCCGAGGACCAGCACGCGCCGCGCCGTGGCGGGCAGTGCGTCGGCCAGCTGTGCGGCCAGGCGGGGCAGGGCGGCGTCCAGTCGGACGCGGTCGCGGGCGGTGAACCCGTGCCGGCCGCCGTCGGGGAGCCCGGCGGGCCAGTCCAGGTCGACCCGGGCGAGCGGTGCGGGCGTTCCGGGGGGCGCGGCGGGGGCGGGGGCGGCCTCGGCTATCAGCCGCTCGGCGCGGTCCAGGACGTCGGCGGGCAGCTGGACGGCGCCGCTGGCGGTGGCCACCAGGTCGAGCCGGACGCCGAGTTCGGCGGCGGTGTCGGCGAGCCGGCGGCGGTCGGCGGTGGAGCGCAGGTCGACCAGGGCGACGACGACGTAGTGGTCGCGCGGGTGGCGGGCGTGCAGTTCGCGGATGGTGTTGAGGACCGTGCGGCCGGTCGAGAACTCGTCGTCGACCAGCACCAACGGGCCGTCACCGGTGAGGAGTTCGGGATCGGCGGGGAGCAGCAGGTGCGAGGTGGCGTGCGAGTGCTCCTCCTCGAAGCCGCCGAGCGGGGGCACGCCGGCCACCGGGCGGCGGGTGGAGTGCAGGTACGGGGCGTCGAGGCCGTCGGCGACGCTGTGGCCGAGGCCGGTGGCCGTCTCCGCGTAGCCGAGGACGACGGCCCGCGCGGCGGCCTCGTCGCCGAGCAACTCGCGGACCTGCCGGCCGAGTTCGAGCCCGACGCCGTGGACGACCGCGGGCCGCTGCGGGACGTGCTTGCCGAGCACGGTGGAGACCAGCAGGTGGGCGCGCTTCGGGTTCTGGGAACGCAGGGCCAAGCCCACGAGTTCGGGGAGGCGGTCCGATCCGGTCAGGGCGATGCCGGCCCGGTCGGCGACCCAACGGCCGGTCCACGTCTGCTGTGCTGTCACTGCTGGTCCTGCCTTCGCATGGTGCGGTGGTGCGGTCTTCGGATCGGTCGGAGTCGGATCGGTCGGATCGGCCGGACGGGTCGGATCGGTGGGGCCGTTCAGGTCAGCCGCGGACAGCCCCCTCAGCCGCGCGCAGCCCCCCTCACCCCCCTCACCCCCCGCACAGGCAGGCCGCGAGCAGCTCCGCGAAGCTCACGTCCTCCCGGGCCACCCCGAACACCTCCGCCCGCAGCAGCACCCGCTCCGCCCAGGCCCGGTGCGGCCGGGCCTCGTTCATCTTGTTGGTGTACGCCGAGCGCAGGACCCCGCCGCCGTCCTGCTCCTGCCGGAGGATGTCCCGGGCGTCGCAGTACTCCTCGTGTGTGACCACCGAGAGGGCGTGCACGGCGGGGACGTGGCTGGGGTGGATGCAGGTCTTGCCGAGCAGGCCGTTGGCCCGGTCGAGCTCGACCTCCCGGATCAGCCCGTCCAGGTCGTGCTCGATGATCCGCCGGCGGACCTCCTCGCCGGAGGCCCGGGTCGTCCCGGGGGCCTCGGCGAACGGCGTGCGGCGCAGCTGCGGCTTGAACATCCGCTCCTGGACCGGGAAGTACTCCCAGACCGGACCGGTGACGGTGTACCCGGTGCCGTCCGCCCGGCCGAGCACGTTGACCACGTCGCCGATCACCGCCGAGACCAGGGCGACGTCGTACGCGGTGAGGTCGGGCGAGCGGCGCAGGCCGTACGCGGAGCAGAGGTCGGTCACGCCGAGGCGGACGGCGAGCACCCGCTCCCGGTGCCCGGCGAGCAGGTCGGCGATGCCGAAGAGCTGCTGGCGCCTGGTCTCCAGGTGGGCGAGTTCGGGTGACTCCAGGACGGGCATGGCGAACAGCCGGCGCCCGGTGGCGGCCTCGGCGGCGGCCAGGGCGGCCAGGTACGCGCCGCCGGTCTCCGTGGTGAACTTCGGCAGGACGAACCCGCTCAGCAGCTCGACGGCCGGCCCGAGCCGCTCGGCCAGGTCGAGGATCTGGGAGGCGGCTCGAACTCTGATGAAGAGCAGGGGGTGGCCTTGTGTGCAGTCGGTGAAATCCCTGACCAGGTCATTCAACTGCTCGATCAGGTTCCGCTCCCCCGCGTCCACCTCGTGGTCGGCGATCGCGTCCTCCAGGCAGAGCACCATCGACACCACGCCCCGAGCAGCCTGTTTGCGGATGTCGGCGGCCAGCGCGGGCCGGGTGGCGGGGCTGTAGAGGGTGCCGCCGAGGGCGGTGGCCAGCACCGCGGCCTCGCTCCGCGCCGTGAACGGCCGGGGCGGTTCGAGGAAGAGGCGACCGCGTACGTCGTCGGCGAGGTGGCCGAAATGGCGCAAGGTGCTCTCCTCAGAGGTTTGACGGCCACCGGTCCGTTGCCGGGGCGTGCGGCGGCGCGGGACGACACCGCGATCCAGCGGTGCGACACCATGGTTAACCGGTCCACGGGGCTCCGTGGTTCCCGGACGGACGCCGGCGGGCCCCCCTCCGCCCGACCCCGGCGGGCCCTTGGACCGCCCATCGTACGGACGGATTCCGGCCGTCCCCGGTTCCTCGGCACTGAACTCCCGGAACATCGCCGTCCAGATCACCGATCACCGGTCGAGCACCGGCAAACCCCCGGCAAGCGCAAGTCTTGGCAAAGTTCGACCCGGTTCCGACGGTCCCGGTCACGTTGTCCGAAGGGGTGGCGAACGGGCAGGATGGTCGGCTATGACGCACGTGATGGCCAAGGGCGCCAACATCGCACTGCCGGCTGCGGCGGTCCGCGCCGTGCTGCGCTGGAGCGCCACGCCCGGTGCGCCGGACGTGGACGCGTCCGCGCTGCTGCTCGGCGCCACCGGCAAGGTCCGTTCGGATGCCGACTTCGTCTTCTACAACCAGCCGCGACACCCCTCCGGCCTGGTGCGCCACCTGCCCAAGCAGCAGACCTCCGGCGGCGCCGAGATCATCGACACGATCGAGGTCGAACTCGCCAAGCTGCCCGCCGACGTCGACCGGGTGGTGCTGGCCGGCTCCTCCGAGGGCGGCTCCTTCCGCACGGTGCCCGGGCTGCGCCTGCTGCTCTTCGACGCCACGGCCGGGGACGGCACGCCCGCACTCGCCGAGTTCGCGATCTCCGACGGCGAGAACGTCACCGCCCTGGTCGCGGGCGAGCTGTACCGGCGCTCCGGCGCCTGGAAGTTCCGGGCGATCGGCCAGGGCTACACCTCCGGCCTGATCGGCCTGGCCACCGACTTCGGCATCACCGTCGACGACGAGGCGGAGGCCGACGCGGCCCCGGCGGCGGCCTCGACGGCCACCCCCACCGCCGCCGTCGACCCGCGCAGCACCCCGCTGCCCGCCCCGCGCCCGACCGCCCCGCCCGAGCCCGGCACCTTCACCCTGGCCCCGGCCGTCCCGCAGCCGTCGGCCACCCCCCAGGGCCGGCCCCAGCAGCCCGCCGCGGCCGCCCCGGGCCCGGTGCCGCCCCCGCCGACCGCCCCGCCCACCGTTCCCCCGGCCGCGCCGCCGGCTCCGACCGCGCCCCCGGCCCACCAGCCCGGCACCGGGTACGGCTACCCGCAGCAGCCACAGCCCCAGCAGCCGCCCGGCACCGGCTACGGCTACCCGCAGCAGCAGCCCGGTACCGGCTACGGGTACCCGCAACCCACCCCCCAGCCGTACCCGCAGCAGCAGGGCACCGGCTACGGCTACCCGCACCAGCAGCAGCCCGCCCCGCAGCAGCACCCCGGCAGCTACGGCTACCCGCACGCCGGCACCGGCCAGCAGCCGCCCGCCCAGGCCCCCGCGCAACCACCTGCCCAGGCCCAGGCCCAGCCGCCCACCGGCGAGGAGTTCGCCCTGCCGCCGCAGGGCCCGCAGTTCCAGCCCCGCTGACCGGCCTGCTCAGGGCACCACCGCCGCCCGGCTCCGACCAGACCGGGCGGGGCCGAGGCCGGGCAGGGCCGAGGCCGGGCGGGGCCTAGTCGGAACCGCCCTGGCTCTTGTACCCGCGCTGCCACTGCATCCCGAACCCGTACAGCCGGTCGATGTCCGCCTGGAACCCGTTGACGTACCGCACCTCACGGCGCACCGTCAGCTGGTTGTCCCCCGCGTTCTCGATCAGCACCACCGCGCACGAGCGCGCCGCCCGGGCCCGTTCGTCCAGCTTGATCTCGATCCGCGGCCCGGTCTGCGGCACGATCGTCACCACCGCGTGGGACTGCTCGAAGGCCGGCGTGCCGTCGTAGATGTAGACGAAGATCAGCAGCCGTTTGAACTTGTCCTTCTTCTCCAGGTTGACGTACATCGTCTCGCCGGACGGCGCCCCGTACTGGTCGTCGCCGCTGAGCTTGATGTACGGCGGTTGCCGGAGGTCGCCGAAGTAGCCGCCGAGCGGCTGCACCACGCCGCTGCTCCCGTCGGACAGTTCGTACATGCACGCCAGGTCGAGGTCGACGTTGACCTGCTCGTTCTGCACCGAGTCCGGCTCCAGCGGGCGCAGGATGCGGGGGCTGAAGAGGCGCTTGGCGCGTTCCCGGGCACTCGGCCGGACGGCCCCGGAGCGGGTGGTCCAGTGCAGGTTGACGTAGAGGTAGCCGGTGGTGGCCGCGGACCCGGTGATCGCGTGCTGCGGGGTCGACTTGGTGAGTATGACCTTGTGCTGACCGCCCGGGTTGTCGAAGGTGTAGTTCCGCTCCCCGCGCAGGTACTCCCAGATCGAGACCATCCCGCCCTCTCCCCCTGCTCCCGTCAGGCGATCTGACGGTCCGCCGCTCCATGATCGGGCATCAGCCCGGCCCTCGGATACCCAAACCTTCCCCTCCCCTACCCCGTCGGGCCCCCCGGCGCTCACCGCCGGGTCGACGAGTGGAGCGGCCGGCGGGTCGATTGGCGAGAGGAAGCCCCCCTCCCGTAACATGCCGCCCCTTCGGACGCGATATCGTCTAGCCGCACAGGTGTCCCGTCCGCCCCTGCGCGGGTGCGGCGGGTACGCCGTGCGGCGACGAACGAACCGTCAGGCGCGACCCGAGTACCGGGAGCTGACCGCCTGTGTCGCTCTGTGAACCCGTCCCCTGCGGAAACCCGAGGCCCGACCCGCAATGAACCTGACCTCCATACAGCTGGTCTGGACCGTCGTCGGCGGCGCAGCCCTGCTGTTCGTCGCCGTCCTGCTGGCGACGCTGCGTTTCAAGAACACGAAGAAGGAAGAGGCCGGCGACTCCTGGGAGCGCAGCGAGGAGCGTCGGCGGCGCAAGGAGATGATCTACGGCATCTCCTCCTACACGCTGCTGTTCTGCTGCGCCGGTGTCGCGGCCGCGCTGTCCTTCCACGGCCTGGTGGGCTTCGGCAAGGAGAACCTGGGGCTGTCCGGCGGCTGGGAGTACCTCGTCCCGTTCGGCCTCGACGGCGCCGCGATGTTCTGCTCGGTGCTCGCCGTCCGCGAGGCCAGCCACGGTGACGCCGCGCTCGGCTCCCGCCTGCTGGTCTGGGTGTTCGCGATCGCCTCGGCCTGGTTCAACTGGGTGCACGCGCCGCGCGGCGTGTCGCACGACGGCGCCCCGCAGTTCTTCTCCGGCATGTCGATCTCGGCGGCGATCCTGTTCGACCGCGCGCTGAAGCAGACCCGCAAGGCCGCGCTGCGCGAGCAGGGGCTCGTGCCGCGCCCGCTGCCGCAGATCCGGATCGTCCGCTGGCTGCGCGCCCCGCGCGAGACCTACGCGGCCTGGTCGCTGATGCTGCTGGAGAACGTCCGCAGCCTGGACGAGGCGGTCGAGGAGGTGCGCGAGGAGCGCCAGGCCAAGCTGGACGCCAAGGTGCGGGCCCGCACGGCCGACCGCCGCGAGCGGGCCGAGCTGAAGGCCATCTCCCGCCAGGGCGGCATGCTCGCCCGGGCCCGCGGCGGCCGCCAGGTGCCCGCGCTCACGGCTGCCGGCGACGGCCAGACCGCTACGGAGCCTGCCCTAGCCGCCGAGTCGGACACCGCCTCCTCGCACCAGGCCGCCTCGGGCCCGCTGGAGCCGGCCGCGCTGGACGCCGGCCGCCGCCCGCGTGCCGCCGTCGGCTCGTCGTACGCGCCGTCCTCCTCGGCGTCCTCCTCGTCCTACTCGTCGTCCTACTCCTCGTCCTCGTCCGGCGGATCGGCCTCGGGCTCGTCCTACCGCAGCTCGACCATCGACCTGACGGCCGACGACGACACCCTGTCGATGCCCAAGCTGGACTCGCTGGAGCGCAAGCTGCGCGCGATCGAGCAGCAGCTCGGCTGAGCGGGCGCACCGCGACGTGAAACGGCCGCCCCCGGATTCCCGGAGGCGGCCGTTTCGCGTACCCGGCGGGCTATTCGCCGGTACCCGTACTCACCAGTTCCGGTTCGTCCCGCGCGGCCTCGCGCCGGTTGCGCAGGATCGACGAGCCGAGCGCCAGCCCGATGAAGGCGACGCCGATCAGGCCGGTGACGATCTCCGGGATGTGGTACTTGATCCCGACCAGCAGGATCACCGAGAGCGCACCGATCGCGTAGTGCGCGCCGTGCTCCAGGTAGACGTAGTCGTCCAGGGTGCCCTTGCGGACCAGGAAGACGGTCAGCGAGCGGATGTACATCGCGCCGATGCCCAGGCCCAGGGTGATCTGGAAGATGTCGCTGGAGATGGCGAACGCGCCGACCACGCCGTCGAAGGAGAACGAGGCGTCCAGGACCTCCAGGTAGAGGAAGAGGAAGAACGCGGCCTTGCCGCCGACCTGGAGGATCGACTTGCCGGACTTCTCGGCCTCCTCCTCGCGCTCGGCGTCCTCCTCCAGACCCGATTCGAAGATCGAGGAGAGGCCGCCGACCACGAGATAGGTGATCAGGCCGAGGACACCGGCGAGCAGAACGGTTTCAGCGTGCTCCCCGGCGAAGAAGTTGGAGGCCAGCACCAGCACGACCAGCGCGACGACGCTGGAGAAGGCGTCCAGCTTGCCGACCTTCTCCAGCGGGCGCTCGATCCAGCCCAGCCAGTTGTGCTCCTTCTCGTCGTCGAACACGAAGTCGAGGAAGATCATGAGCAGGAAGACGCCGCCGAAGGCCGCGATGGCGGGGTTGGCCGCCTCCAGGTACTGACCGTAGGTCAGGCCGGCGTGCGTCTTGTCGGAGTGCAGCGCGAGGTCGATGACCGTCGCGGGGTTGAGCTTCGCGGTGAGGCCGACCACCAGCAGCGGGAAGACCAGCCGCATGCCGAAGACGGCGATGAGCACGCCGACGGTCAGGAAGATCTTCTGCCAGTACGGGTTCATCCGCTTCAACACCGTGGCGTTGACCACCGCGTTGTCGAACGACAGGGAGATCTCCAGGATGGAGAGGATCAGCACGATGCCGAATCCTTGGGCCCCCCAGAGCAGTCCGGCCGCGATCAGGCCTAGGACGGTGATCGCGAACGACCAGCCGAAAGTGCGGAGGAACACGGGACTTGGTTACCTTTCGGGTTTCGGGCCGTGCCGGGGGCGGCCTCGTCCCGAGACGCCCTGACCGGGCCGGGCCCGGTCAGGTCACCCCCGCACTGCCTTCTGTTCTCATGATCGTAGGTTGGGTGCGATTGTTCTGATTTTCGCCTTTTCGCCCTTACTGTACGTTTACGCCGAAATCGAGGGCGATGCCGCGCAGGCCGGAGGCGTAGCCCTGGCCCACCGCGCGGAACTTCCACTCGCCCGCGTAGCGGTACAGCTCGCCGAAGATCATCGCGGTCTCGCTGGACGCGTCCTCGGACAGGTCGTAACGGGCGATCTCCTCGCCGTCGAGGGAGTTGGCGACCCGGATGTAGGCGTTGCGGACCTGCCCGAAGTTCTGCAGCCGCGCCTCGGCGTCGTAGATCGACACCGCGAACACCACCTTGTCCGCCTGCGCCGGAACCAGCTCCAGGTTGACCAGGACCACCTCGTCGTCGCCGTCGTCCTCGCCGCCGGTGAGGTTGTCACCGGTGTGCTCGACCGAGCCCTCGGGGCTCTTGAGGTTGTTGTAGAAGACGAAGTACTCGTCACCGAGCACCCGGCCGCCACCACAGATCAGGGCGCTCGCATCGAGGTCGAACGGTGCGCCCGTGGTCGAACGGGCGGACCAGCCGAGGCCGATCTGGACCTGCGTCAGGTTCGGCGCGGCCTTGGTGAGCGAGACGTTCCCGCCCTTGGCGAGCGTGACCACCATGACTGTTCTTCCTCCCTTGCCTTCTCCCGGGGCGCGCCTACAAGGTGTAGTCCCCCACGGCCCGGGCCGGCCCCGTTTGGCCGGCTGAACTTCCTGAACTCACATCCTCGCAGCGCACGGAGCCGACACGAAGCCGGGGCGGCCCCGGACCTCTGGAGGTCCGGGGCCGCCCCGTAGAAGGCTCCCGCGCCGGGCGACCGGCCGTCGTCCGCCGCCGCCCCGTGTCGTCCGGTGTCGTCCGGTCAGACGTTGACGCCGAAGTCCTGGGCGATGCCGCGCAGGCCGGAGGCGTAGCCCTGGCCGATGGCCCGGAACTTCCACTCCGCGCCGTTGCGGTACAGCTCGCCGAAGACCATCGCGGTCTCGGTGGAGGCGTCCTCGGAGAGGTCGTAGCGGGCCAGCTCCGTGTTGTCGGCCTGGTTCACCACGCGGATGAACGCGTTGCGGACCTGGCCGAAGTTCTGCCCGCGGCTCTCGGCGTCGTAGATCGAGACCGGGAAGACGATCTTCTGCACGTCCGCCGGGACGCCGGCCAGGTTGACCTTGATCGCCTCGTCGTCGCCCTCGCCCTCGCCGGTGCGGTTGTCACCGGTGTGCTCGACGGAGCCGTCCGCGCTCTTCAGGTTGTTGAAGAAGACGAAGTTCCCGTCCGAGGCGACCTTGCCCTGCTCGTTGCAGAGCAGCGCGCTGGCGTCCAGGTCGAAGTCCGTCCCGGTGGTGGTCCGGACGTCCCAGCCCAGGCCGACGACCACGGCCGAAAGCCCCGGGGCCTCCTTGGTGAGCGAGACATTGCCGCCCTTGCTCAGGCTGACACCCACTTGTCCTCCAAGAATCGGGAGGCACGCCCTGGTGCCCCCGTGGTGCGGTTCGAGGCGCCGGCCGGCGAGCGGCTCGCGTGCCCCACCCGGCCAACGGACCGAGCGTAGTGCGCGGTTCCCGTCCGGACGTGCGAACGGGCCCGGCGCGGCCGTTCGAAGTTCGCGGGGGCGGGCCCACGGCCACCGCCACGGGCCTCCACGCGGGGCCTCAGAGGGCGCCGAGGGCCTTCAGGTACTCCTGCTCGTCCCGGGCGTCCGGGAGGTCGTTGACGACGCTCCAGCGCACCGTGCCCGCCGTGTCGATCACGAAGGTGCCGCGCACGGGGCAACCCTTCCGCTCGTCGAGGACGCCGTAGGCGCGGGCGACCTCGCCGTGCGGCCAGAAGTCGGCCAGCAGCGGGAACTCCAGGCCCTCCCGCTCGGCGAAGACGCGCTGGGTGAACTGCGAGTCGCAGGAGACGCCGAGCACCTGGACCCGGTCGTTCTGCAGCTGCGCCAGCTCCCGCTGGATGGCACCGAGCTCGCCGGTGCAGACGCCGGTGAAGGAGAACGGGTAGAAGACCAGGACGACGTTCCGCTCGCCCCGGAAGTCGGAGAGGCGGACCGCTTCGCCGTGCTGGTTGTTGAGCTCGAAGTCCGGAGCCTCGGTACCGACCTCGATGGCCATGAACGTGACCTTTCTGACGCGCCCGCGCCGCGCGGGCGGCGCGGCCAGCGCCATCCTCGCATCCGTTCGGGCACGTTCCGCCGAATGGATGAGGGCGGCACCCGCGCGCTCCACCGCTTTCGCCCTGGGCGAACGCGTTTCCGGGTCGGCCCCGGGGCGGACGCGACCCCGGGCAGCCACGCTCCGTGACGACGAGGGCGACGCCACCCCCGGTGCCGGACCCGGAAAACGATCGGGCCCCGCCGGAGGGATCCTCCGGCGGGGCCCGGTGCGGGGCCTCAGAGCCCGCTCAGCGCTTGCCGGCCGGCTTGGCCGTGGACTTGGTGGCGAGCCGGGTGGCCGCCCAGTCCTTGGCGACCGCGATCGAGCTGGTCTGGGAGAGACCGGCGGTGCGGGCCGCGTCCGCGATGTCGGACGCCTCGATGTGGCCGTCGCGCCCGGTCTTGGGCGTCAGCAGCCAGATCAGACCGCCTTCGGCCAGGTACTCCAGGGCGTCGACGAGGGAGTCGGTGAGGTCCCCGTCGTCGTCGCGGTGCCACAGCAGGACGGCGTCGGCGACGTCGTCGTAGTCCTCGTCGACGAGATCCGTCCCGGTGAGCTCCTCGATGCCTTCGCGGAGATCCTGGTCAGTGTCGTCGTCGTACCCCAGCTCCTGGATGATCTGGCCCTCTTCGAAGCCGAGACGGGTCGCCGGGTTGGACTTGTCCGCGGGGTCCGCGGTCGCGCTCACGGGAATAACCTCCAGTATTCGGCCCGGCGTCCATGCCGAGGCTGTGGCCGTAGTCCACACGGGCGCGGCGGTTCGCGCAAGTACCCGCCCCCCGATCCCCCCCAAAGGTTGACGTGCCACAGCGGGGACACGCCGTTCGATGTGTCGGGAATCACACCGATTTGCCCTTCTCTGCATGAGACAAGGATGCTTCGGGTGGTCCCGGCCCACAGGGCGTACGGATGCCCGAGATACGAACGGCATTCGGGTCCGCGCGTGCGCGGGCGTAGAGTCTCCTGTTGGCCCTCACCCCGGCCGCCCGCCATCGGGCGGACGGGACACCAGGTCGGACCACCTCTGTACGTAGCACCCGGGGGTGTGCGGGGCGGGCGAAGTCGCCCGGACCGCGCACCGCCAGACCGTCCCGCCCACCAGGCGGAACGGTTACCGATCGGTAGAGATGACGGATCTCCGAGCGCGGTAGCACGATGGAGGCGGCGCGACACACCTCAGTTTCGACCGACAGTGAAGGAACAGCGTGGCTTCCGGATCCGATCGCAACCCGATCATCATTGGCGGCCTTCCGAGTCAGGTCCCGGACTTCGATCCCGAGGAGACCGCGGAATGGCTGGAGTCGCTTGACGCGGCCATCGACGAGCGGGGGCGCGAGCGCGCCCGCTACCTGATGCTCCGCCTGATCGAGCGCGCCCGCGAGAAGCGTGTCGCCGTGCCCGAGATGCGCAGCACGGACTACGTCAACACCATCGCGACCAAGGACGAGCCGTTCTTCCCCGGCAACGAGGAGATCGAGCGAAAGATCCTCAACGCGACCCGCTGGAACGCGGCCGTGATGGTCTCCCGGGCACAGCGCCCGGGCATCGGCGTGGGCGGGCACATCGCCACCTTCGCCTCCTCCGCGTCGCTGTACGACGTCGGCTTCAACTACTTCTTCCGCGGCAAGGACGCCGAGGGCGAGTCCGGCGACCAGATCTTCTTCCAGGGCCACGCCTCCCCCGGCATCTACGCCCGCGCGTTCCTGCTGGACCGACTGTCCGAGCAGCAGCTCGACGCGTTCCGCCAGGAGAAGTCGAAGGCCCCGTACGGCCTCTCCAGCTACCCGCACCCGCGGCTGATGCCGGACTTCTGGGAGTTCCCGACCGTGTCCATGGGCCTCGGCCCGCTCGGCGCGATCTACCAGGCCCGGATGAACCGCTACCTGGAGCACCGCGGGATCAAGGACACCTCCGACTCGCACGTCTACGCCTTCCTCGGAGACGGCGAGATGGACGAGCCGGAGTCGCTGGGCCAGCTGTCGCTGGCCTCGCGCGAGGGCCTCGACAACCTGACCTTCGTGGTCAACTGCAACCTGCAGCGCCTGGACGGCCCGGTCCGCGGCAACGGCAAGATCATCCAGGAGCTGGAGTCCCAGTTCCGGGGCGCCGGCTGGAACGTGATCAAGCTGGTCTGGGACCGCAGCTGGGACCCGCTGCTCGCGCAGGACCGCGACGGCGTCCTGGTCAACAAGCTGAACACCACGGTGGACGGCCAGTTCCAGACCTACGCCACCGAGACCGGTCAGTACATCCGCGAGCACTTCTTCGGCAGCGATCTGCGCCTGCGCAAGATGGTCGAGAGCATGACCGACCAGCAGGTCCAGCACCTGGGTCGCGGCGGCCACGACCACAAGAAGATCTACGCGGCGTTCAAGGCGGCCCGCGAGCACAAGGGCCAGCCGACGGTCATCCTCGCCCAGACGGTCAAGGGCTGGACGCTCGGCCCCAACTTCGAGGGCCGCAACGCCACCCACCAGATGAAGAAGCTGACGGTCGAGGACCTGAAGCGCTTCCGCGACCGGCTGCACCTGCCGATCACCGACAAGCAGCTGGACGAGGGCTACCCGCCCTACTACCACCCGGGCCGCGACTCGGAAGAGATCCAGTACATGCACGACCGCCGCAGCGAGCTGGGCGGCTACGTGCCGACCCGCAAGGTGCGCCCGCGTCAGCTGGAACTGCCCGGCGACGACGCGTACAAGGCGGTCAAGAAGGGCTCCGGCAACCAGACCATCGCCACCACCATGGCGTTCGTCCGGGTGCTCAAGGACCTCATGCGGGACAAGGGCATCGGCAACCGCTTCGTGCCGATCGCGCCCGACGAGTACCGCACCTTCGGCATGGACTCGCTCTTCCCGTCGGCGAAGATCTACAACCCGCTCGGCCAGACCTACGAGTCGGTCGACCGCGACCTGCTGCTGGCCTACAAGGAGTCGCCGACCGGCCAGATGCTGCACGACGGCATCTCCGAGGCCGGCTGCACCGCCTCGCTGATCGCCGCCGGCTCCTCCTACGCCACCCACGGCGAGCCGCTGATCCCGGTGTACGTCTTCTACTCGATGTTCGGGTTCCAGCGCACCGGCGACCAGTTCTGGCAGATGGCCGACCAGCTGGCCCGCGGCTTCGTGATCGGCGCCACCGCCGGCCGCACCACGCTGACCGGCGAGGGCCTCCAGCACGCCGACGGCCACTCGCAGCTGCTGGCCTCGACCAACCCCGGCGTCGTCGCGTACGACCCGGCGTACGGCTTCGAGATCGCGCACATCGTCCAGGACGGTCTGCGGCGGATGTACGGCACCAGTGCCGAGCACCCGCACGGCGAGGACGTGTTCTACTACATGACCGTCTACAACGAGCCGATCAAGATGCCGGCCGAGCCCGAGAACGTGGACGTCGAGGGCATCCTCAAGGGTCTGCACAAGTACGCGCCGGGCACCGCCGGCCAGATCCCGGCCCAGATCCTCGCCTCCGGCGTGGCCGTGCCGTGGGCCCTGGAGGCCCAGCGCATCCTCGCCGAGGAGTGGAACGTCAAGGCCGACGTCTGGTCCGCGACCTCCTGGAACGAGCTGCGCCGCGACGCGGTGGAGGCCGAGGAGTTCAACCTGCTGCACCCCGAGGAGCAGCAGCGCGTGCCGTACGTCACCCAGAAGCTCCAGGGTGCCGAGGGCCCGGTCGTCGCCGTGTCCGACTGGATGCGCGCGGTGCCGGACCAGATCTCCCGCTGGGTGCCCGGTCAGTACCAGTCGCTGGGTGCCGACGGGTTCGGCTTCGCCGACACCCGCGGTGCGGCGCGTCGCTTCTTCCACATCGACGCGCAGTCGGTCGTCCTGGGGGTGCTCACCGAGCTCGCCAAGCAGGGCAAGATCGACCGCAGTGCGCTGAAGGACGCGATCGACCGCTACCAGCTGCTCGACGTGGCCGCGGCCGACCCGGGCGCCGCCGGCGGCGACGCCTGATCACCCGCTAGACCCTGAAGGGCCGGGCCTCCAAGCACGGAGGTCCGGCCCTTCGGCGTTCCCGGGTGCACCCGAGCGGGTCCCGCTGGTCCCACCCGGCCCGCGGCGGCGGATGACGGCACGCAGCGGCCCCGGACTCCGTCGAGTCCGGGGCCGCTGGTCGTCGGCCGTCGGCCGCGCGGGATCAGATGTGGACGGCCGGGCCCGCGTCGACGGTGCCCCGGCGGGTGAGCAGGCCGAGCACGGCGGCGCCGAAGGCCACCACGGCGGCGACCGCGAAGGCGAGCGACATGCCGCTGACGAAGGAGTCGTGCACGGCGCCGGCCATCGCGTCCACCGCCTGCTGCGGGGTGCCGGCCGGGGCCGGCGGGGCGATGCCGAGCTGCGCGGCCTGCTTGAGGCCCTCGGCCTCGGCGCCCTGGACCGGCGGCAGGCCGGCCCGGGCCCAGTTGCCCGGCAGCACGTCGGTGACCTTGGCGGCCATCAGCGCGCCGAGCACCGCGGTGCCGAGGCTGCCGCCGACCTGCATCGCGGCCTGCTGGAGGCCGCCGGCCACACCGGACAGCTCCAGCGGGGCGTTGCCGACGATCACCTCGGTGGCGCCGACCATGACCGGGCTGATGCCGAGGCCCATCAGGACGAACCAGAGCGACATCACGCCGGTACCGGAGCCCGCGTCCAGGGTGGACATGCCGAACATCGCGGTGGTGGTGATCAGCATGCCGGCCACGATCGGGATCCGCGGGCCGAGCTTGCCGATCGCGATGCCCGCCACCGGCGAACCGATGATCATCATGCCGGTCATCGGCAGCAGGTGGACACCGGCCGACACCGGCGACATCCCGTGCACGTTCTGCAGGTAGAAGGTCACGAAGAAGATCGCGCCGAAGAACGCGAAGGCCATCAGCACCATCAGCAGGGTGCCCGCCGACAGCGGCACCGAACGGAACAGGCTGAGCGGGATCAGCGGCTCCTTCGCCCGGGCCTGCCAGAACGCGAAGAGCACCATCAGGACCACCGCGCCGCCCAGGAACAGCAGCGTGCGGGCGTCGCCCCAGCCCCACTCGGGGGCCTTGATGATGCCGAAGACCAGCGCGAACATCGCCACCGAGAGCAGCGCGATCCCGGGCAGGTCGAAGGACTTGGCGGCCTTCTCGGCCCGCACGTCCTTGAGGATCCACAGGCCGAGGCCGAGCGCGATCAGGCCGACCGGGATGTTGATGAAGAAGACCGACTCCCAGTTGACGTGCTCGACCAGCAGGCCGCCGACGATCGGGCCGGCCGCGGTCGAGGCGCCGATCACACCGCCCCAGATGCCGATCGCCATGTTGAGCTTCTCGGCCGGGAAGGCGCCGCGCAGCAGGCCGAGCGCGGCCGGCTGGAGCAACGCGCCGAACAGGCCCTGGAGCACCCGGAAGGCGATCACGGTCTGGATGTTGCCGGCGAAGCCGATCGCGGCCGAGGTGGCGGCGAAGCCGACGGCGCCGACCAGGAAGGTGTTCTTGTGGCCGAACCGGTCACCGATCTTGCCGGCCGTGATCAGGAAGACCGCCAGGGCCAGCAGGTAGCCGCTGGTCACCCACTGGATCTCGGAGGGCGCGGCCTTCAGGTCTGCCTGGATGACGGGGTTGGCGATGGCGACGATCGTGCCGTCCAGGGCGACCATCATCACGCCGACCGCGACGGTCAGCAGGGTCAGCCAGGGGTGCCCCTTGAGCCCTCCCCCGCCCGGTGGCGTGCGCTGCGGCGGGACGTCCGCCTTGGCGTTCTTGACGACGGACTGGCTCATCTGGGGCCCTCCGGGGGCGTGGCAGAGAACGGAACGTGGGCGTGGCGCCGCGACCCACCCGTCCCCACGAGTGCCCGGTCGGCGAGCGCCACTTCCGGCAGATTATGTCAGCCACTGACATTCGGCAAACACTGACTTCTGACTCTGGCTGACATTTGTCAGAGCGCTAAGGTTGTGCTCCTCACCCCGCCCGCACGCGCTCGGAAGGCCCCGCCATGGCCGCTCGCACCCCCACCCCCACCGCCGCCCCGGGCACCCCCGAACGGCTGCCAGGGCTGCGCGAGCGCAAGAAGCAGCAGACCAGGGACGCCCTCGTCCAAGCCGCCCACGTGCTCTTCCTCGGCCAGGGCTTCGCCCGCACCACCGTCGACGAGATCGCCTCCGCCGTCGAGGTCTCCCAGCGCACCTTCTTCCGCTACTTCGCCAACAAGGACGAGGTCGCGCTCGCCGTGATGGCCGACGCCGAGGACTACTTCATCGAGTGCCTGTGCCGCCGCCCGGCCCACGAGTCCCCGCTCCAGGCCCTGCGCGCCGCGATCGTCCAGTCCTGGCGCGAACTCGGCGCCGAACACCGCAGCGGCCCCCGCTCGATCACCACCGCCCTCGAACTGATGCGGATGATCGAGGAGACCCCCACCCTGCTCGCCACCCACCTGCGCCGGGTCACCGAGCAGGAACGGGTGGTCGTCCGGGTGCTCGCCGAGCGCGAGGGCCTCGACCCGGCCGAGGACCTGCGCCCCACCGTGCTCGCCGCCGTCTTCGGCAGCGTGCTGCGCGCCGCCCACCTGTCCTGGACCCCCGACCAGGAGCCCGCCGGGCCCGAGGGCATGGTCACCGTCATCGAGCGCCACTTCGACCAGCTCGGCCCGGCCCTGGCCGGCCACTGGCGCACCGGCCCGCAGTAGTACCGGCCACGCGGTAGTACCGGCCCGCGGTAGTACCGCGGGCACCACTCCCGGCCCCGGAACCGTGCCGGGAGCAGTAGTACCCGGGTAGCACCCCCTACTCCGGTAGCACTCCGATGTTCGACCCCAGTGCGACGACGGGCGGACGGCACCCTCTTAGGCTGGCCCGCGATGAAGACGATCACCACGACCGAAGTCCGCGCGCAGGCCCTCCGGCTGCTCCGCTCGCTCCGGCACCACCTCACCACCCCGACCGGCGGGTACGCCCCGCTGCTCGGGGACTCGCCCCGCGCCTGGCTGCGCCGGCTTCCGTACGTCGTCGCGCTGATCATGCAGGCCTCGCTGATCCCCACCGGGATCGTCGCGCTGGTCGACTTCTACGGCGTCGCCGTGCCCATCGCCGGTGCGCTCACCGTCGCCCAGACCGCGCCGCTGCTGCTCGCCATCACCCGGCCGCTGGCCGCCTGGTGGATCAGTGCGGCCACCCTCGTCACCACGGCCTCCATCACCGCCCGGCACCACCAGTTCGGCGGCACCTGGCCGTGGACGGCGCCGATGGTCCTGGCGTACGTCTTCCTGCTGATCGCGCTCGCGCTGCGGGAGAGCCGGGCCACCCTGATCGCGGTCTGGATCGCCACGATCCTGCTCACCCTCCTCACCACCACGCTCGGCTTCCCGCACGCCGACGACGGCACCACCATGCTGCTGGTCGCCCTCGGCGGCGCCGCCCTGCTGCTCGGCTGGGCCGTCCAGGACCGCACCGAGGCCCGCCGGTTGCTCGCCGAACAGGAGCACATCAGCGAGGCCGAACGCGAGCGGCGCACCCTGCTGGAGGAGCGCGCCCGGATCGCGAGGGAACTGCACGACGTGGTCGCCCACCACATGTCGGTGATCGCCGTGCAGGCGGCCAGCGCGCCGTACCGGATCACCGGCGTACCGGCCGCGGCCACCGAGGAGTTCACCGCCATCGCCGGCACCGCCCGCGAGTCGCTGACCGAGATGCGCCGGCTACTGGGCGTGCTGCGCAGCGAGGAGTCCGCCGCCGAGAAGGTGCCGCAGCCCGGGATCGAGCAGCTGCCTCAGCTGATCGAGACGGTGGGGCGGGCCGGGGTCCCGGCCGAGCTGACGGTGGATCCGGGGCTGGCCGAGGCGGTGCCGAAGGCCGTCGGCCTGTCCGCGTACCGGATCGTGCAGGAGGCGCTGGCCAACGTGGTACGCCACGCGCCCGGTTCGCGGGCCCGGATATCCCTGGTCGACGAGGGCGCCACCCTGCTGCTGACCGTGGTGAACACGCCCCCGCCCCAGCACACCGAGTCGCTGGAGGCCTCCATGGAGGGCACCGGACAGGGACTGATCGGAATGCGGGAACGCGCCCGGCTGGTCGGTGGCAGGCTGGAGACCGGCCCGATGCCGGACGGCGGCTACAAGGTCGCCGCCGTCCTGCCCCTCGAAACCCCCCGGGAGAAGCCCGCATGACCATCCGCGTGATCATCGTCGACGACCAGGCCATGGTGCGGGCCGGCTTCGCCGCCCTGCTCAACGCCCAGAGCGACATCGACGTGGTGGGGGACGCGGCGGACGGCGCGCAGGCCCTGGAGGTGAGCGGCCGCACCCACCCGGACCTGGTGCTGATGGACGTCCGCATGCCCGTCATGGACGGTCTGGAGGCCGCCCGCCGACTGCTCGACCCCGCCGTCCCCGGCGCGCACCGGCCCAAGGTGATGATGCTGACCACCTTCGACGTGGACGACTACGTGTACGAGGCGCTGCGCGCCGGGGCCAGCGGCTTCCTGCTCAAGGACGCCCCGCCGGCCGACCTGATCTCCGCGGTCCGGGTGGTCTCGGCCGGCGAGGCGCTGCTCGCCCCCTCGGTGACCCGCCGGCTGATCGAGGACTTCGCCCGCAACCGGCCGGCCCGGCGGCGGGACCCCAAACTGCGGCTCAACGGCCTCACCCCGCGTGAGACCGAGGTGCTGGAGCTGATCGCCCGCGGCCTGTCCAACCAGGAGATAGCCGGCCGGCTGGTCCTGGCCGAGCAGACCGTCAAGACCCACATCGGGCGCATCCTCGCCAAGCTCGACCTGCGCGACCGCGCCCAGGCCGTCGTCCTCGCCTACGAGTCCGGCCTCGTGACGCCGGGCCAGTGACGCCCGCCGGCCCGGTGGTCCCGGCCGCCCCCACCCGGGCGGCACCCCCCGTGGTACCCCGAGCGATACCCCGAGTAGTACCCCGGTAGCACCCGGGAGTTGGCCCCGCGGTGTGACGTCCGCGGGGCCGTCGCATTTCTACCTTCCTTTCCGTCGAAGTCGAACGGACGAGGGAGGGGCCGGACATGGGGAAGTTTCGGGTCAAGAGAGCCATCGCGGCCAGTACGGTGATGCTGGCCGCGGTGCTCGGTCTCGGCGGCTTCTCCACGGATGCCCAACAGGCCGTCACCGGCCCGCCGCCGGGCAGCGCCGCCTGGGTGGCCGACACCGCGCTCGGCGTCCACCCGCCCGACCCGGCCACCGCCACCCCGGCCGAAGTCGCCGCGTTCTTCGCCGAGTTGACGCCCGCCCAGCAGGACGCGCTGGCCGTCCGGCACCCGCTGGTGGTCGGCAACCTGGACGGCGCCCCGGTCCAACTCCGGTACCGGGCCAACACGCTGGCCCTCACCGCGGAGCTCGGCCGCGAACTCGCCCGGGCCACCAACCCGGCGCTCACCCCGCAGGACCACGAGCAGGCCCGCACCCGCGCCGAGCGCTACCGCGCCCTGCTGGACGGCGACCGCCGGATCCTCGTCTTCGACCCGCGCGGCCGCGGCGAGGTCGCCGAGGTCTTCGGCGACCTCGCCGCCGCCCCCCGCACCGCCGTCGTCGTCCCCGGCTCGGACAACGACCTGGAGAACTTCGACCGCTCCCCCGGCTCGTACGGCACCCCCGCCGGCATGGCCCGCTCGCTCTACCAGGCCACCGACCGGCAGACCGCCGTCATCGCCTGGACCGGCTACACCACCCCGGTCGGGATCGGCCTGGGCGCCGCCACCGAGGACCTGGCCCGGGCCGGGGCCGCGCGGCTCACCCGACTGCTCGACGGACTCGCCGTCAGCACCCGTCCGCAGGCCCCGGCCACGGTGTTCTGCCACAGCTACGGCTCGGTGGTCTGCGGGCTGGCCCGCCCCGGGCCCGACCAGGCCTCCGGCGTGGTCGTCCTCGGCTCTCCCGGGATGGGCGTCGGCTCGGCCGCCGCCCTCGACCCGCGCGTCCCGCTCTGGGCCACCGCCCGCAACGACTCCGACTGGATCGGCCGGGTCCCCTACGTCTCGGTGCTCGGCCTCGGCCACGGCGCCGACCCCACCGCCCCCGGCTTCGGCGCCCACCCGCTGCCCGCCACCGGATCCGAGGGCCACGCCGGCTACTTCGCCCCCGGCACCGCCTCGCTCACCGCCTTCGCCGCCATCGCCCTCGGCCTCGACCGCTGACCGCCTCACCGAAAGGAGCACCGCCATGGCCCACCCGCTGACCGCCCTGCGCCGCGCCGCCCACCAGGTCGACGCCCGCACCCCCGAGACCCGCGACCGCGCCCTGGACGGGCTGCGCGCCCTCGCCCTGCTCGCCGTGCCGGTCGGGCACTGGCTGCTCGGCGGCTTCACGCTCTCCGCCGACGACGCCCTGCACAACGCGAGCCCGCTCTCCTCGCTCGGCGGCCTCGCCCCGATCAGCTGGGTGCTCCAGATGCTCGGGGTGTTCTTCCTGGTCGGCGGCCACTCCTCGGTCCAGTCGCTGGAGCGGGCCCGGGCCAAGGGCGTGACGTACCTGGGCTGGCTGCGCGGCCGGTCGGTGCGGCTGCTGCGCCCGGTGCTGGGGGTGACGGCCGTCTGGGCGCTGCTGATCGCGCTGCTGCCCGCGCTCGGTGTCCCCGGCGACACCGTGCGGACCGGCGCGACGCTGGTGGTGCAGCCGCTCTGGTACATCGCGGTCTACCTGGGGCTGACCGCGCTCACCCCGCTGTGCGTGGCGGCCGGGCGCCGGCTGGGCGGCTGGTCGGCGGGCGTCCTGGTGGCCGCCGTCGCCGCGGTCGACCTGCTGCGGTACGGGCCGTGGGCGGAGGCGGTGCCGTCCTGGGTCGGACTGTTGAACATCCTGCCGGGCTGGCTGTTCGGCTACCAGCTGGGCGTGCTGTGGGCGCAGGGCCGGCTCGGCCGCCCGGTGGCCCGGGTGCTGCTGGTCGGCGGCGGCGCGCTGTTCGCCACGCTGCTGCTGGCGTTCCACTACCCGGCCAGCATGGTCGGGGTGCCCGGGATGGAGCGGACCAACTCGCACCCGCCGTCCCTGCTGGTGCTGGCCCTGGCGGCGACGCAGTGCGGCGCCGCGGTGCTGCTGCGGGAGCGGCTGGGCCGGCTGCTGACCCGCCGCCCGCTGCTGTGGCTGCCGGTGGTGGTGGTCAACCTCTCGGCGATGACGATCTTCTGCTGGCACCAGAGCGCGATGCTCGCGGTGGCGGTGCCCGGCGCGGCCGGCCTGGGCGCCGTACCGGGGCTGACCACCGCGCCGGACTCGATCGGCTGGGTGGCCGCCCGGGTGGCGCTGCTTCCGCTGTTCGCGGCCGTGCTGGTGGCGATCGGGTGGTTCACCCGGCGGTTCGACGGGCCGTGGACGGCCTTCTCCCGGGCCGGGAAGGCGCTGGCCGCGGCGGGTGCGGCGCTGTTCGCCGCGTACGCGCTGGGCATGGTGTGACCTGCGCCGGAGAGTGAGGCACTGAGGGGGCGCGGACCGATCGGTCCGCGCCCCTCCGAGCCCCCTGCCCGGGCCCGCGCGCTGTCGGTCCCCTGCCCTACGCTGCGGGCATGGTGACGTTCGAGGAGTTCCGCGCGATGGCGCTCGCCCTGCCGGAGGCCGCACAGGAGCCGACCTGGGACATCGAGACCCTGCGGATCCGCGGCCGGATCTTCGCGATGGGCGCGCCCGGGGGCCGGTCCGTCACCGTCAAGGCCTCCCCCGAGGACCAGGCCGAACTGCTCGCCGCCGAGCCCGAGGTGTTCTCCAGCGCGCCGTACGTCGGGCGGCACGGCTGGGTGAGCGTCCGGCTGGACCTGGTCGATCCGGAGGAGCTGCGCGACCTCGTCGTCGAGGCCTGGCGGCGCACGGCGCCCACGCGGATGGTGCGCGCATTCGACGTGCGGGCCGCTCTGTGACGCTGAAACGACACCGCCGGTTCATGTGAGCCATCCCACAGTTTGGGCGGGCGCGTCGCCTCTCCGGGCGCCCTACGCTTGCGCAGGGAAGCAGGCAGTCTTGTCGCACCCTCCGGGCACCGCCCGAGAAACGGTGACGGGCCCTAAGGGAGTTGGTGCGGTGCGCAACCGTCGGCGCTGGAAGCGGGTACTGATCGGGGCGTTCGCGGGCTGTGCCGTGCTCGCCGACGCCGGCGCCGCGGCGGCCCAGGCGGCCGCCTCCACCGAGCAGCTGGCGATCTCCACACCCCCGGCCGGCAGCGCCGCCTGGGTCCAGGACCACAGCTTCGACCGCACCCTGCCCGACCCGGCCACCACCACCCCGGCCGCCGCCGCCGCGTTCTTCGCCTCACTCGCCCCCACCGAGCTGGACCGGCTGATCCGGGACTACCCGCTGGTCGTCGGCAACTTCGACGGCGCCCCGCTGGACCTGCGCTACCGCGCCAACAGGATCGCGCTGGCCGCCGAACGCGACAGCGCCCGGGCCCGCGCCGCCGACCACAAGCTCGACGCCGACACCCGCGAGCTGGCCGTCTCCCGCGCCAACGACGTCGAGCACCTGCTCGGCCCCGACCGGCAGATCCTCGCCTTCGACCCGCGCGGCCGCGGCCTGATCACCGAGGTGTGGGGCGACCTCGCCGACGCCGAGCGGATCTCCGTCGTCGTCCCCGGCTCGGACGCCGACCTCGGCCACTTCGACCAGGCCGCCGAACCGCTGCGCTCCCCGGCCGGCATGGCCCGCGCCCTCTACACCGAGGAGCAGCGGCAGGCGCCGAACACCCGCACCGCGGTGATCGCCTGGACCGGCTACGTCACCCCGTCCGGCCTCGGCCCGGACGCCGTCACCTCCCGGCTCGCCGACGTCGGCGCGCCCCGGCTGCAGCGGCTGCTCGCCGGGCTCAAGGAGACCACCCGGCCGGACGCGCCCCCGGCCCTGCTCTGCCACTCGTACGGCTCCGTGGTCTGCGGCAACGCCGCCCCCGAGATCCCGCGCGCGGCCGCCTCCCCCTCCGACACCTCCGGGATCACCGACCTGATGGTGTTCGGCAGCCCCGGCATGGGCGTGCAGAGCACCAGCGAGCTGGGCACCGGCGTGCACGTCTGGGCCACCCGCAACCCCACCGACTGGATCGGCAACGTCCCGTACCTGGAGGTCGGCGGCCTCGGCCACGGCGCCGACCCGACCGCCGGCGGCTTCGGCGCCGAGCAGATCTCCTCGGCCCGCGCAGCCGGCCACAACGGCTACTTCACCGAGGGCACCGACAGCCTGCACAACTTCGCGGCGATCTCGCTCGGCCACTACCAGGACGTCGTCCGGCCCGCCCCGAACTCCTAGAGCCCCACCTACTCCTAGTCCTGGTACAGGCGCAGCGCGTCCGCCGCCGCCCGGGCCAGCTCGCGGCGGGCCGCGGGCGGGGCCAGCACCTCGGCGTCCGCGCCGAAGGCGAGCAGCGCACGGACGGCCGCCGGCGCCGGGAAGACCATCGCCACCTCGACCCACTCCTCGGCCGGCCCGGCGCCCGCCTCCGGCGGCGGCGCGGTGACCCGGCCGCCGTGGATGCGGACGAACATGTCCAGCCGCCCGCGCCGCACCCGCACCCGCACCGGCAGCTCCTTCGGAAGCCGCTCCACCTGCTCGCGCAGCACCGCCCAGGCATCCCCGAGCCCCACTCCGGGGCGGCGGCGCACCGCCTCCTCGGTGGTCTCGGCGGCCAGCACCCGGTCGGCCCGGAACAGCCGGGGCTCGCCGTGCAGATCGGCCACCAGGTACCAGACCGCGGCCTTGCTCACCAGCCCGTACGGGTCCACGGTGTACTCCACCGGCGCGGGCGTGCCGCTGTGCCGGTAGCGCAGCCGCAGCCGCCGGTCGGCGAACACCGCGTACTGCAGCTCGCCCAGTTCGGGGCCGGTCGAGGCGCCGGCCGCCGGGCCGCTCTGCAGCCAGCGGGCCGGGTCGACCAGGATCCGTTCGGTGATGCGCTCGGCGGCCGGGCGGTGCGGGGCCGGCAGCGCGGCCATCACCTTGCGCAGCGCCGAGCCGAGCGCGCCGTCCAGCCCGAGGTCGCTGTGCGCGCCCTGGGCGGAGAGCACGAACAGCGCCCGGGCCTCGTCCGCGGTCAGTCCGGTGACGTCGGTGCGGTAGCCGGGCAGCAGGCTGATGCCCCCGTGCCGGCCGCGTTCGGTGAACACCGGCACGCCGGCGACGGAGAGCGACTCCACGTCGCGGTAGATGGTGCGGACGGACACCTCCAGGCGCCCGGCCAGTTCGGTGGCGGGCACCCTGCCGCGGGTCTGGAGCAGGAGCAGGATGGAGAGCAGGCGGTCGGCCTTCATGGCAGCAGAATCCCAGCAATCCTGACGGCGGTTGTCAGGTTTTACTGGGAGATTGCCGTTCGAGCCCGAAAGCCCGTACCACCCCAGGGAGCTGATTCCACGTGAACTCCGTCCAGGACGCCCGCCCGCAGTACCTGCTCGCCCTCGGCCAGTTGGAGAAGCTGTTCGCCGAGATCACCCCGGACGCCCTCGACCGGCCCACCCCGTGCAGCGCGTTCACCCTGCGGGAGCTGCTGAGCCACGTGGTCGGCGGCATCCACCGGTTCGCCTACCTGGGCGAGGGCGGCCGGGCCGAGGACGTCGCCGCCGCCACCGGGGACCTGGCGGACGACGCCTGGCCGGGCGCGCTGGACCGGGCCCGCGCCCGGGCCGTCGCGGCCTGGTCGGACGACGCCGCGCTGGACCGCCCGACCCACGCGCCCTGGGGCGTGGTGCCCGGCCGGGTCGCGGTCGGCGGCTACCTGATGGAGACGGTCGCGCACACCTGGGACATCGCCCGGGCGCTCGGCTCCCGGCAGCCGCTGGACGACGCCCTGGCGCACGCCGCGTTGGCCGTCGCCCAGGCCGTCCTGTCGGCCGAGCACCGCGGCGGCCCGGTCCCGTTCGGCGAGGTGCGGCCGGTCGCCCCGGACGCCGACGTGCACACCCGGCTGGCCGCCTGGCTCGGCCGGGAGGTCTGAGAAGGCACCCGGGACGGGAGGGGGAGCGGCCCGGGCGGCCGCTCCCCGGCCGCCGCTACTCCCGGCCGACCTGGGTGAGGCGCATGTCCGGGTAGCGGTCCCCGGCGACCTCGCCCGCCACCGGCTCCAGCCGGGCCAGCTCCTCGGCGGTGAGCCGCAGCGTGGCGGCCGCGGTGTTCTCGGCGAGCCGGCTGCGCTTGCGGGTGCCGGGGATCGGCACGACGGTGAGCCCGTGCACCTCGGCCCGCTGGTGCACCCAGGCCAGCGCGACCTGCGCGAGGGTCACCCCGCGGGCCGTCGCGATCTCCCGCAGCGGCGCCAGGAGTTCGGCGTTGGCCGCCGCGTTGGCGCCGGTGAAGCGCGGCTGGGTGCGCCGGACGTCGTCCGCCGCGAGCTGCTCGGCGGCCTGGAACGCCCCGGTCAGGAAGCCCCGGCCGAGCGGCGAGTACGGCACGAAGGCGACGCCCAGTTCGGCCGCGGCCGGCACCGCCGTGCGCTCGACGTCCCGGGCGAACACCGACCACTCGGACTGCAGCGCGGCGATCGGGTGGATCGCGTACGCCTCCCGCAGTTCGGCTCCCGTCACCTCGGACAGTCCCAGCCGGCGCACCTTGCCGGCCCGGACCAGCTCGGCCATGGTGCCGACCGAGTCGGCCAGCGGCACGGCCGGGTCGCGGCGGTGCATGTAGTAGAGGTCGATCTCGTCCACGCCGAGGCGGCGCAGCGAGGCGTCCACGGCGGCCCGGATGTACGCCGGGTCGTTGCGGATGCTGCGGCGGCCCGGGTCGTCCTCCGTGCGCTCGAGGGCGAACTTGGTGGCGAGCACCACCCGGTCGCGGTTGGCGCGGACGAAGGGGCCGATCAGCTCCTCGTTGCGGCCGAAGCCGTAGGCGTCGGCGGTGTCGAACAGGGTGACGCCGGCCTCCAGGGCGGCGTCCAGGGTGGCGAGCGCCTCGGGCCGGTCGGTCGGGCCGTAGAAGTCGCTCATGCCCATGCAGCCGAGGCCCTGGACGCCCACGAACGGGCCGTCGGTGCCGAGTTGGACGGTGGGGAGGACGGAGACGGTCATCGCTCTGCTTCTTCCTCTGCGTGCGGTGCACTCCGCTGCGGTGTACTCCGCGTGCGGCGTGCTGATGGTGGCTACTCGTGGCGGCAGACGGCCGGTTCGTCGGACGCGGCGATCCGGCCGGAGTACAGGTCGATCTTGTAGTCGAGGACGGCGAGGGTGGTCTGGAGGTCGGCGACCCGCTGGCGGACCTCCTCGCGCTGGTCGACCAGCAGTTGGCGCCGCGCCTCGTAGGTCCGCTCACCCTCGCGGGCCAGCTCCACGTAGCGGAGCATGTCGGCGATCGGCATGCCGGTCAGCCGCAGCCGGCCCAGGAAGGCCAGCCGGTGCAGGTCGGCGTCGCAGTAGCGGCGCTGGCCGCTGGCGGAGCGGTCGACCGGGTCGAGCAGGCCGATCCGCTCGTACCAGCGCAGGGTGTGGGCGGTGAGCCCGCTGGCCACGGCGACCTCGCTGATGGTGTGCCGCGGGGTCCGGTCCGGATCGCCGATCGGGCGCTGGTACACGTCGGCGCAGGTCCGCAGGTCGAGCTGGACGGGTGCGAGCGTGGCCATGAGCGGTTACCCCCTGTGGTGAGCGGTGACGACGACGCTATCGAGTTGGAGTGCACTCCAAGCAAGCCTCGCACCCGGGTGCTCCCGCCACCCGTTTTCGGGCCTTCGTTAGAGTCGGGCGCATGGAGAGCTTGCGGATGATCGAGAACTGGCCGGTGCCCCACGCCGCGGCGGCGGTGGTCCGGGGGGCGGACGGCGCGGTGCTGGGCACGTACGGGCCGCAGCAGCACCTGTTCCCGCTGGCGTCGGTGACCAAGCTGCTCACCTCGTACGCGGTGCTGGTCGCGGTCGAGGAGGGCGTCTTCGAGCTGGACGACCCGGCCGGGCCGGCCGGCTCGACCGTCCGCCACCTGCTCGCGCACACCTCCGGCCTGGGCTTCGACGAGGACCGGGTGTTCGCCGAGCCCGGCAACCGCCGGCTGTACTCCAACGCGGGCTTCGACGCGCTGGCGCGGGCACTGTCCGACGCCGCCGGGATCGAGTTCTCCCGGTACGCCGCCGAGGCGGTGTTCGAGCCGCTGGGCATGCACGACACCCTGCTGAACACCGCGCACAGGTCCCCGGCCGGCGCCGGCGGCCTGTCCACCGTCGCGGACCTGGTCCGGTTCGCCGCCGAGCTCCAGTCCCCGAAGCTGCTGGACCCGTCCACCGTCCGGCAGGCCACCCGCGAGGTCGCCTTCCCCGGCACCAGCGGCGTGCTGCCCGGCTACGGCCACCGCCGGCCGAACGACTGGGGTCTCGGCTTCGAGATCCGCGACGGCAAGGCCCCGCACTGGACGGGCACCGCCAACTCGCCCGCCACCTTCGGCCACTTCGGCCAGTCCGGCACCTTCCTGTGGGTCGACCCGGAGGCCGGCGTGGCCTGCGTCGCGCTCACCGACCGGGACTTCGGCCCGTGGGCCGCCGAGGTCTGGCCGGTCTGCTCGGACGCGGTCCTGGCCGAACTGGACAGCTGAACGACTCGAAGGCTGAAAGGACAGCCCCTAGCCGTACGAGACCGGCGAGTGCATCTCCCAGAGCAGGAGTTCGGCGCCGGTCTCGCCGGCCGTCGGGTCGGCGAAGGCGTCGCCGGTGATCCGCACGCTGTCGCCCGGGGCCATCGAGCGGCCGCCGCCCTTGGGCCCCGGGATCGTCCGGTAGCCGAGCGAGCCGGCCGTCAGGTGCGCGTACCGCCAGGCGGCCTCGGGCAGTGCGGGCAGCGGCTGCCACGGCCCCGCCGTCGCCAGCCAGAGCGCGGCGTCGCCGCGGCGCAGCCGCAGGGCGTCCGTCCCGGCGTCGCGCTCCAGCCCGGAGGCGAGCAGCGTCAACCCGCCGTCGGCCGGTTCCACCTTGCGCAGCCCGTACGCCGGGGGCGCGTCGAACACGTCCGGCTGGAGCCACATCTGGACGAAGCGGACCGGGCCGGCGGCCCCGCCGACGTTGCGCTCGGTGTGGGTGACGCCGGAGCCCGCGCCGAGGTGCTGGACCATCCCCGGGCGGACCACCCCGCCGTGCCCCCGGGAGTCCCGGTGCGCCAGCGCGCCCTCCAGCACCCAGGTGAGGATCTCGGTGTCCCGGTGCTTGTGCTCCTCGTACCCGGCGCCGGGGGCGAGGAGCTCCTCGTTGCACGCGAGCAGCGCGCCGAAGTGCGTGTTCTTCGGGTCGTAGTGGCCGGAGAAGGAGAACGCGTGTCGGGTCTCGACGCCCTCGGCCGGGGTGGAGAGGTAGCGCTCGGCGGTGCGGCGCAGGTCGGCGCGGGGGCGGGCGGCGTCGTCTGTCACGGGCCCCACGGTAGTGGGTGTGACCGGCACCACCGTGCCGCTGCACCGGGGGGTGTGCACGAGCAGTCACTCACGTGAGGCAGTCTTGTCCTTGTGCCAGCCGCTTCCGCGAACTCCAAGAGCGAACCCAGTCCCACGGCCGAGCCGACCGGGAAGAGCCCGGCCCCCAGGGCCGGCCGCGACCGCCCCGGCCGGGCGGCGCCCCGCCTCACCGCGCAGGAGCGCAGAGTCGCCGCCGAGCGGGCCGAGCGCCGGGCCGCGACGCTCAAGCGGCTGGAGAAGTCCTCGGGCAAGCTGGCCACCGCCGCGATCTCCCGGATGGACGACCAGCTCGGCTGGTACCGGCGGATGCCGCCGGAGCACCGCTCCTGGATCGGCCTGGTCGCCCAGGCCGGCATCGCCGCCTTCACCGAGTGGTACCGCCACCCGGACGCCGCCCAGGCGATCTCCACGGACGTCTTCGGCACCGCCCCGCGCGAGCTGACCAGGGCGATCACCCTGCGCCAGACCGTCGAGCTGATCCGCACCACGATCGAGGTGATGGAGGAGGCCATCGAGGAGGTGGCCGCCCCCGGCGACGAGGCGGACATGCGCGAGTCGGTGCTGGTCTACGCCCGGGAGATCGCCTTCGCGACCGCCCAGGTGTACGCCCAGGCGGCCGAGGCGCGCGGCGCCTGGGACGCCCGGCTGGAGGCGCTGGTGGTCAACTCACTGCTGTCCGGCGACGCGGACGAGGGCGTGCTGTCGCGGGCCGCGGCGCTCGGCTGGGGCCAGCCCAGCCAGGTCCGGGTGGTGATGGGCAGCGCGCCGGACGGCGACAGCGAGCTGGTGGTCGAGGCGATCCGCCGGGCCGCCCGGTACGCCAAGCTGCACGTGCTGACCGGGGTGCTGGGCAAGCGCCTGGTGGTCGTGGTCGGCGGAGACAAGGAGCCGGTGCACGCGGCCCGGGCGCTGATCGGCCAGTTCGCGCCGGGCCCGGTGGTGGTCGGCCCGACCGTGCCGGACCTGCTCTCGGCGACCCGCTCGGCGCACGCCGCCGCGGCCGGCCTGCGTGCCTGCGCCGCCTGGCCGGACGCGCCCCGCCCGGTGCTGGCCGACGACCTGTTGCCCGAGCGCGCGCTGGCCGGCGACCAGGCCGCCCGCCGCCAGCTGGTGGAGGAGATCTACACACCGCTGGACGAAGCCGGCTCGGCGCTGCTGGAGACGCTGAGCGTCTACCTGGAGCAGGCCTCCTCGCTGGAGGGCGCCGCCCGGATGCTCTTCGTCCACCCCAACACGGTGCGCTACCGGCTACGACGTGTGACCGACGTCACGGGGTACGCCCCGTCCGACGTGCGTTCGGCGTTCACGCTGCGGATCGCACTCGCCCTCGGCCGACTCACCGCGGCCGGGGAGCCGAGCTGAACCGCCTGTAGGGACCTTACAATCCCGGATGGTTTTCTTCGTTACCGTCGCCTACCCGCCCCTGGGCGCCTGGCGAGAGAGGGTTGAACCGTGCTCGTAATCGTCGCCCCTGGACAGGGTGCCCAGTCCCCCGGTTTCCTCAGCCCCTGGCTGGAGCTGGACGGTGTCGCCGACCGCCTCCGCGGCTGGTCGGAGGTCGCCGGGCTCGACCTGGTGCACGCCGGGACCGAGGCCTCCGCAGAGGAGATCAAGGACACCGCCGTCGCCCAGCCGCTGCTGGTCGCGGCCGGTCTGATGACCGCCCGTGAGCTGTTCCCGGACGAGGACGTCGCCCGCAAGCTGGTCGGCGCCGTGGCCGGCCACAGCGTCGGCGAGATCACCGCCGCCGCCGGCGCCGGAGTGCTGAGCGCGCACGACGCGCTGACCTTCGTCCGCGAGCGCGGCCGGGCGATGGCCGCGGCCGCCGCCGTCACCGAGACCGGCATGATCGCCGTGCTCGGCGGCGACCCGGAGGTCGTCGCGGCGAAGCTGGCCGAGCACGGCCTGACCGCGGCCAACAACAACGGCGGCGGCCAGATCGTCGCCGCCGGCACGCTGGCCCAGCTGGAGACGCTGAAGGCGGACCCGCCGGCCGGTGCCAAGCTGGTCGCCCTGAAGGTGGCCGGCGCCTTCCACACCGAGCACATGGCCCCGGGTGTCGAGCGGCTGGCCGCGCTGGCCCCGACGCTGACCGTGGCCGACCCGCAGGTCCGCTACGTCTCCAACAAGGACGGCGAGGTCGTGGCCTCCGGCGCCGAGGTGCTCACCCGCCTGGTGTCGCAGGTCTCCAACCCGGTCCGCTGGGACCTCTGCATGGAGACCCTCGGGCAGCTGGGCGCGACCGCCGTCATCGAGCTGTCCCCCGCGGGCACCCTCACCGGACTGGTCAAGCGCAACCTCAAGGGTGTGGCGACGCTTGCCCTCAAGACCCCCGCCGACCTGGACAAGGCCCGCGCGCTCGTCGCGGAGCACGGCGGTCAGGATCAGGAGACCCAGGCATGACGAACCCGCAGATCCGCCCGTCCGAGGGCGCGCAGTACGCGCGCATCCTCGGCGTGGGCGGCTACCGCCCGGTCCGGGTGATCCCCAACGCCGAGGTGCTGGAGTGGATCGACTCCTCGGACGAGTGGATCCGCACCCGCAGCGGGATCGCCGAGCGCCGCTGGGCCGGCCCGGAGGAGAGCGTCGCCGAGATGTCGGTGCAGGCCTCCGGCAAGGCCATCGCCCAGGCCGGGATCACCCCGGACCAGATCGGCGGCGTGATCGTTGCGACCGTCTCGCACCTCAAGCAGACCCCGGCGATCGCCACCGAGATCGCCGAGCGGCTCGGCTGCGGCACCGCCCCGGCCTTCGACATCTCGGCCGCCTGCGCGGGCTTCGGCTACGGCCTGGGCCTGGCCGACGGCATGATCCGCGGCGGCAACGCCGAGTACGTGCTGGTGATCGGCGTCGAGCGGCTGAGCGACCTGACCGACCAGTCGGACCGCTCGACCGCGTTCATCTTCGGCGACGGCGCCGGCGCCGCGGTCGTCGGCCCGTCCGACACGCCCGGTATCGGCAAGCTGATCTGGGGCTCGGACGGCTCGCAGTCCGACGTCATCTCGCAGACCCAGGCCTGGGACACCGCCTTCGCCAAGCCCGACGCCGTCAACGGCGTGGGCGAGGAGGCCAAGTGGCCGGCCCTGCGGATGGACGGCCAGCCGGTCTTCCGCTGGGCGGTGTGGGAGATGGCCAAGGTGGCCCAGCAGGCGCTGGACGCCGCCGGGGTCACCGCCGACCAGCTCGGCGCGTTCATCCCGCACCAGGCCAACATGCGCATCACCGACGCCATGATCAAGGCGCTCAAGCTGCCCGACTCGGTGCCGGTCGCCCGCGACATCGCCGAGACCGGCAACACCTCCGCGGCCTCCATCCCGCTGGCGATGGAGCGCATGCTGGAGAGCGGCGAGGCCCGCAGCGGCGACCTCGCGCTGATCATCGGCTTCGGGGCGGGTCTCGTGTACGCCGCGGCAGTCGTTACGCTCCCCTAGGCGCGTTTCGCCCCACTCATTCCGCAAAGCCTGCGTCCGGCCGCCGGTCGGACGCGTTCAACACCGAAGAGGAGCAGCCAGTATGGCTAAGGACAAGGCCGAGGTCCTGGAAGGTCTCGCCGAGATCGTCAACGAGATCGCCGGTATCCCGACCGAGGACGTCCAGGAGGACAAGTCCTTCACGGACGACCTGGACGTCGACTCGCTGTCCATGGTCGAGGTCGTCGTGGCCGCCGAGGAGCGCTTCGACGTCAAGATCCCGGACGACGAGGTCAAGAACCTGAAGACCGTCGGCGACGCGGTGAACTACATCCTCACCAACGCCACCGCCTGACCGATCGACCCGTTCGATCCGTCCAGCACGTCCGGCGTTCTCGACGCCTCGGACGGCTGAATCGTCGGCCCGGCTCCCCCGAGCCCGGCCGACCCGCCGGCCGGGACGCCCCACCGGGCGCCCGGCCGGGCCCTTCCTCGGCTCGCCGCCGACCCCACGATCGTGAGAGAAGAAGAACCAGTGACCGCTGAAAACCGTACCGTGGTCGTCACGGGTATCGGCGCCTTCACGCCGCTGGGCGGCGACGCCGCCACCACCTGGGAGAACCTGGTCGCAGGGCGCTCCGGAGTGGCGGCCCTGACCGAGGAGTGGGCCGCCGAGCTGCCCGTCAAGATCGCCGCCCGCACGGCCGTCGAGCCGGGCGAGATCCTCCCCCGGCCGCTGGCCCGCAAGCTGGACCGCTCGGCCCAGTTCGCGCTGATCGCCGCCCGTGAGGCCTGGGCCGACGCCGGCTACGAGACGCCGGCCACCGACGACTCCTCCAAGCTCGCCCCCGAGCGCCTCGGCACCGTCATCGCCTCCGGCATCGGCGGCGTGACCACCCTGCTCGACCAGTACGACGTGCTGAAGGAGAAGGGCGCCCGCAAGGTCTCCCCGCACACCGTCCCGATGCTGATGCCCAACTCCCCGGCGGCCAACGTCGGTCTGGAGGTCGGCGCCCGCGCGGGTGTGCACACCCCCGTCTCCGCCTGCGCCTCCGGCGCCGAGGCGATCGGCTACGCGATCGAGATGATCCGCACCGGCCGCGCCGACGTCGTGGTGGCCGGCGGCACCGAGGCGGCGATCCACCCGCTGCCGATCGCCGCGTTCGCCAACATGATGGCGATGTCCAAGAACAACGACGACCCCGAGCGCGCCTCCCGCCCGTACGACAAGGGCCGGGACGGCTTCGTGCTGGGCGAGGGCGCCGGCGTGGTCGTGCTGGAGTCGGTCGAGCACGCCGAGGCGCGCGGCGCCCGGATCTACTGCGAGGCCGTGGGCCAGGGCCTGTCCTCGGACGCCCACCACATCGCCCAGCCCGAGCCGACCGGCGCCGGCGTGGCCCGCGCGCTGGCCGACCTGTTCGAGCGCAACACCCTGGACAAGGCCGAGATCGTGCACGTCAACGCGCACGCCACCTCGACCCCGCAGGGTGACACCGCCGAGCTGAAGGCGCTGCGCAAGGAGCTCGGCGACGACCTCGACCACATCGCCATCTCGGCCACCAAGTCGATGACCGGCCACCTGCTGGGCGGCGCCGGCGGCATCGAGACCGTCGCCACCGTGCTGGCCCTGTACCACCGGATCGCCCCGCCGACCATCAACGTCGACGAGCTGGACGACGACGTGGACGCGGACATCGTGCGCGGCGAGGCCCGCCCGCTGCCCGAGGGCCGGATCGCGGCGCTGAACAACTCGTTCGGCTTCGGCGGCCACAACGTGGTGCTGGCCTTCCGCTCCCGGTAGTCCGCACTCCGACCCGGTACGCACCGGGTCCGAACGCACCGAGAGGGGCCGGCGCTCGCCGGCCCCTCTTCATGCGCCGCGTCGTGGGCCCGCCGGCTCAGACCACCTGGTGCAGCCAGCGCACCGGTGCGCCCTCGCCCGCGTAGCGGAACGGCTCCAGCTCGTCGTCCCAGGGCTTGCCCAGCAGCCGGGAGATCTCGGCCTCCAGGTCGGCCCCCTCGCTGCGGGCCCGCAGCAGGACGGCGCGCAGCCGGTCCTCGGGGATCAGGATGTCGCCGTGGATGCCCGTGACGGCGTGGAAGATGCCGAGCGAGGGCGTGCTGCTGTACCGCTCCCCCTCCGCCGTGGCGCAGGGCTCACTGGTGACCTCGTACCGCATCAGCTGCCAGCCGCGCAGCGCGGAGGCGACCTTCGAGGCCGTACCGGGCTCCCCTTGCCAGGAAAGCTCGGCACGCCAGTGTCCGGGCGAGGCCGGCTGGCGAATCCAGTCCAGGCTCACCCGCACACCCAGCACCCCCGCGACGGCCCACTCGACGTGCGGGCACAGCGCGCGGGGCGCGGAGTGGATGTAGAGAACTCCACGTGTCGTCACCGGGACCTCCAGGCTGTGGACGAGGGTCGCCTTCCCCAGCTGCCTCGTGCCTGCAGTTGATCCACAGTTACCCACGTTAGCCGACATTAAGCTACTAAATTGAGCAAAACGGACAGGCTTTCGCTCAATGCTAGTCGAATCCTCAACGAGGTCTACCCCTCGGCCGGATCTCTCCCCCGAACGGCCCCATCGCCAGGCGGGACCCACCGTACCGCGCCGCCCCGCACCGTGGATGACGCACTTTCGGATCCGGCCGGAATGCGGTAGTGCGGCCGATTCCCCCGCGCCCGTACGCAAACCGCCCCGCACGCCCGGTGGGGGGCGGCGGGGCGGTCGGCGAGCTGACGGAGGGTCAGCCATCCAGGCGGACCACCATCTTGCCGGTGTTGACGCCGCGCAGCAGGTCGAGGAAGGCGTCCGCGGTGCGCTCGAAACCGTCCACCACGGTCTCCTCGTGGCGCAGTTCGCCGGACGTCAGCCAGCCGGCCACGTCCGCGACGAACTGCGACTGCAGCGCCGCGTGGTCGCTGACCAGCATGCCCTCCAGGCGCAGCCGCTTGCCGATCGCGAGCGCCAGGTTGCGCGGGGCGGCGGGGGCGGTGGTGTCGTTGTACTGGGCGATCGCGCCACAGAGCACGGCGCGGCCGTGCACGGTGAGCGCGCCGATCGCGGCCTCCAGGTGGTCCCCGCCGACGTTGTCGAAGTAGAGGTCGATGCCGTCGGGGGCAGCCTGCGCCAGCTGCTCGTGGACCGGGGCGTCCTTGTAGTTGAAGGCGGCGTCGTAGCCGTAGACGTCCACCAGCTTGGCGACCTTCTCCGCCGAGCCGGCCGAACCGACCACCAGCGAGGCGCCCTTGAGCTTGGCGATCTGGCCGACCATGCTGCCGACCGCGCCGGCCGCGCCGGAGACGAAGACCTTGTCGCCCTTCTTGAGGCCGCCGACGGCGAGCAGCCCGGCGTAGGCGGTCAGGCCTGGCATGCCGAGCACGCCGAGGTAGGCGGAGAGCGGGGCGGCGGCCGGGTCGACCTTGACCGCGTGGCGGGCGTCCAGGGTGGCGTACTCGCGCCAGCCGAGGCCGTGCAGGACGGCGTCACCCGGGGCGAAGCCCTCGGCCCCGGAGGCGACCACGTGGCCGACCGCGCCGCCCTCCATGGCCTCGCCGAGCCGGAACGGCGGGGCGTAGGACTTCACGTCGTTCATCCGGCCCCGCATGTACGGGTCCACCGAGAGGAAGGCGTTGCGGACCAGGATCTCGCCCGGGCCCGGGGTCCGGACCGGGGCCTCGACCAGGGCGAAGTCGGTCGGCACCGGCCAGCCCTGGGGGCGGGCGGCGAGGTGCCATTCACGGGCGGTCGCGGGTGCGGCCTGCTCTGCCATGGGAGGAGCTCCTTAGGTGGTTCCGATGCATGAAAGGTTGAGCTACTGAAGTAACGATGGGCATGAAAGGTTCATGTTGTCAACTTTTCAGGTAGACTCTCGGACATGGACACCCAGTCGACCCAGGCCGCCACGCCGCAGTCCGACGAGATCACCCGCGAGGTCGTCGACCTGATGGCCAACCTGGTCGCGCTGTTCCATCGCGAGTACGAGGAGGCGGCCGCCGCCCGCTCGCTCACCGGCGCCCAGGCCAAGGTGCTCGCCCTGCTGCGCCGCGGCCCCATGCCGATGCGCCAGATCGCCCAGACGCTCAGCTGCGAGCCGTCCAACATCACTGGCATCGTCGACCGGCTCGAAGCCCGCGGCTTCGTCACCCGGGAGGCCGACCGGCAGGACCGCCGGGTCAAGCTGGTCGCCGCCACCGGCACCGGCGCCACCGCCTCCGAGGAACTGCGCGAATCACTGAACTTCGCCCGCGAGCCGCTGGCCGCCCTCGGCCAGGACGAGCGGGCCGTCCTGCGCGACCTGCTCCGCCGGATGGTCACCGGCGCCGCCGGCACCGGGGCGTGATCAGCATCACAGCCCCGGAGCCAAATCCGGGCCACCGCCGGAGGTAACCGAACCGCCCGTCGAAACGTCTAATGTTCGAACATCGAACACGAGAGACGGAAAGACGGGGGGACACGGAGGATGGGCAGCAGCACGCGCAGGCGCCGCTACCTGCGGACAGCCATCGGCCTGGCCGCCGTGCTGGTGCTGTCCGTCGTGGGCGCCGGGGCCTGGTTCTACCACCGGCTGGACAACAACATCACCACCTTCGACCCGGGCGGCATCGCCACCGAGCGCCCGCCCGCGCCCGCCCCGGTCACCCCCGGCGCCCAACTGCCGGTGAACATCCTGGTGCTCGGCTCGGACACCCGCGACGACGGCAACAGCGCGATCGGCGGCGGCGACGAGGGCGTCGGCCACTCCGACACCGCGATGCTGGTGCACGTCTACGCCGACCACAAGCACGCCGTCGGCGTCTCCATACCCCGGGACACCCTGGTCACCATCCCGTCCTGCAAGCTGCCGAGCGGCACCTGGACCACGCCCCGGAACAACCAGATGTTCAACTCGGCCTTCACCATAGGCGAGTTCCCCAAGGGCAACCCCGCCTGCACGCAGAACACCGTCGAGACGCTCACCGGGCTGCGGATCGACCACACCATCGTGGTCGACTTCAAGGGCGCCGCCGCGATGGCCGACGCCATCAACGGCGTGGACGTCTGTGTCCCCAACAACGTCGACTCGCACGGCATACACCTCCGGAAGGGCATGCAGAAGCTCTCCGGCCAGCCCGCGGTGGACTACCTGCGGGCCCGCTACGGCTTCGGCGACAACTCCGACATCGGGCGGATGAAGCGCCAGCAGGCCTTCGTCTCCTCGATGATCAAGAAGGTGCAGGGCCAGGGCTTCTCCCTGCCCACGCTGCTCCCGCTCGCCGACGCGGCCACCCGCTCGCTCACCGTGGACGAGGGGCTGGGCACCGCGATGAAGCTGGTGGACTTCGCCCGCTCGCTCCAGGACATCAAGCTGTCCGACATCACCTTCGTGACCGCGCCCTGGCGCTTCGCCGGCGAGCGCGTCCAGCTCGTCCAGCCGGACGCCGACACGCTGTGGCGGCTGCTGCGCGAGGACCGCACCCTGGACGGCCAGAGCACCTCCGGCACCGACACCCCGGCGCCCTCCCCCACCGCCCCCGGCCCCGACGGCGCGACCCCGGGAGCCGCGGCCGGCCCGTCCGCGCCGCTCACGCCCGAGCAGGCCGCGGCGCCCGTGCTGGTGGTCAACGGCGTCGGCACCCCCGGCCTGTCCACCTCCGGCGGGGAGGCGCTGCGGGCCCGGGGCTTCCAGAACGTCACGCTCGGCAAGCCCGCCGGCGGACGGCTGCAGACCGAGATCAGCTACGACCCGGCCCTGAAGGCCGCCGCCGACCAGGTGGCCGCGCTCTTCCCGGGGTCGCGCGCGGTCGAGGAGCCGGGCTCCGAGGGCATCACCGTCACCCTGGGCCGCGACTACCGCCCAAGCCCCGCCACCAAGCTGGACGCGGTCGGCAGCGGCCCCGGCGCGAAGCCCTCCGCCCCCGCCACCGCCGACCCGAGCGGCGTGCCCAGCGGGGTGCCCACCGGCATAGCGGAGAACACCCGCGGCGCCGACACCGACCCGTGCGCCGACCTGACCTTCGGATGAGCCCGTCCGGGGCCTCCCCGCTCCGGCTCCGGGCCCACTCGGGCGCCGGGTCTACTCCGGGTCGGGCAGGCCGGTGACGACGGCGGTGAGCCGGGTGCCGCGGGGGAAGGCTCCGGCGGCGGCCAGGCCGGTCAGCGCGGCCAGCAGTTTGGCCACGTAGCGGCGTTCCAGCGGGATGCCGTGGCGGGCTTCGAACCGCTCGGCGAAGGCGGCCAGTTCGGCCGGGACCTTGCCGTAGCCGCCGCCGTGGTGCGCGTGGTCGATCCGCCAGTTGTCGAACTCCCGGCCGTGGGCGGCCCGGTGGAGCCGGGCGACCTCGCCCTCCAGATAGCCCTCGCCGCCGCGCAGCACGGCCACGCCGAGCGCCCGCGCGCCCGGTGGCAGGCCGGCCGCGATGCCCGCCAGGGTGCCGCCGGTGCCGACCGGGCAGCAGACCACGTCGTGCCCGCCCAGGTCGGGCAGTTCGGCCGGGATCGCCGCCGCGCCGGTCACCGCCAGCGCGTTGGAACCGCCCTCCGGGAGCACCAGGCAGGGGCCCCAGCGCCCCTGCGGACCGGCCGTGGGGCCGCCGTCGGCGCGGCCGGTGGCCTCCCGGTACTCGGCGCGGGTCAGGAACTCCAGCCGCATCCCGGCCCGTTCGGCCGCCCGCAGCGACCAGTTGCGCGGCCGGTCGGCCAGTTCCTCGCCGCGGACCAGCCCGACGCTCTCCAGGCCGAGTGCCCCGGCGGCGGCCGCGACCGCCCGCAGGTGGGTGGAGTACGCCCCGCCGAAGGTCAGCAGCCGGGTGTGGCCCTGGGCGACGGCGGCCGCCAGGTTGGGCGCGAGCTTGCGCCACTTGTTGCCCGGGACGCTCGGGTGCAGCAGGTCGTCCCGTTTGAGCCGCAGCTCCACCCCGGCCCGCGCGAACACCTCGTCGGTGCAGTCCACCAGCGGGGTCGGCAGCAGGGCGGGTTCGAGCATCCGGCCAGCTTACGACCGGCCGGTCGGGGTGAGCAGCCCCAGGTTGTAGGCGGCGGCGACGGCGGAGGCGCGGTCCTTGACGTCGAGCTTGGCGTAGACGTGGATCAGGTGGGTCTTCACGGTGGCCTCGCTGATGAACAGCCGGGCCGCGGCCTCCCGGTTGGTGGCCCCGGAGGCGACCAGTTCCAGCACCTCCAGCTCGCGCGGGCTGAGCGGCTCCCGCACGGGCGCGCGGACCTGGCCGAGCAGCTTGGCGGCGACGGTCGGCGCGATCACCGAGGCGCCGCGGGCGGCCTCCCGGACGGCGTGGAACAGCTCCTCCCGGGCCGCGTCCTTGAGCAGGTAGCCGGTGGCGCCGGCCCGGACGGCGGGCAGCACGTCGGCGTCGGTGTCGTAGGTGGTGAGCACCAGGACCCGCCCGGGCAGGCCGCGTTCGGCCATCTCGCGGATCGCGGTGACGCCGTCCATCCGCGGCATCCGCAGGTCCATCAGCACCACGTCCGGGCGCAGCGCGGCGACCAGGACCAGCGCCTCGGCGCCGTCCCCGGCCTCGCCGACCACCTCGAAGCCGGGGGCGGCGGTGAACATCCCGCGCAGCCCGTCCCGGACCACCGGGTGGTCGTCCACCAACAGCAGTCTGATCGTCGTCGCGTCGCTCACGGTTCTACTCCTCCATGCTGATCGCCGGCAGGGTCGCGGACACGGTCGTGCCGGCGCCCGGTTCGGTCTCCAGGTCGAGCCGCCCGGCCAGGCGCTGCACGCGGCGGCGCATCACGTCCAGGCCGTAGCCGCCGCCGGTGGCCCGGGAGGCGGGCTCGGCGGCCGGGTCGAAGCCGACGCCGTCGTCCCGGACGTCCAGGGTGACCAGGTCGGGCATGTACGAGAGGGTGACGCCGACCCGGGAGGCCCGCGCGTACTTGGCGGCGTTGGCCAGCGACTCCTGGGCGATCCGCAGCAGGGTCACCTCTACCTCGGGGTGCAGCGGGCGGGCCTCGCCGGTGACGGTCAGCCCGGCGGCGGCGCCGTTGCGCTCCCGCCACTGCTCGACCAGCTCCGCCAGCGCCTCCGGCAGCGCGGCCCGCTCCAGCTCGATCGGGCGCAGCGCGTGGACGGCCCGGCGGGCCTGGGTCAGGCTCTCCCGGGCGAGGGCCGCCGCGTTCGCCCGGTGCCGCTCGGCGGCCGCGGCGTCCTGGGCGCGGGTCTGGTCGGCGGCCTGGAGCTGGGTGACGATCCCGGCCAGGCCCTGGGCGACGGTGTCGTGGATCTCCCGGGCGAGCCGGCGGCGCTCGTCCGCGGCCCCGGCCTCCCGGGCCTGGACGAGGAGTTGGGCATGCAGTCCGGCGTTCTCGGCGAGGGTCTCGGTGAGCAGCCGGTTGGCCTCGGCGAGTTCGGCGTTGGCGGCCTTGCGGCGGGCGCTCAGCCGGTCGGCGACCTCGCGGAGCGCGAACAGCAACCCGACCACCATCAGGTTGAAGGCGACGACGGTCAGCAGTCCGCCGAACTCCGCCGGGCTGTCGGGCAGGGCCCCGCCGACCTGGGAGAGCGAGGTGGGAACGGTGGCCGCGGCCGCGCCCGCCATCCGGCCCCGGCCCCACAGGTACTGGGCGGCGTGCAGGTAGCCGGTGAAGGCGAAGAAGCCGAAGATCGGGTTGTCCAGCACCAGCACGGTGGTCAGCGCCAGCAGGACGGCGAAGTGGGCGCCGGCGTACCGGGCGCGGCCGTCCGGCCCCGGCGTGCGGTCGAGCACCGAGCGCAGGACCAGCCACAGGAAGGCGGCGGCCGCCACCGGGAGGGTGGCGGCCGCGGAGCGCGCGGTCGGGACGGGGACCAGCAGGGCCAGAGCGGTGGCGAGCAGCAGGGCGACGAAGCAGAACGGGCCGATCAGCCGGTCCAACCGGTCCAACCAGTCGCCGAGCGCGCTCTCGTCGGCCGGTGGCCGCATGATCATTCCCACCGGAACAGCCTGGCAGCCGCGGCCCCCGCGAGCACCGCGTACGCCGCGAGTGTGAGCAGGCCCACGGCGTGCGGGAAGCGCCCGGACCAAGCGTCCTGCAGGGTCTGGACGGCGGCGCCGCTGGGGGTGAAGTCGCCGATCCGGTTGAGCAGGGCCGGCGAGAACTCGCGCGGCAGCCAGATCCCGGAGAAGAACATCATCGGGAAGAAGGCCAGCGCGCCGACCGCGTTGCCGGCCTTGGCGGACGGGACGACCGCGGCGAGCAGCAGGCCGACCGACAGCAGCGCGGCGGCGGCCAGCAGGAAGGCCAGCAGGAACCCCAGCGGCCGGCGCGGCAGCGACACCCCGAGCAACGGCCCGGCCGCCACCACCAGCAGCACCGAGACGACGGCGACGCCCAGGTACAGCGGCAGCAGCGCGCCGAACAGCAGCGCCGGGCGGACGGGGCTGGCGGACATCCGGCGCAGCACGCCGCGTTCGCGGTAGGTGGCGAGCAGCGAGGGCAGGCCGTTGAGGCCGAGCAGCAGCAGGGTGAAGACGGCCAGGATCGGCGCGTACAGCTGGATGGTGCTCATGCCGTGCATGTCGGGCGAGGTCTTGCGCAGGGCCGGGACGGAGCCGAGGACGAGGAACAGCACGACGGGGAAGGCGAGGCTGAACAAGGCGGTCAGCGGGTCGCGGAGGAACAGGCGGGCCTCGGCGACGGCCAGGCGGCGGACGGCGTGGGCGGTGTGGTGGGCGGTGTGGTGGGCGGTGCGGTTCACGGTGGTGGTCCCCTCGGGCGTGGTGATGGCGGCTCAGGAGTCGTGGCGGGTCAGAGGGCGTGACGGCTCAGGGGGCGTGACGGCTCAGGTGTCGCGGTGAGTCAGGAAGTGTGACGGCTCAGGAGTCGTGGCGGGTCAGGGCGAGGTAGGCGTCGTCCAGGCTGTGCTCGCGGATCCGCAGCCCGGTGACGACGATCCCCTCGCGGGCGAGCAGGCCGGTGACCTCGTCGGCGAAGTCCCCGACGCCGGAGACCTCGACCCGGCCGTCCCGCTCCTCGACCCCGGTGACCCCCGGCAGGGCCGCCAGCCGGGCGGTGTCCAGCGGCCCGCTGGGGCGGAAGCCGAGCGTGCCGCCGGTGCCGGAGCGGGCGATCAGCTCCGCGGGGGTGCCGGTGGCGACGATCCGTCCGCCGTCGAGGACGGCGGCCCGGTCGCAGAGCGCCTCGACCTCGTCCATGAAGTGCGAGACCAGGACCACCGTCACGCCCTCGTCGCGGATCCGCCGGACCAGCTCCCAGGTGTCCCGGCGGCCCTGCGGGTCGAGCGCGGTGGTCAGCTCGTCCAGGAAGGCCACCTCGGGGTTGCCGATCAGGGCGAGGGCGACGAGCAGCCGCTGGCGCTGGCCGCCGGAGAGCTTGTCGAACGGGGTCCGGCGCTGGTCGGCGAGCCCCCACTCGTCGAGCAGCTCGCGCCAGTCCCTGGGGTTCGGGTAGAGCGCGGCGTACAGTTCCAGCGCCTCGCCGACCCGCAGCGCGCCCTGCAACTGGGCCTGCTGGAGCTGGATGCCGATCCTCGGCCGCAGCCGGTGGGCGTCCTTCACCGGGTCCAGGCCGAGGACGCGGACCGTCCCCGCGTCGGCCCGGCGCAGGCCCTCGCAGCACTCCACGGCGGTCGTCTTGCCCGCGCCGTTCGGCCCCAGCAGGCCGAACACCTCGCCGCGCTCCACGCCGAAGGAGACCCCCTCCAGCACCTGGCGCCGCCCGTAGGCCTTGCGCAGCCCCGCCACCTCGATCACGGCCATCGCGCCGTTCCCTCCCGCTCGTCCCCGCTGGTCCGGCCGGTTCTTCCGGCCTGCGACGAGCTTCCCGCGCGGGGCCCCGGCCGCGGATCGACCGGACGGTCAGAGCTGCGGGCGGGCGCGGTGGAGGGCGGATCAACCGATCGGTGGATGGGGCACGAGCGCGGGCGCGGGCGCGGAACGCGGGAAGCCCGGCCGCCGTGTCGGCGACCGGGCCTCTCGTTCGGATCACACCGGCTGGGTCAGACCACCGCGGCGTCGGCGTTGCGGGTGCTGATGGCCCGGCGCAGGGCGCGCGGGACGGGGCCCGCGGCGGGGGCCAGCTTGTCGATCCGGGTGCGGAACTCGCGGCTCTGGCGCCACGGCAGGACGGCTCCGAGCCGGGCGGCGTCGACCAGCGCGACCAGCGCGGCGTCCGCCGGATCGACCCGGCTGAGCGGCGCCTTCAGCGCCGAACCCACCGACGCCACGAGCGACTTGCGCAGCCGCTGCTCCGGCAGGACGACCCGGGTGCACGGGAACAGTCCGAGCGCGCGGCGCTGTTCGAGCCGGATCCGCCCGGACGCCGCCAGCCCGTCCCGGACCACCCGCGCGGCGCGGGACGCCGGGCCCTGGCGACGGCCGATCCAGCTCTGCCAGGTGCGCCGCCGGCCCTGCCGGATCTGCTCCAGCATCGCGGCGGAGAGCGGGTCGAGGCCGTCGGCCGACGCTCCGTCGACGGCGGCCGGATGCCGGCCGTCGTCGCGGATCAGCGCGCGCCGCAGGAGTTCGGCGAGCGCGGCGGCCCGCAGCACCAGGTCGAGCCTGGCGGTGGCGGTGAGCCGCTCGCGCTCGGGGTTGTAGGCGAGCAGGTAGAGCTTCTCCGGCAGGGTGATGGGCAGGTCCACGATGGACTCCAAGCAGATGGACGGTGGATGGGCCCGTTCATCCGGCGTCGGAACCGCCGGCCTCCGGGTTCTCCTTGGGCGGTCGGCCGCGCCGGGGAAGACGGGCCGCGTCGCCGGGCATCCGGCCCGCGTCGCTGAGGGCACGGCGAAGGAGGAACTCGATCTGCGCGTTGGCGCTGCGCAGCTCGTCCGCGGCCCACCGGGCCAGTGCGTCGTGGACCGCCGGGTCCAGTCGCAGCAGGATCTTCTTCCGCTCCGTCGCCAACGCCGCGCCTTACTGGTAGAGGGAGCCCGTGTTCACGACGGGCTGGGTGCCCCGGTCGCCGCAGAGCACCACCAGGAGGTTGCTCACCATGGCGGCCTTGCGCTCCTCGTCCAGTTCGACGACGTCGCGCTCGGCGAGCCGGTCCAACGCCTCCTCGACCATACCGACGGCGCCCTCGACGATCAGCCGCCGTGCCGCGACCACGGCCCCGGCCTGCTGGCGCTGGAGCATCACCTGGGCGACCTCGGGCGCGTAGGCGAGCCGGGTGATCCGGGACTCGACGACCCGCACCCCGGCCGAGACGACCCGGGCCGCGATCTCGGCGGAGAGCATCCGGCTGATCTCCTCCGCGCCGTCGCGCAGCGACAACTGGCCCTCGCGGTGGGCGTCGTACGGGTAGCTGCTGGCGATGTGCCGGACGGCGGTCTCGGTCTGGATGGCGACGAAGTCGCTGTAGTCGTCCACCTCGAACACGGCCTTGGCGGTGTCCTCGACCTGCCAGACCACCACGGCGGCCATCTCGATCGGGTTGCCGTCCGCGTCGTTGACCTTGTTGGTCTCGGTCTCGTGGTTGCGGATCCGGGTGGAGATCCGGCGGCGGCTGGTGAACGGGTTCAGCCAGGTCAGGCCCTCGGCGCGGATGGTGCCGCGGTAGCGGCCGAGCAGCTGGACCACCCGCGCCTGGCCGGGCGAGACCACGGTCAGCCCGCACAGCAGCAGCAGCGCGCCCAGGACGGCCAGCGGCCCGACGGTCAGCAGGGTGATCCCCAGCGCCTTGGACCCGCCGGCCAGTTGGAGACCGCCGGCGATGGTCGCCCCGATCCCCGCGAGCAGGCCGAGCAGCGTCCCTCCGAGCACCGGCAGCCCCGCGGCACCGGTGATGACCCGCTCGGTGATCTTGGGGGCCGGAAGGTCGAGGACGGGGCCGCCTTCGACGTCGACGGCAGAACGCGGTGTGGCCATGAGACCAGCTCCTCCAGCGAGTGTTTCCGATCCAGCTGTCAAAGTGATATCACTTTTTTCGCCGACGACGCCAGAGGTCTGACCGCATGCGTCTGGGGGTGGGGCAAGCCGGCCCATCCCGGGCCATGTCCACTCAATGTCCACTGGTGGGTGAATCTCGGCGCGCCAGGCCCTGAGCGGCTGGTCGATGCTCTACAGTTCCGACCGGAACTGGAGCCGTTCTGCCAGATCAAGCCACTGTTTTGTCTGATGATCGATCCAACGATCGATCAGTGGCTGAGGTGGGGCGGGTGGGACTCGAACCCACGACCAAGGGATTATGAGTCCCCTGCTCTAACCGGCTGAGCTACCGCCCCGGTTCGCCGCGTGCGCCGGTCGTCGACCACGGCAGCAGCAGACGGCCCCGAAAGGACGTCCCGCGCAGCATAGCCGGTCGATCACCCGTGGTGCGCGCCGGGGGCGCGCACGGGTGCGCACAGGCGTGCGCCTGTCCTGATTGCGCAGTTCGGGTGGCGCCCGGACGGCCGCACGGGCAGCCTGGACGGATGACGACACGTGGGACGGGAGCCGCGGCCGGGGCGCTCGCGGTGCTGCTGACCGCGGCGGGCTGCACCACCTCCGCCGGGCCCGGCGGGGGCGCGCCGACGGTCAGCTCGGCTCCGGCCACCCGCTCCGCCCCTCCCTCCGGATCCGCCTCGGCCTCCGGCGGCGGCCACGGCTGGAGCCGACAACGGCTCAGGGGCGCCGTCTCCAGGCACACCGGAGTCACCCGCACCGCCAGGCCCACCGTGCTCAACGGCCTGGTCGGCGCCGTCTTCACCCGCAACGCGGACGGCGACCACTTCTGCACCGCCAGCGTCGTCGACAGCGCCGGGCTCAACCTCATCGTCACCGCCGCGCACTGCGTCTGGGACCCCCAACTCGGCCAGCGCAGCGACCTCGTCTTCGTCCCCGGCTACCGTAACGGCGACACCCCCAGCGGTGTCTGGCCGCTGATCGCCGTCACCGTCGACGACGGCTGGAAGGACCACGCCGACCCGGACGTGGACGTCGCCTTCGCCGTCGTCCAGGCCCAGAACGGGCAGCAGGTGCAGCAGGTGCTCGGCGCCAACAAGCTGGGCGTCGGCCTCGGCTACCAGCTGCCCGTGCGGATCACCGGCTACCCCGGCACCAGCGACGTCCCGATCACCTGCGCCAACAACACCACCGAGCAGAGCTCCACCCAGCTGCGGATCGACTGCCCCGACTACACCGGCGGCACCAGCGGCAGCCCCTGGGTGACCGACTTCGACCCGAGCACCAGGACCGGCACCGTGGTCGGCGTGATCGGCGGCTACCAGCAGGGCGGCGACAGCCCGGACACCTCGTACAGCAGCTACTTCGGCGACCGCGTCCAGGCGCTCTACGACCGGGCCACCGGCTGACCGGAGGGGCGGCGGTGGCGCCGCCGGGCACGGCCTGATAGATCTTCCTCTCGAACGGCGGAACGCACGGACCCGGTGCCCGCCCCGAAGAACGAGACGGAGCCCCGATGGCCCCCCGCCCGGCACGGCCCCCGCGCGCCGCACGGACGGTCGCGCTGGCGGCCCTGCTGCTCGCCGCCGGAACCGCGTGCGACGGGGGCGAGCAGGACCAGGCACCCGCCGCCGAGGTCGCGCAGCAGAGCAGCACCCGCGACCGGATCGGCACCCTCTCGGTCCGCACCGCGCAGGGCCCCCGGGCCTGCACGGCGAGCGTCGTCCGCAGCCCCAGGCACAACCTGCTGGTCACCGCCGCGCACTGCGTGCAGAACCGCCGGATCGGCCTGCTGGACGGCCTGGTGTTCACCCCCGGCTACCGCAACGGCTTCATCCCGTACGGCAGTTGGCCGGTGAAGTCGATCACCGTCGACCCGCGCTGGGCGGACGACGACGACCCCGAGTACGACGTGGCCTTCGTCACCGTGGGCACGGTCGGCGGCAAGCAGGTCGAGGACGCCGTCGGCGGCAACCCGATCGCCACCGGCCAGGGCTTCGGGCTCGCCGTCTCGGTGACCGGCTACCCGAACGAACGCGACGAGCCGATCACCTGCGCGGCCAGGACCCGCTCGCAGAGCCCGACCCAGGAGCGCTTCGACTGCGACGGCTACACCGACGGCACCAGCGGCAGCCCGTGGGTGACGGACAGCGGCGCGGTCGTGGGCGTGATCGGTGGCTACCAGGAGGGCGGCGAGACGGCCGGCACCTCCTACAGCGTCACCTTCGACCAGCGGGTCTCCGCGCTCTACCGGGAGGCGACCGCCTGAACCCGGGCGCGGCGGCCACCCGGGCCCGGGAGGCGGCCGTCCGAGCTCCGGAGGCGGCCGCCCGAGCCGCCCGGCCGTCGCGAGGTGACGAAGGCAACACGAAGGCCCCCCGGTCATCCGAGGGGCCTTCGCTCTGAGCAGTCACCGGGCGGACCCGATGAAGCTCCCGCATTTGGACTCGAACCAAAAACCTGCCGGTTAACAGCCGGCTGCTCTGCCAATTGAGCTATGCGGGATCGCGGTACCGAACTGCTGTACCACGGACGGGAGGAGGGCTCTTGCAAGACCTCTCCCGAGCTCCCCCAATTGGACTCGAACCAATAACCTGCCGATTAACAGTCGGCTGCTCTGCCAATTGAGCTATGGGGGATCGGCTTCCGCCTCGGCCCCCGGTTCCCCGGGCTCCTCGGCGCTCGCTGCGGGACATACATTAGCGCACTCGGGGGGGTGGTCCGCCAATCGCTTTCGCCGGACCGCCCCCGGGGCTCCCGCGCGGCCTCCCACCCGGCGTGCCCGGCGCGCGCCCCGCACGGCCCCCGGGGATGCTGGGGGGCACGGACGGTTCGCCGTCCCGACGGACGGGTAGGGCAATGCGGCAGAAGGCCGCCAGGAGAGGGTGGATCCGATCATGTGGAAGCTGTCGTTGGCCGCGGGGTTCGCGGCCGGCTACGTCCTGGGCTCCCGGGCCGGGCGCCGGCGCTACGACCAGATCACGAAGGTCACCCGGCAGATCGCCCAGAACCCCACGGTGCAGGGCGCCGCCGACCGAGCCAGGCAGCAGGCCGGCGCGGTCGCCGGGAAGGCCGCCGGCGCCGTCGCGGACAAGGTCGGCGACCGGCTGCCGAACGCCGTCACCGACCGGGTGCCGTACTTCAACCGCTCCCGGGCCGAGGACGACGGCTGGGGTACCTTCCGCCCGTGACGGGACGGTGACGCCAGGGTGTACCAGGGCCCTGCGTCGAGTCCCGAACGGGCAACACCTCACCCGGCCCGGACGCGTCCAGGGCCGGGCTGAGGCATGATCTCGGCATGGCCATCGTCGCGGGGATAGACAGCTCGACCAACCGCACCCGGATCGTCGCGTGCGACGCCGACACCGGCGCCGTCCTGCGCTCCGGCAAGGCGCCGCACCCCGTCCCCGAGGACCCGGACACCCGCCCCGGCGAGGCCGACCCGCAGCTGTGGCTGCACTCGCTCGGCGACGCCGCCGCCGGCGGCCTGCTGGAGGGCGTCCGGGCCATCGGCGTCAGCGCGCAGCAGCACGGCATGATCGGCCTGGACGCGGGCGGCGTGCTGGTCCGGCCGGCGATCCTCTGGAACGACCCGCGCTCCGGCGGCGCCGCCGCCAAGCTGCTGGACGCGCTCGGCGGCCCGGCCGCCTGGACCGCCGCGATCGGCGCCGTCCCCAGCCCGACCTACACCATCGCCAAGCTGCGCTGGCTGGCCGAGTTCGAGCCGGCCAACGCCCGCCGGGTGGCCGAGGTGCTGCTCCCGCACGACTGGCTGGTCTGGCAGCTCCTCGGCCACCCCAGGCGCCGCACCACCGACCGGGGCGACGCCTCCGGCACCGGCTACTGGTCCCCGATCACCGGCGAGTACCGGCAGGACCTGGTCGAGCTGGCGCTCGGCCACGAGCTGCGGCTGCCCGAGGTGCTCGACCCCGCCGAACCCGCCGGGCACACCCCCGAGGGCCTGCTGATCTCGGCCGGCACCGGCGACAACATGGCCGCCGCGCTCGGCCTCGGGCTGCGCCCCGGCGACGCGGTGGTCTCGCTCGGCAGCGCCGGAACGATCTTCGCCGTGCACGACCAGGCCGTGGTGGACGCCACCGGGCTGATCTCCTCCTTCGCCGACGCCGCCGGCCGCCACCTCCCGATGGTCGCCACCCTCAACGCCGCACAGGTGCTCCGCGCCACCGCCGCCATGCTCGGCCGGGACCTGGACGGCCTGAGCGACCTCGCCCTGCACTCCTCCCCCGGCGCGTACGGGCTGGTGCTCCTCCCCTACCTGGACGGCGAGCGGACGCCTGCCCTCCCGCACGCGGCCGGCACCCTGACCGGCCTGCGGGCCGAGTCGATGACACCGCAGCACCTGGCCCGGGCCGCCGTCGAGGGCATGCTGTGCAACATCGCGGACGCCCTCGACGTGCTGCGCGCCCAGGGCGTCGCGGTGCGGCGGGTGTTCCTGCTCGGCGCGGCCGGGCGGCTGCCCGCCGTCCGGCACATCGCCCCGCCGCTGTTCGGCGTCCCGGTCGTGGTGCCGCCGCCGGGCGCCCACGCCGCCCGCGGGGCCGCCCGGCAGGCCGCCTGGGCACTGGCCGGCACCCCGGAGCCGCCGGAGTGGGAGCTGCCGGACGCCGAGACCGTCGAGCCGGACGGGGAGCAGGACCTGGCGATCGGCTCGGCGGTGCGCCAGCAGTACCGCGCCGCCCGCGAACAGATCCACCCGGAGACGGCGGCCTGACCCCGGCTGCGGCGGCCTCGCCGGCCGGGGACGGCGGCGCCCGGCCCCGGCCGGTGAAGATGCGTCACCCGGCGGCCGGTGGCAGCGTGGGACGGGACACGGCCACCGGCTCGAAGGGCGGCAGGACTCCATGGCGCTGCACAAGGGGGCCGGCAACGACCGCCGGCTGAGCATCGGTCCGCTCGTGGGCGCCGCCGACCCGCTGGGCTCGATGAAGCTGGCACCGCCGCTGCACCGGCTCGGCGAGGGGCCCATCGCAGCCGACACCGCGTACCAGCTGATCCACGACGAGCTGATGCTGGACGGCAACGCCCGGCTCAACCTGGCGACCTTCGTCACCACCTCGATGGAGACGCAGGCCACCCGGCTGATGACCGAGTGCCTGGACAAGAACATGATCGACAAGGACGAGTACCCGCAGACCGCCGAACTGGAGCGGCGCTGCGTGGCGATCCTCGCCGACCTCTGGCACGCCCCCGACCCGGACGCCGCGGTCGGCTGCTCCACCACCGGCTCCAGCGAGGCCTGCATGCTGGCCGGCATGGCGCTCAAGCGCCGCTGGATGCGCCGCAACGCCGAGCGCTACGCGGCCGGGGCCCGGCCCAACCTGGTGATGGGCGTCAACGTGCAGGTGTGCTGGGAGAAGTTCTGCACCTTCTGGGAGGTCGAGGCCCGCACCGCGCCCATGGAGGGCGAGCGCTTCCACCTCGACGCCGAGCACGCGGTCGCGCTGTGCGACGAGGACACCATCGGCGTGGTCGGCATCCTCGGTTCCACCTTCGACGGCTCCTACGAGCCGATCGCGGAGATCTGCGCGGCCCTGGACGACCTCCAGCAACGCACCGGCCTCGACGTCCCGGTGCACGTGGACGGCGCCTCCGGCGGCATGGTGGCGCCCTTCCTCGACCCCCAGGTGGTCTGGGACTTCCGGCTCCCCCGGGTCGCCTCGATCAACAGCTCCGGGCACAAGTACGGCCTGGTCTACCCCGGAGTCGGCTGGGCCCTGTGGCGCGACCAGGAGGCTCTGCCGGAGGAACTGGTCTTCCGGGTCAACTACCTCGGCGGCGAGATGCCGACCTTCGCGCTCAACTTCTCCCGCCCCGGCGCCGAGGTCGTCGCGCAGTACTACGTCTTCCTGCGGCTCGGCCGGGACGGCTTCCGGGCCGTCCAGGGCGCCTGCCGCGAGGTCGCCATCCACCTGTCCGAAGCGATCGGGCAGTTGGGCGGCTTCCGGCTGCTGACCCGCGGCGACCAGTTGCCGGTCTTCGCCCTCACCACCGCCGACGACGAGCCGTTCGACGTGTTCGACGTCTCGCGGCGGCTGCGCGAACGCGGCTGGCAGGTGCCCGCGTACACCTTCCCCGCGAACCGGACGGACCTGTCGGTGCTCCGGGTGGTCTGCCGCAACGGCTTCTCGCTGGACCTCGCCGACCTGCTGCTGGCCGACCTCTCCCGGCTGCTGCCGGAGCTGCGGCGCCAGCCCGGCCCGCTCAAGGAGCTGGGGGTGCCGGCCCGGTCGGGCTTCCACCACTAGGCGTGCGTCCACCGGGGCGTGAACGCGGTGGGACGTGAACGCGGTAGGGCGTGATCACGGTGGGGAGGGCGCGGCGAAGCGCCCTCCCCACCGTGCGTCCCGGACGAACCGGGGCAGCCTCCCCCCGCGAGGCTGCCCCGGCCGGTGGGGGAATCGGGACGTGCTGCCGGAGCGGGGACCGGTGACCGGTCCGCGTCCGAACGACGCCGTCGGGCGGCGAACCGCGCCGACCAGAGAACTGTGCACGACGGACACGTGCACATGCGAGCGTTCCCGGGGGTTGTGAGACACTTCCGTCCGTCTCAGCGCCATGACCTGGGGTTTGGGACGCCGGACCGATGGGTTTGGAGAAGCGGAGACACCCGGACGGCCCCGGCCGGAGCCCGTTCCGCGCTCCCCGTCCCCCGTTCCCGTCTCGCACCGTTGGAAGGCCCCATGGGTTCCGCCTGGAAGAACCTGCCCGAAGAGCTGTCCGGACCCGCCCGGCTCCTGGCCGAGGAGCTCCGGGCCATCAAGGACGCCGCCGGACTCTCGCTGTCCGAGCTGGCCGCCCGGACGCACTACAGCCGGGCCTCCTGGGAGCGCTGGCTGAACGGCAAGCGGGTCATCACCGGGCAGGCGCTGGAGGCGCTGACCGGGGCGGTGGACTGCGACGGGCCGGCCCTGCGGGCGCTGTGGGAGCGGGCCGTGGCGGGGCCCGAGGAGGACGGCGGGCCCGCCGCTCCGGAGGAACCCGCCGCGCAGGCGGCCCCCGAGCAGGCCCCGGCGGCACAGCCCCCGACGGACCGGACCGGCGGGCCCGCCGCCTCCGACGCACCTGCCGCCTCCGACGTGACCGACGTGACCGACGTGCTCGACCTGACCGCCGCACCCGGCGCACCCGGCGAGCCCGGCGAGCCCGGCGAGCCCGGCGGCACCGTGCCGGCACCCGTGGCGTGGTGGCGGCGCCCGGCGACGCTGCTGACCGGCGCCGCCCTGCTGGTGGCCCTGCTGGTGCTGGTCGGCCTGCGGGCCACCCGGCACCAGGAGCAGCCGCAGACCGTCGCCGAGCCCGTCCCGACCGCCACCGCGGCCAAGCCCGTCCCGGGCGCTCCCGTCTGCCAGGCCGTCGGCTGCGCGCACAAGGACCCCAAGGCCACCGGCTGCGGCAAGGACGCCCGGACCCTGCAGACCGACGTCATCGGCAAGGTCGTCGTCTACCTCCGGTACAGCCAGACCTGCCAGGCGGCCTGGGCGGCGATCACCGAGGGCGAGCCGAACGACTACGCGACCATCACCGACGGCTCCGGCCAGAGCGAGACGGCGCTCATCCACTGGGGCTACGACAACTACTCGTCGATGCTGGACGCGGCCGACCCGGCCGTCACCTTCCAGGTCTGCGGGTACCAGCCGGCCGGGCACGTCTGCACCTCGCCCGTCTCCGGCCTGGCCGCCGTGGTGGCCTCCACCCCGATCCCGATCGGCCCCGCCTCGCCGCCCCCGGGCACCAGCCCGGACGCGGCGGTCGCCGACACGCCGTCCCCGGCGCAGCCGACCGCCGCAGAGCCGACCGCGGCGCAGCCCGCCGGCGCACAGCCCTCCCCGGGCCGGTCCTAGCCGATCCCGGTGGGCCGCTCAGTCGAGATACCCGCGCAGCTGCGCCGCGAAGGCGTGGTCGCGGAGCTTGATCAGCGTCTTCGACTCGATCTGGCGGATCCGCTCCCTGGTCACGCCGAACACCGCGCCGATCTCCTCCAGCGTGCGCGGGCGGCCGTCGTCCAGCCCGTAGCGGAGCTGGACGACCTGGCGCTCCCGCTCGCCCAGGGTGGCCAGGACCGCGTCCAGGTGCTGGCGCAGCAGCAGGAAGGTGGCGGACTCCGCGGGTGAGGCGGCGTCGGCGTCCTCGATCAGGTCGCCGAGCGCGACGTCGTCCTCCTCGCCGACCGGGGTGTGCAGCGAGATCGGCTCCTGGGCCAGCCGGAGCAGTTCGCGCACCCGTTCCTCGGTCAGCTCCAGGGCGGCGGCGATCCCGGCCGGAGTCGGTTCCAGCCCGCGCTCCTGCAGCAGGGCGCGCTGCACCCGGATCACCCGGTTGATCAGCTCGACCACGTGCACCGGCACCCGGATCGTCCGGGCCTGGTCGGCCAGCGCCCGGCTCATCGCCTGCCGGATCCACCAGGTCGCGTACGTGGAGAACTTGTAGCCGCGGGCGTAGTCGAACTTCTCCACCGCCCGGATCAGGCCCAGGTTGCCCTCCTGGATCAGGTCCAGCAGGGTCAGTCCGCGGCCGACGTAGCGTTTGGCGACGGACACCACCAGCCGCAGGTTCGCCTCGATCAGCCGGCGTTTGGCGATCCGGCCGCGCACCACCAGGGTGTCCAGTTCGCGGGCCAGCGGGTCGGGCGGCGGGGGGTCACCGTTCAGCCGTTCCTCGGCGAACAGGCCGACCTCGACCCGGCGGGCCAGCTCCACCTCCTCGGCGGCGGTGAGCAGGCGGACCCGGCCGATCTCGCGCAGGTACTGGCGGAGCAGGTCCGGCGCCGGGCCGACGTCGCCCTCGGCCGGCGGGCGGGGCTCCTCCTCGTCCCCGTCGTCGGGCTCCGGGTCCTCTGCGTCGGGCTCCGGACCCTCTGCGTCGGGCTCCGTCTCCGGGGCCTCGGGGTGACCCTCCGGCACGCCTCGGGCGCCGTCCGGGGACGCGGCCCCGGCCCGGCCGTGGTCCGTCTCCCGTTCCCCGGGCGGTGCGGCACTCAGCGCGCCGGGCGGTGCGGCGGTCGGGCTGGCGGTCGCGGCGAAGCCTCGGTCCACGGGCATCCCTCGGGGCGGGCGCGACTCTGGCGGACCCGCGCTGAACGGAGGTGGGACGCCCTCCAGTGTGCGGTACGCCACACTCCGTGGCCGAGACTCGTGCGCCGACTTTCTGGGCCGCTCCCACGGCCCCGCCGCACTCCTACAGCCCCGCCGCGCCCTGGCTGCGGAGCTGCTGACCGTACTGCTGGAGCTGCCACAGCTCGGTCTGCACCGCGTGCTGCTGCTCGGCGTCGGCCCGGTGGCCGAGCCGCTGGAGGTAGCCGCGGACCTCGGCGATCCGCCGGTCCACCGCCAGCAGGCGCAGCTTGACCAGGAACTCCCCGGCGTAGACCGCGTCCACCTTCCGGCGGGAGCGCACCGGCTCGACGGTCAGCTCGGTGACCAGCGAGCGCACCTGGTCGTCCGGGGCCGCCTCGCGCACCGCGCTGGTGAAGTCGGGCAGCGTCGCCCCGTACGCGGCGCCGCCGGCCTTGGCGATGGCCTGCCGGACGGCGGTGTACGGCAGGGTGGGGAACTCGTCCTCGCCGTAGTGGTCGAAGGCCGGGCTGACCAGGTCCGGGTGCTGGAGCGCCAGCTTGAGCAGCTCCCGCTCGACGAACTGGGCCGGGTCGCGCGGGTTGAGCCGGAAGGCGGGCTGCGCCGGGCGCACCGGCGCGGGCTCGACGCGGCGTCCGCGGTCGGCGCCCCGGGGGTTCTGCTGGCGCTCGCGGTCCCAGCGGGCCAGCTGGGAGACCCGGCGGACGACGAAGGGCTCGTCCAGGATGCCGAGCATGCCGGCCAGGCGGACGGCGTACTCGTGCTGGATCGAGCGGTCCTTGATCTTGGCGACGATCGGGGCCGCCTCCTCCAGGGCCGCCGACCGCCCCTCCGGCGTCTCCACCCGGTGCTTGGACACCGCCGAGACCAGCGCGAACTCGAACAGCGGGACGGGGTTGTCGATCAGCTGCTTGACCGCCTCGTCGCCCTGGGCCAGGCGCAGCTCGCACGGGTCCATGCCGCCCGGGCTGACCGCGATGGAGGTCTTGGCGGCGAACTTCTGGTCGTCCTCGAAGGCCCGCAGGGCGGCCTTCTGACCGGCCGCGTCGCCGTCGAAGGTGAAGACCGTCTCGCCGCGGTACTGCGAGGTGTCCATCAGCAGCCGACGGATGATCTTGATGTGGTCCTCGGCGAAGGCCGTACCGCAGGTGGCCACCGCCGAGGTGACCCCCGCCAGGTGGCAGGCCATCACGTCGGTGTAGCCCTCGACCACGACCGCGCGGCCCGACTTGGCGATCTCCTTCTTCGCCAGGTCGATGCCGTACAGCACGTGCGACTTCTTGTAGATCGGCGTCTCGGGGGTGTTCAGGTACTTCGGGCCGTTGTCGTCCTCGCGCAGGCGGCGGGCGCCGAAGCCGACCACCTCGCCCGCGATGTCCCGGATCGGCCAGACCAGCCGGCCCCGGAAGCGGTCGATCAGGCCGCCGCGCTGGCCCTGCGAGGCCAGGCCGCCGAGCAGGATCTCCTTGTCGGTGAAGCCCTTGCCGCGCAGGTAGCGGACCAGGTGCTCCCAGCCCACCGGGGCGTAGCCGACGCCGAAGGTCTTCGCGGCCTCCTCGTCGAAGCCGCGCTCGGCCAGGAAGCGGCGGCCGATCTCCGCCTCCGCCGAGGCCAACTGCTCCCGGTAGTAGGCGGCGGCCACCTTGTGCGCCTCGACCAGGCGGGTCCGCTCGCCCTGCTGGTGGCGGGGGCTGTAGCCGCCCTCCTCGTAGCGCAGGGTGATGCCGGCCTGGGCGGCCATCCGCTCGACGGCCTCGGCGAAGGTGAAGTGCTCGATCTTCATCAGGAAGGCGATGGTGTCGCCGTTCTCCTGGCAGCCGAAGCAGTGGAAGACGCCCTTGGCCGGGTTCACGTAGAACGAGGCGGACTTCTCGTCGTGGAAGGGGCAGACGCCCTTGTACTCGCCGCCGCCACCGTTGGTGAGCTGAACGTAGTCGCCGACCACGGCGTCGATCGGCAGTGCGCTGCGCACCGCTTGTACGTCTTCGTCCCTGATCCGCCCGGCCACCCCGGAAGTCTACTGGGGTGGCCGGGGTTTCCCGGCGGTCCGGTCGCGCCGGGACCGGCCCGCCGCGCGCGGTCGGGCGCCGGGCGGTTGCGCCTGGGCGGTCGGACGCCGGGCGCCGGGGCCGCGGGCGGTCAGGCCCAGGCGGCGCCGACGAGCCTGGCGTGCAGGGCGAGGGCGGAGGCGTCGGTGAGGGTGGCGATCTGGTCGATGACCGCGCGCAGGGCGGCCCGGTCGTCCTCGGCCTCGCGGTAGAGCGCGCCGAACACCGGGTCCAGGCCCTCGGGGGCGCGCTGGGTGAGCACGTACGCCAGCTCGGCGATCACGATCCGCTGGCGGGCCCGCAGCTGGGCCTGCTCGTCGCGCTGCATCACGAAGCGGACGGCGACCGCCTTGAGCACCGCGACCTCCAGCCGGACGCCCCGCGGCACCACCAGCTCGGCCGTGTACCGGGTGAGCCGGCCGGGGCCGTAGCGGGCCCGGGTGGCCTGCTCGGCAGCCAGGCAGAAGCGGCCGATCAGCTGGCTGGTGAGGTCCTTCAGCCCGGCCCGGGCGCGGGCCGTGCCGTCGTACTCCTGGGGCCACCGGTCCTGGGCGAGCAGCCGGTCGAGGGCGGCGGCCAGCTCCTCCGGCTCGGCGTCCGGGGCGTAGCGCTCGGCGACCTTGAAGAGTTCGGCCCGCTCGCTCGGCGCCCGCAGCGCGGCCGGGTCGATGTGGCCGGCCTGGAGGCCGTCCTCGACGTCGTGGGTCGAGTACGCGACGTCGTCGGACCAGTCCATGACGGTGGCCTCGAAGCACTTGCGCCCGGCCGGGGAGCCGGCCCGCAGCCAGCGGAACACCGGCAGGTCGTCGGCGTAGACGCCGTACTTGGGCGAGGCCGGGTCGGTGGGGTGGGCGCCGCGCGTCCACGGGTACTTGGTGGCGGCGTCGAGGGCGGCGCGGGTCAGGTTGAGGCCGACGCTGCGGCCGGGCCAGGGGGCGAGCCGAGCGGCGGGGTGCTCACCCTCCGGGGCGAAGCGCTTGGGTTCGAGCCGGGTGAGGATGCGCAGCGACTGCGCGTTGCCCTCGAAGCCGCCGCAGGCCTCGGCGGCCTGGTCGAGCGCTTCCTCGCCGGTGTGGCCGAACGGCGGGTGGCCGATGTCGTGGGCCAGGCAGCCGGCCTCCACGAGGTCCGGGTCGCAGCCCAGGGCGGCGCCCAACTCCCGCCCCACCTGGGCGCATTCGAGGGAGTGGGTGAGCCGGGTGCGGGGGAAGTCGCTGCGCATCGGGGCGACCACCTGGGTGGTGCCGGCCAGCCGCCGCAGCGCCGCCGAGTGCAGCACCCGGGCGCGGTCGCGCTGGAACGCCGTGCGGCCGGGGCGCTTGTCCGGTTCGGGGACCCAGCGGGCCTCGGCGGCGTGGTCGTACGGGAGCGGGGCGGCGGCGAGGCGGTGCGCGGTGTCATCCATATGCCCCTCACGGTACGCCGCGCCCCCGACAGCCGGGGTGTGCCGCGCACGAAGGGGCGTGGGCCGGAGCGTGAATCCTGCGGTACGCGCTGATGTCCGCCCCGGCCCCGGTGACGCGCCGGTGGCCGCGCCGGCCCGCCGGGCGCCGCCTGCGGTCCGACCCCGGCCTCCGGCCTCAGCCGCGGACGGCCTTGAGGACGACGGCGGCCACCGCCTCCTGCCCCTTGGCGTTGGGGTGGATCGCCGCCAGGCCCGGGGCCGGGAAGGGCGGTTCGACCCAGCGGGTGGCCTCGCCCGCGCACATGTCGTGCCCGGCCGAGGGGGCGGCCGCGTCCACGAACACCGCGCCCGCGCCCGCCGCCCGCCGCTTGAGCATGCTGTTGAGCTGCTGCTCCTTCTCCGAGAGGAAGCCCAGGTCCCCGGCCGCGACCGCCTTGCCCAGCACCGACCGGCAGCTCGCCGGGTCGGCCGGGAGCAGCGTCGGGTACCCGATCACGTAGACCCGGGCCTGCGGGGAGCGGTGCTTGATGTCCTGCAGGATCCTGCCGAGTTGCTCACCGGCCGCGTCGACCTTGCGCTGCACCTCGTCCGTCCCGCCGGAGGCGTAGTGCTCGCGGCAGGGCGAGGAGGCGCGGGTGGCGCCGACGATGCCCTTCACCGCGTCCACCAGGTTCTCCTTGGCGCACTCCTTGACGACCTCCATGAAGCCCGCGTCGTTGCCGCCGATGCCGACCGTCACCAGGCGGGTGGCCGAGGTCAGCGCGTCCAGCTGGGGCGGGTTGGTGCCGTGGTCGGTCTCCTGGGCGCCGGTCAGATCCCCGGTGCGGGCGCCGCTGCAACTGACGTCCTGGAACTGGCCGGCCGGCAGCCCGAGCCCCTTCGCCACCAGGGACGGGTAGTTGACCCCCGAGCGGGAGCAGCCCTTCGGCTCGCCCACCTGCGGGGCGATCTTCAGGCCGGCGGTGTACGAGTCGCCGAGGGCCACGTACGGGCCGTTCGGCGGCGGCGTGGACTTGGCGTTCTTGGCGGGCAGCGCGCCCGCGAAGCCCTCCGTCCCGCCGTCCGGGGCGGTGCACCCGGCGAGCAGCAGCGCGGCGAGCCCGGCCGTCAGGGCGACGGCCGGGCGGATGGTCCTGGACATGGTCGTGGGCATGGCATCCCCCCGGGGGATAGGCGTCACGGGCAGCTCCGTACGGCGGCGCGTCCCCCGACGCCGCCACCACCAACGAACGGGGCCCGCGAATGACTCCCGTGGCTCCCGGCTGCCGCAGACCCGGCCGGTTCCCGCCCCTACGGGGCCGATTCCGCGCCGGACCGACTCCCGGCCCGGACCTGTTCCGCGCCGGGCCTACTCCGCGCCGCGCTCGTGCTCGGCCAGGAACTGCTCGAAGCGCCGCCCCAGCTCGTCCGCCGACGGCAGGTCCACCGGCTCGGCCAGCAGGCTCTCCCGACCCTCCGCCCCCGCCACCGCGTCGTACTGGCCCTCCATGCCGCGGATCGCCGAGCGCAACTCGCCGTCCCCGTGCGCCAGCTGCTCCTCGATGTCGGCGTACACCTCGCCGACCCGCTCGCGCAGCCGGGTGCCCGGCAACACCAGGCCGGTCGCGGACTGCACCGCCTCCAGGATCAGCACGGCGGCCGCCGGGTACTCCGAGCGTGCCACGTAGTGCGGGACGTGCACGGCGAAGCCCAGCACGTCGTGCCCGGCCTCGGCCAGGCGGTACTCCAGCAGCGCCTGGGCGCTGCCCGGGACCTGCGCCTGCTCGAACCACTGCGGGTAGCCGGCCGCCAGGTCGAGCCGGTTGCCGTGCGGGGTCAGGCCGACCGGGCGGGTGTGCGGCACGCCCATCGGGATGCCGTGGAAGTCCACCGCCAGCCGGACCTCGAAGCGCTCCACCAGCTCGCGGACGGCGCCGGCGAAGCGCTCCCACTCGACGTCCGGCTCGGGGCCGGTGAGCAGCAGGAACGGCGCGCCGGCGCCGTCGCGGACGAGCTGGAGCAGGATCTCCGGCGGCTCGTAGGACGCCCACTGGTCCCGGTCGAAGACCATCGCCGGGCGGCGCGCCCGGTAGTCGACCAGGCGGTCGTGGTCGAAACGGGCCACCACCTGCGGCGAGCCCGTCTCCAGCAGGTGGGCCACCACCTGGCCGCCGGCCTCGCCGGCGTCCATGAAGCCCTCGAAGTGCTGGAGCAGCACGAGGCCCGCACCGGTGTCGCGCAGCTCCGCGGTGGCCGCGGCCACCGCGGCCACGCCCTGCTGATCCAGCTCGTACAGCGCCTGGAAGTCACGCACCGCGCACCCAACCCCGTTCTCTACTCGTCACGACGTACCGGCTTCTCGTCCTCTCCAGCGTGCCGGGCGCCGCCGGAATTCCCGACCCGCCCGGCGGCGGGTCCGGCGGCCTCTCCGGACCGCTCCGGACCATGATCGCACCCGGGTGGAAAGCCCCTGGTCACGGGTGTTCAACGGCCCGTCCGGGGGCGGGTCGCAGCGGCCCGCACCGCCATTCGCGTGCCGGGAAGTGACGCACCGCCTTCTGGCGGGTATCGTCCTCTCGCTGCCTCGCATCGTCGCGTCGTCGTCACGTCGTCCCGTAACGCCGTCGGCCACGTCCCGGACCGGTGCTCGGCCAGCCCACACGACGCATCTTGCCTTCATCTGGCCGCCTGTTTCCTTCGCGCTCCCGTTTCCTCATCGGCCATCTCGCGGACGCACACTGTCCCCTCGCTCATCCCCGCCGGACCGGTCCGTGGACCCGAGTCCGTTCCGGCACCGCGCTGCCCGCCTCCGGGCCGCCGCCCCCGCCCCGCCCGACCGGCTCTCCGGCGTGCGCGGGTACCGGCGGGCGTGCTCCGGGGCCGGGGCGACTGTCCCTGCCTCCCGAGCCGTACCCCGGCACGGTAGGCACCCTCCGACCGATGAAGGACCGAAGGTTCCGTGCCCGTACCTGTCATCCTCACCGGCCGCACCGTGCGGCTGGAGCCCCTCGCCGCGCACCATGCCTCGGCCATCGCCGAGGCCGGCGCCGAGGACCGTACGACCTACGCCTTCACGCCCGTCCCGCACGGCCTCGAAGCGGCCCGCGACTACATCGCGCGCGCCCTCGCCGACCAGGCCGCGGGCCGGTCGCTGCCGTTCGCGACGGTGAACGTGGCGGACGGCCGGGTCGTCGGCTCCACCCGATTCCTGGAACTCGACTACTGGCGGGGGCCGATGGTCTGGCCACCGGTGCCCGGGGTGCCGTTCGGCGACCCGGCCACGGCCGTCCCGGACGCCGCCGAGATCGGCAACACCTGGCTCTCGCCGCGCGCCCAGGGCACCGGCATCAACACCGAGGCCAAGCTGCTGATGCTGCGCCACGCCTTCGAGACCTGGGGGGTGCAGCGGATCTCGCTGCGCGCCGACGCCCGCAACCAGCGCTCGCGCACCGCCATCGAGCGGCTCGGCGCCACCTCCGAGGGCGTCCGCCGGGCCCACTCGCGCGGGCTCGACGGGGTGGTGCGCTCGACCGCGTTCTACTCGATCCTCGACGACGAGTGGCCCGCGGTGCGGGACATCATCGAGCTGCGGATCGCCGCCGCCACCTCGCCCAGCGCCCCGGATCCGGCGATCAACCAGGAGTGCCTTAGACACGGCGGCGGTCCCGGGCACCTGATCACGGCCTGAAACGGTCCGAAGGGGGCTACGGCCGCCACCCGTAGCCCCTGGCGGCCAGGCCGAGGACCCGTGCGAGGAGCTCCGGATCGGCAGCTCCCCGGAAGCGGTCGGGGTGCGCCTCGGCCAGCGCCGACCCGGGTCGCCAGCCGCCGCGCACCGGGGTGACCCGGACGCTCCAGATCTCGAAGCCGGTCCAGCTGCGGTGCAGGCGCAGCACGCCCTCGGCAGTGTGGGACACCCACTTGTCCTCCATCTCCCGGGGGCGCAGCCCGGCCCGGATCCGCTGCCACTCCTCGTCCGTCCAGACCACGTCAGGCACCGGGCAGGCGCGGGGCAGCAGCATGGGCTTCAGGCGGCCCTCCCTCTCCGGGGCGGGCCGGACGCCGCCCGGCTCGGGGAACGCCCACCCGGGCAGCGGTTCGCGGGCGCCCAGCCAGGCGGCCGGAATGCCCTCGGTCCCGGTGTGTGCGGCGACCACTCCCCCGGTGATCGCGGCCACCGTGTCCATGTCGCCGCCGGCCGCGACCGCCTCCCGGACGGCGGCCGGATAGTCGCTCAGGTGCCGGGCGGCGCACCACAGGGCGTACGGGACGGTGTCGACGGCGGACGTCCGGCTGCCGTTGCCCAGGATCTCGGCGGCGGCCCTCGGGTCCGGTTCGGCGAGCAGCTGGACCGCCTCGGTGAGGCCGTCACGGACGGCGCCGTAAGGGGTGAGGGAGATCACCGCCTCCAGGAAGGACTCCGGCGTCATCGCCTCGGTGCGCGCCCGCACCGCGTACGCGGCGGCCACCGCGACCGCGATGGCGCCGTCCACCGCCTGCGGGTGGGTGTGGGTGATCACGGCGGTGTCGGCGGCGGGCCGGACCGCGGCGGCCGGGTCCTCGGCGTACGCCGCCCCCAGCGGGGCGACCCGCATCGCGGCACCGTTGCCGTACGAGCCCTGGCCGTCGAAGAGTTCGGCCGCCAGGGCCTTCGCGTCACCGCCCTCCCGGACCAGCCGCAGCATCCGGTTGGCGGCCGGACCGTACCCGCGGTCGAAGTCGTGGCGCCGGGCGAAGGCGTGGGTGAGGTCGAAGGTGTCGATCGTGCCGCGTTCGGTGTGCGCGGCGTACACCGAGCACGCCATCTCGGTGTCGTCGGTCCACGGCCAGGGGCCGGGCGGGTCGGTGCGGGCGGCGAAATGGGCGGCGGCGGTGGCCGGGACGAAGAGCTGTGCACCGTAGGCATCGCCTACCGAAAGGCCGTTGAGCGCGTCGAGCGCGGGGCCGGTGGGTGGAGTCGTCATATGGCCCTCAGCTCAGTGGTTCGACCGGCGCTCCGTCAACCTCATTCTCGTGGGCTCCCCCGACGAGCGATGTTTCGCATACATCCGATCATGGTGGGCAGCACCCGGGGCATGACCCGCGTGAACCCGCTCGACCCCGTCGTGCTGCTCGGCGCCGACCAGCAGCACATCGTCACCCGGGCGCAACTGCGCCGGCTCGGCGTGCCGTCCGGCACCATCGCCCACCGGCTGCGCCCCGACGGGCCCTGGCAACAGGTGCTGCCCCGGGTGATCTGCCTGCGGTCCGGCCGATTGACGGCGCATCAACGGCTGCGCGCCGCGCTGGCGTACGCGAGCCCCAAGGGGCGGGCGCCGCAGGCCGGGGAGGTGCTGCTGACCGGGGACGCGGTGCTGGCCGACGCGGGGCTGCCGAGCGCCGGACACCCGGCCGACCTGGCCCGGATCGACGTCCTGATTCCCGCCCAACGCCGGGTCCGCGACCGCGAGTTCGTCCGGATCCACCGGTCGGCCGGGCCGCTGCCGGGCGGCTTCGAGCGGGACGACGGGCTGTGGAGCACCACCGTCGCCCGGGCGCTGGCCGACCTCGCGCCGGGCGAGACCGGGCAGCGCCGGTTCCGGGCGCTGTGCGCGGAGGCCGTCCAGCGGCGGCACTGCGAACTCGGCGAGCTGCTGGACCACTTGCTGGCCCGGCCGGGCGCGCTCGGACTGCCGCAGGTGGCCCGGGTGGTGGAGGACCTCACCGCCGGAGTGCGGTCGGTGGTGGAGGGCGAGGCCCGCGAACTCCTCGCGCACGCGGGCCTGCCCGAGCCGCTGTGGAACCCGGTGCTCTTCCTGGACGGCCGCTTCCTCGCCGTCCCGGACGCCTACTGGCCGCACGCCTGCGTGGCGTTGGAGATCGACTCCCGCGCCTGGCACCTGCGCCCCGCCGACCACGAACGCGGCCCGGCCCGCGCCAACCGGCTGACCGCCGTCGGGCTCCCCGTGGTCCGCACCACCCCGGTCCGGCTCCGGCGCGACCCCGTCCCGGTGTTCCACGAGCTGACCGCCCTCCTCACCACCGGCCCGCACGGCCCCCACCGCCGGATCAGCTGGCGCCGGGCCCGGTGAGGGGTGCGGGGTGTCACGCGGCTCGGGGTGTCAGCAGCGCGGATCGATCTCCTGGAAGGTCCCGTAGTGGTCCGGCGACCAGTACTGCTCGCCGGAGCCGCCGGTGACCACGCGGCGGGTGCCGCGGTCGTTGGAGCCCGGGGTGACCACGGTGAACTCGTGGTAGTAGCCGCCGGACTTCTTCGGCAGGCGGCTCTCGCGGTTCTCGAAGACGATGCCGTCGCGGTTGTACGGGTACGGGCCGTTCTTGGCGATCAGGCCGAGGGTGTCCTGGGCCTGGCTGGGGAGCTTGCTGCGGCAGACGTCGGCGAGCGCCGGGTCGGCGGGCACCCAGGTGCCGCTCGGGGCAGGGGTGCCGCCGGCGGGCGGGGACGGCTTGGGGGCCGAGGACTTGGGGGCCGAGGCGCCCGCCGAGGTGGCGGTGGAGCTCGCGGCGGCCTTGGGGTGGCTGCTGCCGCCCTTGCCGGCGAGCAGGTACCCGATGCCGGCGACGAGGGCCAGGATCAGGACGGCCACGACGACGAGCGGGCTTTTACGTCTGGTCATGCGCCCCAGCTTGGCAGGCCCGCGGGCGCCGCCCGGCCAGCTACACACGTGGCCGCCGCCACATCCGGCCGACCGGGGACGGACGGCCGGGCACAGACGGGCAGCCGGGCACAGACGGACGGCCGGGCGGGGACGGACGCCATTGTCCGTTCCCGCCCGGCCGTCGTTACGTACGCCGGTTCTCCTGCGCCGAGCTCCGGTGTACGCCCTCCCGACGGGGAGGGAAGCGGTCAGTCCGGCCCGCGGCCGAGGAGGGGATGCCTACCCTCTCTCAGCGCGGGTCGCTGCCCGCCGTCTCGATGGCGGCGCGGCCTGCCTCCAGGCGCGCCACCGGGATCCGGAAGGGGGAGCAGGAGACGTAGTCCAGCCCCACCTCGTGGAAGAAGTGGACCGAGTCCGGGTCGCCGCCGTGCTCGCCGCAGACGCCGAGCTTGAGGTCGGGGCGGGTGGCCCGGCCGGCCTCGACGGCGTGCTTGACGAGCGCGCCGACGCCGTCGCGGTCGATGGTCTCGAACGGGGAGACCCCGAAGATGCCCTTCTCCAGGTACGCGGTGAAGAACGAGGCCTCCACGTCGTCCCGGGAGAAGCCCCACACGGTCTGGGTGAGGTCGTTGGTGCCGAAGGAGAAGAACTCGGCGGCCTCGGCGATCTGACCGGCGGTGACCGCGGCGCGCGGCAGCTCGATCATGGTGCCGAGCTTGATGTCCAGCTGCACGCCGGTGGACTGGGCGACCTCGGCGAGCACGCGCTCGCACTCGTCGCGGACCAGCTCCAGCTCCTGGACGGTGCCGACCAGCGGGATCATCACCTCGGGGCGCGGGTCCCCGCCGGCCAGCCGGCGCTCGGCGGCGGCCTCGGCGATGGCACGGACCTGCATGCCGAACAGGCCGGGGATGACCAGGCCGAGGCGGACGCCGCGCAGGCCCAGCATCGGGTTCTGCTCGTGCAGCTTGTGCACCGCCTGGAGCAGGCGCAGATCGTTCTCGTTCGGGTCCTTGCGGGCCTCGGCGAGGGCGACGCGCACCGACAGCTCGGTGATGTCCGGCAGGAACTCGTGCAGCGGCGGGTCGAGCAGCCGGACGGTGACGGGCAGGCCGTCCATGGCCTGGAAGAGCTCCAGGAAGTCGCCCTTCTGCAACGGCAGCAGGGTGGAGAGGGCGAGCTCGCGGTCCTTGTCGTTGTCCGCCAGGATCAGGTGCTCGACCTCCTTGCGGCGCTCCTCGCCGAGGAACATGTGCTCGGTGCGGCACAGGCCGATGCCCTGGGCCCCGTAGCGGCGGGCGCGCCCGCCGTCCTCGGCGTTGTCGGCGTTGGCGCGCACGGCGAGCCGGCGGCGGACGTCGGCGTGCGCCATCAGCCGGTGGACGGCCTGGACGAGCCCGCCCTGGACGTCGGCGCCGGCGTGCAGGGTGCCCTCGAAGTACTCGACGACGGGGGACGGCAGGACGGGGACCTCGCCGAGGTAGACCTTGCCGGTGGCGCCGTCGATGGAGACGACGTCGCCCTCCTCCAGCACCAGGCCGCCGGCGGTGGTCATCCGGCGGCGCTTGGTGTCGACCTCCAGCTCCTCGGCGCCGCAGACGCAGGTCTTGCCCATGCCGCGGGCGACGACGGCGGCGTGCGAGGTCTTGCCGCCGCGCGAGGTGAGGATGCCCTCGGCGGCGATCATGCCGTCCAGGTCGTCCGGGTTGGTCTCGCGGCGGACCAGGATGACCTTCTCGCCGGAACGGGACCACTTGACGGCGGTGTAGGAGTCGAACACGATCTTGCCGATGGCGGCACCGGGCGAGGCGGCGAGGCCCCAGGCGATCTGCTGGGACTCGGCGTTCGGGGCGAAGCGCGGGAACATCAGCTGCGAGAGCTGGCCGCCGGTGACCCGCATGAGGGCCTCGTCCAGGTCGATCAGGCCCTGGTCGACCAGCTGGACGGCGATCCGGAAGGCCGCGGCGGCGGTGCGCTTGCCGACGCGGGTCTGCAGCATCCAGAGCTTGCCGCGCTCGATGGTGAACTCGATGTCGCAGAGGTCGCGGTAGTGGTTCTCGAGCGTCTGCATGATCGTCATCAGCTCGTCGTACGACTTCTTGTCGAGCTTCTCCAGCTCGGCCAGCGGCAGGGTGTTGCGGATGCCGGCGACGACGTCCTCGCCCTGGGCGTTGGACAGGTAGTCGCCGTAGACGCCCTGGGCACCGGTGGAGGGGTCGCGGGTGAAGGCGACACCGGTGCCGGAGTCCTCGCCGAGGTTGCCGAAGACCATGCTGCAGACGTTGACCGCGGTGCCGAGGTCGTTCGGGATGCGCTCCTGCCGGCGGTACAGGCGGGCGCGGTCGCCGTTCCAGGAGTGGAAGACGGCGTGGATGGCGAGGTCCATCTGCGCGCGCGGGTCCTGCGGGAAGGCCCGGCCGGTCTCGCGCTCGACGATGCCCTTGAACACCTCGACGAGCGCCCGGAGGTCGGAAGCGTCCAGGTCCAGGTCGTTGGCGGTGCCCTTGGCGTGCTTGGCCTCGTCCAGGGCCTCCTCGAACAGCTCACCGTCGACGCCCAGCACGGTCTTGCCGAACATCTGGACCAGGCGGCGGTAGGAGTCCCAGGCGAAGCGCTCGTTGCCGGACTGGGCGACGAGACCGACCACCGAGGCGTCCGAGAGGCCGATGTTCAGGACGGTGTCCATCATGCCGGGCATGGAGAACTTCGCGCCCGAGCGCACCGACACCAGCAGCGGGTTGTCGGGCTGGCCGAGCTTCTTGCCCATCTCCTGCTCGAGCGCGTCCAGGTGGGCGCTGATCTCCTGGTGCAGCGAGGCCGGCTCGCTGCCGGTCTCCAGGAAGACCTTGCAGGCCTCGGTGGTGATGGTGAACCCCGGAGGGACGGGGAGGCCAAGGTTGGTCATCTCGGCCAGGTTCGCGCCCTTGCCGCCGAGAAGGTCCTTGAGGTCCTTGTTTCCTTCAGTGAAGGAGTAAACAAACTTCTGCTGGGACGGCACGGGTCGGTCTCCTCGTACGCGGTTGCCCTGACGCCGGAGAACATACCCATTTCGAAGGTTCTTCTCTGCCCCGAATGGGCCGTACGAGGCCGGTACCCGGGGGTAACCCGATAGATCGAATGCACATAAAGGCGTTCACCTCTGTTGGTGAAATCGTCCGGATGACGCTAGCCAACCTTCAAGTCTTGAACGAATAGAAACACGAAGATCGCATGATTCGGACGCTGGGTAGCGGTCGCGGGTCGCCCGCGTTGCCCCGGCTTGATTTCCTGCACTCGGATCGGCCGATCACCGGCCCACCGGCTTCGGGAAGCGATTCACAGTCGACCTGTCCATTTCGTCCACTGACCCGCCGTCAGGCGCCACCGCATGTGGCAAGCGTCACCAGCGCATCTCACCGGTCGAACGTAGTCCACCTCCGCCGATCGTCGCACTCCGTCCAGAAACGTGCCCGTTCCGTGACATCGGATCGCCGAAAAGGAGCCCTCCTGTCCAGATTGGACAAGAGGGCTGGGACCGAGTGGCGATCGGCCCCTGGGGGCCAATTTCGCCATTATGGACAGGTCATCCGCCAGAGGTGTCCGATTCGGCATCAGCCCCCGGTCGGGCGCAGTCGTACGGATCGTCCAACCACCCCTCGGGCAGCACCACCCGGTTGTTGCCGGCGGTGCGCCCGCGCGGCCCGTCCGCACCCGCCGGCCAGGCCTGGGACTGCTCCACCAGGGCGAGGGTTCCGGCCAGCTCGACCAGGGAGGAGGAGTTGGCGAGCTTCACCCGCAGCTCCGAGCCGACCGAGAAGCCCTTGGTGTACCAGGCGACGTGCTTGCGGAAGTCGATCACGCCGCGCGCCTCGTCGCCGATCCACTCGCCGAGCAGCTGCGCGTGCCGCACCATGGCCCGCGCCACGTAGCCGAAGTCCGGACGGGCGTAGTCGACCTCGCCCTCGAAGATCGAGACCAGGTCCCTGAACAGCCACGGCCGGCCCAGGCAGCCGCGGCCCACCACGACGCCGTCGCAGCCGGTCTCCCGCATCATCCGCAGCGCGTCGTCCGCCGACCAGATGTCCCCGTTGCCCAGCACCGGGACGTGCGCCGGAACGGACTCGCGCAGCCGGGCGATCGCCGACCAGTCGGCCGTCCCGCCGTAGTGCTGGGCGGCGGTGCGCCCGTGCAGGGCGATCGCGGCCACGCCCTCCTCGGCGCCGATCCGGCCGGCGTCCAGGTAGGTGAGGTGGTCGTCGTCGATGCCCTTGCGCATCTTCATGGTGACCGGCAGGTCGCCCGCGTTGGCCACGGCCTCGCGCAGGATCTCGCGCAGCAGGTTGCGCTTGTACGGCAGCGCCGAGCCGCCGCCCTTGCGGGTCACCTTGGGGACGGGGCAGCCGAAGTTGAGGTCGATGTGGTCGGCCAGGCCCTCGTCCGCGATCATCCGGGCGGCCTTGCCGACCGTCACCGGGTCCACGCCGTACAGCTGGATCGAGCGCGGCTTCTCGCTGGCGTCGAACTTGATCAGCTGCATGGTCTTGGCATTGCGCTCGACCAGGGCCCGGGTGGTGATCATCTCGGAGACGTACAGGCCCTTGCCGCCGCTCTGCTCGCGGCAGAGCGTGCGGAACGGCGCGTTGGTGATGCCGGCCATCGGCGCCAGCACGACGGGCGGCCACACCCGGATCGGGCCGATGTCCAGCGGCGCGAACTCGGCGTCGGGCGCGGTGGGTGCGGGCGTGGCAGTCATGCGCGGCTGACCTCGGGGCAGGGGAACGGGACTCTCCATTGTCCCCCACTCGGGTCAGCCCCTGTTTCCGGGCCGCTCCGGGCCGCTCCGGGCCTCCCCAGGGCCCTCCGGGCCTCTCTAGGCCGGGTCGATCGTGATCGAGCCCGAGGTGACCGAGCCGTGGATCCGGTTCGGACTGGCCGGGTCCGCCAGGCTCGGGTCGATGTGGCGGCTGCCGCTGCCGACCTCGCCGCTGAAGGCGTAGTGGGAGTCCTGCGGCAGAGCCAGCTTCACCGAGCCCGACCCGCTCCTGGTGTCCACCGACCGCGGCGCCCTGGAGAAGGCCAGGTCGACCGCCCCCGAGGTGGTCTCCGCGTACACCTGCTCCGAGCTCAGGCCGGTGCCCTGCACCATCCCGGAGGTGGCGTGCGCGTACACCTGCCCGGACGTGCCGGTCAGTTTCAGCTCGCCCGAGGTGAGGTCCATCCGGACGCCGCCGCTCAGGCCGTCCACCTCGACGCTGCCCGAGCTCACCTGCCCCGACACGTCGGTACCGGCCGGCACCTCCAGCTCGATCTGGGCACCGCAGCCGAAGTCGGCGAACGGCAGGAACTTCCGGCACTCCATGCCGACCGTGAGCACGTCGCCGTCGAAGGTGGTCGACACCGACGGCTTGCGCACCATCCAGTCCAGGTTCTGCCGGACCACCACCCGGCCGTCGCGGCCCGCCCTGATCCGCACCGAGGCGCTGCCGGTGTCCAGCCGGAGCTTGTGGATGACGACGTTGTACGGCTGCGTCGAGGTCGTCTGCTGCTGCACCACCATCGCCCAGGTCTGCATCCCGGCGCCGATCATGACGACCGCGATCGCGAGCGTGCCGGTGGTCCGCCAGGCCTTCCGCCCCCACGCCTTCGTCGGTCCGCCCACGACTACCCGACCTCCAGGAACCGCAGCACCGCCAGCACCCGGCGGTGGCTGTCGTCGGCCGGCGGCAGGTCGAGCTTGGTGAAGATCGAGTTGATGTGCTTGGCCACCGCGCTGTCGCTGACCACCAGGGCGGCCGCGATCGCGGCGTTGGAGCGGCCCTCCGCCATCAGGCCGAGCACGTCCCGCTCGCGCGGGGTCAACTTCTCCAGCGGGTCCCGGTGGCGGCGCACCAGCAGCTGGGCCACCACCTCCGGGTCCAGCGCGGTGCCGCCCGCGGCGACCCGCTGCAGCGCCTCCACGAAGTCGTCCACGTTGGCCACCCGCTGCTTGAGCAGGTAGCCGACGCCGCTGGTGTTGGTGGCCAGCAGGTCGGCGGCGTAGCGCTCCTCCACGTACTGGGAGAGCAGCAGCACGGCGACCTCCGGCCACTGCCGGCGGATCATCAGCGCGGCCTTCACACCCTCGTCGGTGAAGCCCGGAGGCATCCGGACGTCCGCCACCACCACCTTCGGGCGGTGCTCCTCGACGGCCGCCAGCAACTCGGTGGCGTCCCCGACGGCGGCGGCGACCTCGAAGCCCACCGCCTCCAGGACCTTGACCAGGCCGACCCTCAGCAGGACCGAGTCCTCGGCGATCACAGCGCGCACGGCAACTCCACGGTGATGGTGGTGGGGCCCCCGAGGGGGCTGAGAACGGACAGTGTGCCGTCGACCGAGGCGGCGCGCTTGCGCAGGCCGGTCAGCCCGGTGCCGCGCGAGGCGTCCGCGCCGCCCACGCCGTCGTCGCTGATGACCAGGCGCAGCCGGCCGCCGACCGTCCGCACCGAGAGGTCGACCCGCTGGGCGCGGGCGTGCTTGGCCACGTTGGTCAGGGCCTCGGAGACGGTGAAGTAGGCGACCGCCTCGACGGTCGGGGCGACCGGCTCGGCGAGGTGGACGTCCAGGCGCACCGGCAGCGGGGCGCGGGCCGCGATGCCGGACAGCGCCGCGTCCAGGCCGCGGTCCTCCAGGACCGCCGGGTGCAGGCCGCGGACCAGGTCGCGCAGCTCGTCGATGGCCGCCTGCGCCTCCTCGTGCGCGTCCACGATCACCTGCATGACCTCGGGCGGGACGTCCTTGAGGGTGCGCCGGGCCAGGCCCAGGTTCATCGCGAGGGAGGTCAGGCGCTGCTGGGCACCGTCGTGCAGGTCCCGCTCGATCCGGCGGCGCTCGGCGTCCACCACGTCGACCAGCCCGGCCCGGCTCTCGGCGATCTCCTCGACCCGCCGCTCCAGCGCCTCCGCCCGGTTGGGGCCGAGCAGCAACTGGGCCGTGCGCACCTCCAGCCAGGCCGCCAGCGCCGCCAGCCAGGGCATCACGGCCAGCAGCAGCACCCCGGCGACCGTGATCACCACGTCCAGCCCGGCCAGCTCCGAGCGCAGCGGGCTGCCGACGGGCATCAGCCAGACCCAGCCGTACACGCTGGCCATCACCACGCCGGCGCCCCAGGCGTACAGCACCACCAGCGCGCCCGCCGCCAGCAGCGGGCCGGCCAGCAGGTGGTGGACGCTCTGGCGCCAGGTCAGCCCCAGCAGCAGCCGGCCCGGCAGCCAGGCCCACGGCTCGCCCGGGCGCGGCGGCGACACCTCCACCCCGCGCAGGGCGCGCAGCCGGCCGCGCTGGGCGGCGGTGAGCGGGCGCGTGCAGATGAGGACCAGGGCCGTCATCGGGAAGAGCAGCTTGGACTCGGTGACGGCCAGCCAGACCGGCAGGGCCATCGGGAGGCCGGCGGCTATGAAGCGGGTGTCCCGCCAGGCCTCGGGCGACCACGGGGGGCGCCGAAGGCTCCTGACGAGCGCTCGGCGCAACGTGGTGGAGGGCATGACCGACAGCGTAGGGCGCGATGATCAACGGCCACCATGAAGGGGGGCTCACGGTCGGGGTGTATCTAGGTACACCCCGGATTCGGAGCACGGCACCACCGACAGCGGCCCATGATCGACGGGAAGCTGGACGGCATGACGAGCACCGCATCGCACTCCGCCACCCCGCCGCCCCGGCGGCCCGTCCCCGGGAGCCACGGGGGTGTTCCCGGGGACGCGCTCCGCCGGACGGCGGGGCCGGAGGGGACGCTGCCGGTCGGGGCCGGGCCCTGGTCGGTCCGCAGCCTGGTCGGCCGCCGCGGCCGGGCCGCGCTGGAGGTGTACCAGGACGGCGAGTTGGCCGATGTCCTGGTCGCCGCCCGGCTCACCCCGCAGCTGCTGCGCGGTGCTCGGCGCAGCCCGGCGGGCGGGCGGGCGCACCACGTGCTCGCCTGGGGCCGGCTGGCGGCCGACGGGGGTGCGCCCGCGGTGGCGTTCACCGCCGGGCGGCTGGCCGGGCCGCTCCGGTCCGTGCGGTCGCTCGGGTCCGTGCGGTCGTTCCCGTCCGTGCGGTCGCTCGGGTCCGTGCGGTCGCTCTGGTCGGCCGGGCCGTTCCGGTTCGAGCGACCGGCCGTCGGCGCCGAGGTGGTCACGGTCGCCGGGCGGTTCTGGCTCGCCTGGGCCGAGGGCCCGTACGCCGGGGTGCTGGTCCGGCACCCCGGCGGGGACACCACCGAGCGGCAGCCGCTGGAGCGGGTGCGGCGCCGGGGCGAGGCCGCGGTCGTCGGAGGGGCCGCATGAGCACCGCCGTCCTCGCCGGCCGCCCGGCCGCCGCCCTCGTCCTGCCCGCCCGCTTCGAGCGGGTGCCGGTCGTGGCCGCCGTCGCGCTGCTGCCCTGGCTCGCGGTCCTCGCCGCCTGCCACGAGACCCCGTGGGTGGTGCTCGACCTGCTGGAGTTCTCCGCGCTGCTCTCGCTCGACGCCCTGCTGCGCCGGCGCAGCGCCGCCGCCGGCTGGGCCGGCGGAGCGGTGGCCCTGCTGCTCGCGGGGGACGCACTGGTCGACATCGCCTGCGCCGGCCCGGGCCACGCGGTGCTCGCCGCCCTGGTGATGGCGCTCGGCGTAGAACTGCCGCTCGCGGTGGTGTGCGTGCTGCTCGGGCGTGCCGTCCTCACCCCCCGCTAGAAGCCGTCGGGCAGGGCTAGAAGCTGCTGGGCAACCGGTTCATCAGCGCGCGGGTCTCCTCGTCCAGCGGGGTGTACGTGATCATCCGCGTCCCGAGTCGGGGGCCGAGCCAGAAGCTGGTGTACTCGCAGCGCAGCAGCCCGACGCCCGGCACCTGGAACCGCTTGATCCCGTTGCTCGGCCCCATCACCTCGTGCCGCTGCCAGACCTCCGCGAAGTCCGGCGAGGTCTTGAGCAGCCGGGCCAGCAGTGCCTTCCAGGCGGGCTCCGCGCTGTGGTCGGCCATCGCGGCACGGAACCGGGCCACCATGCCGAGGCGTTCGGTCCGGTAGTCGATCAGCACCTCGCGGAACCGCGAGGGGGTGAACGCCATCCACATCAAGTTGCGGTCCTCGGGCGGAAGTTCGTTGAGATCGCCGACGATCGCGGTGTACTGGGCGTTGTACGCGAGCACGTCGTAGCGGGGGTTGACGGCCACGGCCGGGTACGGCGCCATCTGCTCCAGCACCAGCCGCACGCTCTGGGTGACCGAGGGGCACTCCTTCACCGGCGCCGGATCCTCCGCGCCGGCCAGGGTGAACAGGTGCGCGCGCTCGCTCGGGTCCAGCAGCAGGGCGCGGGAGACCGCGTCCAGCACCTGGGTGGACACCTGGATGTCGCGCCCCTGCTCCAACCACGTGTACCAGGTCACCCCGACGGCGGCGAGCTGCGCGACCTCCTCGCGGCGCAGCCCCGGCGTGCGGCGGCGGCCGGTCGGGGGCAGGCCCACCTGGTCGGGCGCGATCCGCTCGCGGCGGCTGCGCAGGAAGGCCGCCAGGTCGTGCCGGCGGGCGTCGTCGGGGGTGGTCCGGGCTTGCGTCGCCGAGGTGGTCCGGGCTTGCGCGACCGAGGCGGACCGGGCTTGCGCGGCCGGGGTGGTGAGGCTCATGGTTCCTAGCATGCGCCAGCCCGGAGCCTGTTGCCAGGTACTTCTTATACCTGGATAACCACACTCTGGTACCAGGGTACGGCCAGGCGGATCGTAGGACCCGTGACCCAACAACTCGCCGTCGCCCCCGACCCGGTCCGCACCGCCACCACCCCCGGCGCCGCGACCGCGACCGCCGCCCGCACCGCTGCCCCCTCCCTCGGCACCGCCGGGCTGGTCACCGTCCTGCTCGGGGCCTTCCTGCCGATGCTCGACTTCTTCATCGTCAACGTCGCGCTCCCCACCATCGACCACGACCTGGCCGCCGGGCCCGCCGTCCTCGAACTCGTCGCCGCCGGCTACGGCATCGCCTTCGCCGTCCTGCTCGTCCTCGGCGGGCGCCTCGGCGACATCTTCGGCCGCCGCCGGCTCTTCGTCGTCGGCGCCGCCACCTTCGCCCTCACCTCGCTCGCCTGCGGCCTCGCCCCCGGCGCCTGGACGCTGGTCGCCGCCCGCGCCGCCCAGGGCGCCTCCGCCGCGCTGCTGATCCCGCAGGTCCTCGGCACCATCACCGCCGCCACCGACGGCGCCCGGCGCGGCCGCGCCCTCAGCATCTACGGCGCCGTCGGCGGCATCTCCGTGGTGATCGGGCAGGTGCTCGGCGGCATGCTCGTCGCCGCCGACCTGTTCGGCACCGGCTGGCGCTCCGTCTTCCTGCTCAACGTGCCGTTCGCGCTGCTCGCCCTGGTCCTCGCCGTCCGCTACGTCCCGGAGAGCCGGGCCACCCGGGCCGCCCGGGTCGACGTGCCCGGCACCGTCCTGCTCACCGCCTCGCTGCTCGCCCTGCTCGTCCCGCTGATGGAGGGCCGCGCCGCCGGCTGGCCGCTCTGGTCCTGGGTGCTGCTCGGGCTGTTCCCCGTCCTCGCCGCCGCCTTCGTCCTGGTCGAACGCCGGGCGGAGCGGCGCGGCGCCACCCCGCTGGTGCCGCCGTCCCTGCTGCGCATCCCCGAGATGCGGCGCGGCCTCGGCATCGCCCTGCCCTACTTCGCCGGCTTCGGCGGCTTCATGTTCGTCATCGCCGTCGCCCTCCAGCAGGGCCTGCACCTCGGTCCGGTCGCGGCCGGCTGGGCGCTCGTCCCGATGGCCGTCGGCTACTTCACCGCCTCGCTCTCCGGCCCCCGCCTGATCGGCCGCTACGGCAGCCGGGTACTGAGCGCGGGCGCCGTCATCCAGGCCGCCGGCCTGGCCACCCTCGCCGTCACCGTCCTCGCCGACTGGTCGCACTTCTCCCCGCTGCGGATGGCGCCCGGCGTCGCCCTCGCCGGCATCGGACAGGGCCTGATCGGCACCCCGCTGTTCCGCGTCGTCCTCGCCAAGGTGCCCGCCGCCCGGGCCGGCGTCGGCAGCGGCGTCCTGGCCACCGGCCAGCAGTCCAGCCTCGCCCTCGGCGTCGCCACCCTCGGCACCCTCTACCTGTCGCTCTCCCCCAGCCTCGGCATGGACCGCGCCCTCGCCCTCTGCCTGGGCCTCCAGCTCATCGGCTCCTTCGTCATCCTGTACCTGACCACCCGCCTCCCCCGCTCCATCGGCTGAGCCGACCGGCCCCACGGGCCACGGCGACGGCAACGGCCCCGCGATCGACACCCGATCGCGGGGCCGCCGCCACGTCGCGCCAAGGTCCTGCACCGCCCGGACACCGGCGGACCCGCCCTCACCTGCGACACCCCGGCCAGCACCACCGACACCGAAGAGCAACCCGCCGCCTGGGCCGCCCACCCCGGTTCGGCGTCCGCCGACCGGCTCCGGGCGCTCTCTAGACGTCGAGCGAGCCGACGAAGCGGTCCAGCCGCGAGACGACCTGCCGCAGCACCCCGGCCGACCCCACGGGATCATCCGCCAGCTCAAGGGAGTGATCCGCCGAGGGCACTTCCAGGACCTCGTGCCCCACCGACCCGGCGACCTGTCGATCCCACAGCTGGTCGGCGCTCCCGCCGACCAGGAGCGTCGGCGCTTCGGATCGGCGCAGCGAGCGGGCCACCTGGTCGAGGGTCAGGACGGGCGTCAGCCAGGCCGCCGCCATCCCCCGATCGGCTGCGATGCCACAGGCGAGCGAGCCCAAGGACTTGCCGACCAGGAGACCGCAGGCCCCCTCCTCCGCGGCGACGGCCCGGCCGACCTGCCGCTCGACCCATGCGATCCGGTCGTCCACGGTGAACCGGGAGAAGTCGCCCGGGACCTGCCACCACAACTCCTGCACCGTCCAGCCGTGTTGGAGGAGCACGGCGCGGGCGAAGTGGAGCAACGGCCTGGCGGGCGAGTAACCGACTCCGGGAATGACGAGTGCGACACGGGCAGGGTCACCGTCGAAACGATTCGGGACCGCGAAGGGTGAGGGATCAGGCATGCCGGCAGGCTACCCAGCGGTCGGGTCGGCGGCCCCGGTCAGCGGCCGATGAAGTTCTTGTCGATGAGCAGTTGCAGGACGTCGGTGTGGAAGTCGGGGAAGTCCATCGGGACGATGCCGAAGTGGGCGGCCTGTTGGCGGCGGGCGTTCAGGTAGTCGCGGACGGGGGGCATGATGGCGGCCGCGTTGACCTTGGGCCAGCCGCCGTTGGCGTAGCTCGTGAAGTTCACGTACATCCGCGGGGAGCCCTGGTCGAGGAAGGCATGGTCGAACCAGTCGACGACGGCCTGGGACTTGGCGGCGAGGCTGATGCCCTGGAAGGTGTCCTGGGTCGCGAACCAGGTGTTGGTGCCACTGGACCACTGGATGACGGACCACGGGTTGGCGAAGTCGGCGGCGAGGACGACGCGGCCGCGGGCCTGGCCGAGGGTGGGCCACGAGGGGTCGGTCCAGAACAGGCCCCGGTAGCCGAGGCCGTCCAGGTAGTGGTTGATCCGGCGCTGGAACTCGGTGTCGTCGAGCCGGTTCCCGCCCGCGTACTCGTTCCTGACCCGCATGACCAGGGCCTCGCGCGGGTTGGTGGCGAGGAAGGAGCGGCACTGGTCGAGGACGTCCTGGAGCCGGACGTACTGGTAGTTGTCGCTGTGGTAGATGCCGAGTTCGTCAGCCGTCCCCGCGAGTCCGTTGCAGCGGATGTCGAGGAAGCGGATGCCGCGCTGGAGTTGCTCGGGCAGGCCCCAGTTCTGGGTGTGGGACCACTCGGTGCCGTGCATCGGGTCGGTGCAGCAGGAGTCGTGGGTGCCGGGGATCGTCAGGGCGGTCAGCGGCGTGGCGTCGCCCAGGGCGCTCATCCAGGCGGACGGGCTGACGGCTGCGGCGGGTGCCGCCGCTGCTGCTGCCGCGTCCGGGCTGAACGCGGCGGCGGCCAGGAGGGCGCCGCCGGCACCGGCTCCCCAGCGCAGGACGTCACGACGGGTGGGGCTCATACGGACTCCTCACATCGACATCTGGAAGGGGGAGTTGTCATGCCCCCTCCCCGATCTGCTCGATGGGACGGGCCCCGAAACCCGTGGCGCGCGGCACGAGAAGTCGGTCTGGTCGACTTCTCGTGCGGCGGGTCAGGTGGAACTGACCCTTCCGTGGAGATGGTTCGTCATGGGACGATCCAGGACCGGGGGAAAGGTGAGACCTCATGACCTTCGTCATCGCGTTCCTGGTCTCACTCGTGGCCGCCATCATCGGCACGACCGTCCTCCTGGGCCGCCGAGAGCGGGCCCGCAGCGGCCACTCGGACGACACCGAGGGGCTGCTGATCGAACACCAGCGAACCGCGCACGCCGCCCAACTGCGCGGGACCTACTCCAGCCAGGCCGTCCACCACGGCACCGGACTGATCAGCGACGACCTGCACAAGCACTACTCCTAGGCCTCAGCGCACGACGGGGGTGCGGCCGCTGCGCCAGTCGGCGAGGCGCTTGCGGATGCTCGGCACCATGGGCAGGCCGTCGGCATCGGCTGGGGAGAACCAGCCGACCTCGAACGACTCGCCGGAGACTCGGAGTTCGCCACCCAGCGGCTCACCGAGCAAGCAAATGGAGAACTCCTGCCGCACCTCGCCGTCGTCATAGGCGAAAACATGGCCAGGGTCGGTGTAGGTGCCCACAATGCCGGTGATGACGACGTCGATACCGGTCTCCTCACGGGTTTCGCGGACGCCGCAGTCCGCGAGGGACTCCCCGAGCTCCATCTTTCCGCCGGGCAAGGCCCACATGCCGTTGTCGGTACGACGCTGAAGGAGTACGCGGCCATCGCCGTCGACCACGACGACAGAGGCCGCCGGCACCAGGCTGTTTGCCTTCGGCGCATGCGGGTCGTTCTCGAAATCACGCCTGGCCATGCGCAGCCACCTCCCAGATGCTTCGACCTCGGCTCCACAACTCTTCGACATGATCCGCGAATCGGTCGAACATGCCATCCGACTGGGTGCGTCGAAGATGGAACATGGGCGAGTCGTGGCCGACCCTGCGGGCAAGGATCGGAGTCACCAGCATCTCGTCATCGAACCGGAAGACAGACAGGTTCACATGCCCGGTCTCGAACCGACCCTCGACGTTCGAGACATCTCGCAATCGCTCCAACTCGCTGATGGTCACAGCGATCCGTGTAGCCAGCGTGAGGGGAACGCCCTCCTCAAACTCACGGGCTCTCGTCACTGGACTGTCAGGATCACCGATGAGGAATCTCACACGACAGCCCCCCTGAGCCTTCCGCCGCAACACACCGGCAAGGTTCGCCTGCTCAAGCCACAGGAAGTAGTTGGTGTAGCCGGCGAACGTCAACTCACGCTCGGCCTTGGTAATCAGCCATCGGATCGTGATCGAGCGATGACACAGCGCGATCATTGCCGGTCAGTCGATTGCCATATTTCCGGACAGTCTCGTCACGCAAGGAAATCCGAACGCCATGGCTTCCATGCTCAGAAAAATCACCGCCGAGGACCGCCGCGAGGCCGCCGACGCCCTCGACGACCTCAAGGCGACCCTCGCCTGCGCCGGTACCCAACTCCCCTCCCCCGGAATCGACTGGGCGTGCGCCTCCGTCACCGGCATCGTCCTGATCGACCTCGGCGCCGCCCCGACCTCCGTAGTCGTCCAGATCGTCGACGTGCTCCGCGCCGGCGTCCGCGCCCGTCGCGAGCAGGCCGACCAGCAGCCGTGGCACCCCTCCGTCGGTGCGACCGTCACGCTCAACGCGCCGGGCGGCGTGCCCCTCGCCGCCAAAGTCGTGGGTGCGAACGGGAAGTTGGTCACCGTGCGGCTCGACAGCTGGCTCACCCCGTGACGGCCGCCACCCCCACCGCCCCCGACGCCGCTCTCGTCCACGACAGCCGCACCGGGCGACTCGGCGTCGTCATGGACCTCGTCGCCGGCCTCCTCCACCTCCGCCCTCCCCATGGCGGCGTCGAGTGGACGGCCCGACCCGAGGACATCGGCCCGCCGCCCCCGCAGAACTCGTGGCGCTACCGACCCGCCCCCACCCCGCCCTGGTCGCCGCCGCAGCGTTCTCCATCGCGACCGGGGCGGGCGCAGGGGCACTCGCCTCCCGCCCGCTTCGCCACAGCGACCCCGGCATGGCGAACCTCTTCTTCCTCCTCGTACTCTGCGTTGTCACCGTGCTGGTCAACTCCGCACTCAGCAAGGCGATCCAGCACAGACGTACACACCTGCCCCAGGAGGGAGAACCGTGACCCCGGACACCGCCGCCGCGCGCCGAACACTCGCCGACCGGCTTGAGGCGGACGGCGCCCTGACCAGCCCGGCACTGCGCGCCGCCGTGGAGGCCGTGCCCCGGGAGCCGTTCCTGCGGCCCGGGGTGTTCGTGCCCGCCGGGCGCCGTTGGCGGCCGGTGACCGAGCGCGGCGCGGACCCGGCGGAGTGGGTCGAACTCGCTCACTGCAACCGGTCGTTGGTCACCCAGCTCAACGGGCAGCTGGCCGCCGACCAGGTCTCCGCACCCGTCCGGGGCTTCCCCACCGCCTCCACCACCGCCCCGGCCGCCACCGTCCGCATGATCGACGCCCTGGGCGCCGAGGACGGGCACACCGTGCTGGAGATCGGCGCCGGCGCGGGCTACTCGACCGCCCTGCTCCACCACCTCGTCGGCGAGCGCAACGTCACCACCGCCGAGGGCGACCCCGAGGTCACGCACGACCGGGTGATCGCCACCCACGCGGTGCGCCGTATCCCCCACGCCTGGGTCCGACGGACCAGGCCCGGCGGCGCGATCCTGGCCACGGTCGGCACCTGGCCCGAGGGCGCCGGCCTGGCCAGGGTCACCGTCCACGCGGACGGCACCGCCGACGGCCGGATCATCGGCCGTTCCGCCCTTCCTCCCGTCCGGCCCGATCGCCCGGCGCCCCCGGTCGGCAACCTCACGGCCTGGGCGGCAGCCGCCGAGCCGAAGCGACTGGCGCACGCCTCCCCCACCCTCCTCAACGAACCGACGCCGGCCCTCCTCACCCAACTCTCCTTCCCAGACGCAAAGTTCACCGTCTCAATCGGGGAGGATCTGGAGTCGATCTACTGCCTGTCCACCCCCGGGTCCGTCGCCGAGGTCGCCGACGACACCTACGGCTGGACGGTCCACCAGAGCGGCCCGGTCGCCCTGTGGGACGAGGTCGAGCGGGTCCTCACCGCCTGGCAGGAGGCCGGGCGCCCCGACCTCACCGCCGTCCGCCTGCGGATCACCGACCGGGCGACCCACTACTGGGTCGACGGCCACCCCGCCCTCCGCTGGGATCACGCCACCGTCTGACCCACCGACAGAACACCTCCGGGAATCGGGTGATCTCGGGACGGCAGGGCCAACCGATGGAATGCTGTGGCTCGGTCCGACCACCGCAACCACCCGGGGAGTCACCCATGCCACTGTTCGGCAGCCGCAAGAACCTTCCGAGGCCGCTGTGCGACGAGCACGGCCCGTGCCAGGCGCTGGCGACGATCTCGGTCTTCGAGGTCCGGGACCGGCTGCGGCTCCTGATCACCAGGAGCCGCGGCCTGGGGCCCGATCCGATGGCGCGGCAGATCGACGACGAGCTGTCGGTCGTCCTCTGCGTGGACGCCGGCAAGCGGGCCGGCAAGACCGAAGCCCTGTCGATAGCCGAACACGCCGCCGACCAGTGGAGCATCAGCCGGGCCGAGCTGTGGGAGCGGGCCTTCGCGAACCTGGCCACCGAGCAGCTCAACCGGCAGGTCTTCGACGCGTCCAACGGCGACACCATCCACACCGTCAACGGCATGGGGGCCTGGCCCGGAGCCGCCCACGCGCTGCGCCTGGAGAACGCCCTGGGAGGGGGCGTCGAGCTGCCCAACGGGGCCCTGGTCGCCCTGCCGACGAACAACGCGCTCTGCGCCGTGCCGATCCGCACCAGCCTGTCGCTGAACGCCATCCGCTTCCTGATCGACCTGTCGAAGGAGCTCGCGGCCGGCGATCCGGCCCCGCTGACCCCGTCGCTCTTCTGGTACCGGGACGGCTGGATAGAGAACCTCAACGTCGGCTCGGACGGCTTGATGCGCGTGTCGCCCCGCTTCCGGGACATGGCGAACGCCCTGCCCGCCAACTGACCCGGCCGGCCACCGAGAACCCGCTGGCCCGACGGCTCCCTTTGCGTCAGAATGACGATATGAGCGAGATGCGCGTGGGGAGCCCTGCCGACGTCCGTAGCCGGGTGGAGCTGGCGGCACTGACGGCCACCGGGGTGCGGCCGAAGTGGCTGATGTTCTGGGGGCACACCGAGCGGAAGGGCGGGGGGACGCGGCAGGAGTGCCTGAGCCAGTGGTGGCCCGGGGAGTTCACCGTCGGCGGGGTGGCGTACGCGTCCGCCGAGCACTGGATGATGGCGGGGAAGGCCCGGATGTTCGGGGACGAGGCCATCGAGCAGCAGGTGCTGGCGGCCCGCACGCCGGCCGAGGCGAAGAAGCTGGGGCGGCTGGTCAAGGGGTTCGACGACGCGGCCTGGACGGCCGGCCGGTTCGAGCTGGTCGTCGAGGGGAACGTCGCGAAGTTCGGCCAGGACGAGGCGCTGCGCGCCTACCTGCTGGGCACCGGCGACCGCGTCCTGGTCGAGGCCAGCCCGGTGGACCGGATCTGGGGCATCGGGCTCGCGGCCGACGACATCCGCGCGGAACGGCCCGACGAGTGGCAGGGGTTGAACCTGCTCGGCTTCGCCCTGATGGAGGCGCGGGCACGGCTGGCCGCATGAGGGCGGTCGGCCCGCTGCGGAGCGCGACCGGCGCACTTCCCGCAACGACCGCCGTCTGCGCGCTCCTTGACACCAGCCGCGCACGACTGGACGCGCTCCCTTAACTCCCCCGCCATATAGCGACGCCAGGATGTCCCGCAGTCAGGGGAGAGATGGACGGGGTGGGGCGATCATGCGCATGCGGCCGACGGCACAATCCGCGGGCCAGGACCCGGAGGGCGAGCAACAGGCGTACGAACTCCGGTCGGAGCTGGACGAGTTACTGCGCGCGAGCCGCTACGCGAGCCAGCGGGAGCGGCGGTTGAACGAGGCGATCCGGGCGGCGCCGGGCCGCCAGCGGCCGGACGGGGACCTGCCGCGGCAGCTGGCGCAGGCGCGCGCCCTGCGCGAGGGCCTGGGCGCCCGCTGCCTCCAACTGAGCGATCGACTGGAGGCGTTGGAGAACCGACTGCGGAACCGACAGCCGGAGCCGCAACCGGCCCAGGCCCCGCCGCCCCAGGACCGACCCGCCCGACCCGCCCGACCCGACATCGGCGCCCTCGCCGAGCGGGTGGCGGCCCTGCACCGCGCCGGCGCCTTCGCCGAGGCGACGGAGCTGCTGTCCCGGGCGGCCACCGGCCTCGATCCGGCGGACGCCGCGCTGCTGGCCGGCATGCTCTCCCGACGCGGCCCGACGGGCGCGTCCCTGCACCTGGCCAGGAGCGCCGCGCAGTGTGCCCCCGAGCAGGCGGTGGCGATGCTGGCGGAGTTGCGCGAGCTGGGGCTGGCGGAGGAGGCGGCGGAACTGTTCCACGCGTTCTGGGGCTATCCGGCGTCGGCCCTGCCCGCCCTGCTGGCCGCGCTGGAGCGGGCCGGGCAGGGCGCGGACGGCGCGACGCTGCTGTGGGAGTGGGGTTCGGCACCGACGCCGGAGCTGACGGCGCTGGCGACCGGCCTGCGCCGCACGGGCCGGCACGCCGACGTGCGGACGCTGCTGCGCCAGGCGGCCGGCCGGCCGACGGCGGAGCTGGCCGCGCTGGCGACGGAGCTGCCGGCCGAGCTCGCGACCGTCCTGCTGTACGAGCTGGCGGCGCTGCGCCCGCCGGTGGAGCTGGTCAAGCTGGCGGCCGCGTTGGACACCAGCCCGGAGCTGTACGGGCGGTTGCTCGCCGCGCTGCTCGCCGACGGTGCCCGGCACCGGACGACGCTGGCCGCCCTGCGCAGCGCCGGCCTGCCGACCGAACCGGCCGCGGCCCCCCGTTCCCGCTGGGGCAGACGGTAAGCGCAGACGGTGAGCAGAGGGCGGGAACGACGGGAACACGCGGGAGCCCCCGCCCGCCCCGGACGGACCGGGGCGAACGAGGGCTCCAGACGGGCGGAGCAGGCTCAGCAGCCGATCAGCCGCGCACCCAGGTACGCCTTGACCTGGTCGAGCGAGACGCGCTCCTGCGACATGGTGTCGCGGTCGCGGACGGTCACCGCGTTGTCCTCGAGGGTGTCGAAGTCGACGGTGACGCAGAACGGCGTGCCGATCTCGTCCTGGCGGCGGTAGCGCTTGCCGATGGCGCCGGCGTCGTCGAACTCGACGTTCCACGCGGTGCGCAGGTCGGCGGCGAGGCCACGGGCCTTCGGGGAGAGGTCGGCGTTGCGCGACAGCGGCAGGACGGCGACCTTGACCGGGGCCAGGCGCGGGTCGAGCCGCATACCGACGCGCTTCTCCATGACGCCCTTGGCGTTGGGCGCCTCGTCCTCGAAGTAGGCGTCGATCAGGAAGGCCAGCATGGCGCGGTTGAGGCCGGCCGCCGGCTCGATGACGTACGGGAAGTACCGCTCGCCGCTCTCCTGGTCGAAGTACTTGAGGTCCTGGCCGGACGCCTCGCTGTGCACCCGCAGGTCGTAGTCGGTGCGGTTGGCGACGCCCTCCAGCTCGGAGAACTCGCTACCACCGAAGTTGAAGCGGTACTCGATGTCCACCGTGCGCTTGGCGTAGTGGGAGAGCTTCTCCTTCGGGTGCTCGAAGAAGCGCATGTTCTCGGTGCGCAGGCCCAGGCCGACGTACCAGTCCCAGCGCTGCTGGAGCCAGTACTCGTGCCACTGCTCGTCCTCGCCCGGCTTGACGAAGAACTCCATCTCCATCTGCTCGAACTCGCGGGTGCGGAAGATGAAGTTGCCGGGGGTGATCTCGTTGCGGAAGCTCTTGCCGGTCTGGGCGATGCCGAACGGCGGCTTCTTGCGCGACGTGGTCTGGACGGCCTTGAAGTTGGTGAAGATGCCCTGGGCGGTCTCGGGCCGCAGGAAGGCCAGGCCGCTGGCCTCCTCGGTGACGCCGAGGTGGGTCTTCAGCATGCCCGAGAAGTCCTTGGGCTCGGTGAACTGGCCCTTGGTGCCGCAGTCGGGGCAGTTGACGTCCTTGAGGCCGTTCGGCGGCGGGAAGCCGTGCTTGGCCTCGTACTTCTCCTCCAGGTGGTCGGCCCGGTGGCGCTTGTGGCAGGAGAGGCACTCGGTCAGCGGGTCGTTGAAGGTGGCGACGTGGCCGGAGGCCTCCCACACCTCGCGCGCGAGGATCACCGACGAGTCGAGTCCCACGACGTCCTCACGGGCCTGGACCATCGCGCGCCACCACTGGCGCTTGATGTTCTCCTTGAGTTCGACGCCCAGCGGCCCGTAGTCCCAGGCGGCACGCGTGCCGCCGTAGATCTCGCTGCAGGGGTAGACGAAGCCACGGCGCTTGCTCAGGCTGACGATCGTGTCGATCTTGTCGGCGGCCACAGTGCTCTCTTCAGTACGTACGGCACGGTCAGGGCACGGCTGGTTGCGCGTACCCGAATACCTCAGGTTACCGGCCATATGGGTACGGGGTTCAAATCGGTATCGTCCGGCCCCTCCCAGCCACGGCCACCTGCCGTTCACCCGTCCGAGTGAGTTGACAATCATTTCCAGATAAGATGAGAATGATTGTCATGATGATCGGACGACGTACCCGCAGCTCCATAGCCATCGCCGCCACCGCCCTCACCGCCTCCCTCGTCCTGACCGCCTGCGGTGGCAGCAGCAGCGCCCAGAGCGCCGACGGCAAGCTGAAGGTCGTCGCCTCCTTCTACCCGATGGAGTACCTGGCCCAGCAGATCGGCAAGGAGCACGTCGCGGTCACCGACCTCACCGCGGCCGGCGTCGAGCCGCACGACCTGGAGCTCACCGCCAAGCAGGTCGCCACCGTCCAGAAGTCCGACGCGATCATCTACCTCAAGGGCCTGCAGCCCACCGTCGACCAGGCCGTCGGCCAGTCCTCGGCCAAGTACAAGATCGACGCCACCGCCGCCAGCCCGCTGGTCGACCACCACCTCGACGAGGGCACCGAGGCCGACGGCCACCAGCACGACGGCCCGGCCGGCGACCCGCACATCTGGCTCGACCCGACCCGCTACGCGGCGATCGCCAAGAGCGTCGGCGACGGGTTCGCCAAGGCCGACCCGGCCCACGCCGACGACTACCGCAAGAACACCGACGACCTGGTCGGCCGGCTGACCGCGCTGGACCAGGAGTTCCGGGACGGCCTGAAGGACGCCAAGTCCAAGACCTTCGTCACCAGCCACGCCGCCTTCGGCTACCTCGCCGACCACTACGGCCTCACCCAGGTCGCCATCAACGGCGTCGACCCCGAGTCCGAGCCCACCCCGGCCCGCCTCGCCGAGGTGCAGAAGGCCGCCAAGGACAACGGCGTCACCACGATCTTCTTCGAGACCCTGGTCAGCCCCAAGCTCGCCGACACCGTCGCCAAGGACCTCGGCCTCAAGACCGCCGTGCTGGACCCGCTGGAGGGCGTCAAGGACCCGGGCAAGGAGGACTACCTCTCGGTCATGAAGCAGAACCTGGCCAACCTCCAGGCCGCCCTCGGCGCCACCCCCGCCGCGACCGGCAGCACCCCCACCACGACCGGCACCCCCACCAGCTGACGGGACGACAGCACCATGACCCACCCGATACCCCCGGCCGTCCGCCTCCGCGACGCCGTCGCCTCGCGCGGCGGTCGGCCGGTGCTGCGCGGCGTCGACCTCACCGTCCAGCCCGGCGAGGTGGTCGCCCTGCTCGGCGCCAACGGCTCCGGCAAGTCCACCACCGTCAAGGCCGTGATCGGCTCCGTCCCGCTGGGACAGGGCACGCTGGAGCTGTTCGGCATCCCGTACGCCGGCTTCCGCGCCTGGCACCGGATCGGGTACGTCCCGCAGCGCACCACCGCCGCCTCCGGCGTGCCGGCCACCGTGCGCGAAGTGGTCTCCACCGGGCGGCTGCCGCAGCACCGGCTGCTGCCGTTCCGCCGCCGGGACCGCGCGGCGGTGGACCGCGCGCTCGCCGCCGTCGGCATGCTGGAGCGGGCCGGGGACGGCGTCGCCGACCTGTCCGGCGGCCAGCAGCAGCGGGTGCTGATCGCCCGCGCCCTGGTCGGCACCCCCGACCTACTGATCATGGACGAGCCGATGGCCGGCGTGGACGCCGCCAGCCAGCAGGTGCTCGCCGACACCCTGCGCGCCGAGGTCGCCCGCGGCGCCGCCGTCCTCCTCGTGCTGCACGAACTCGGGCCGCTGGAACCGCTGATCGACCGCGCCGTGGTGCTGCGGGACGGCTGCGTCGCGCACGACGGCCCGCCCGTGCCCAACACCGGCCTGCACGCGCTGCCCGGCCACGACCACGTCCACCCGCACGCCGACCACACCCCGCCGAGGCTGCTGGCATGACCGAGATGCTCTCCTACGACTTCATGCAGCGCGCCCTGCTCGCCGCCGTCCTGGTCGGGATCACCGCCCCGGCCGTCGGCATCTACCTGGTGCAGCGCCGGCAGGCCCTGATGGGCGACGGCATGGGACACGTCGCGATGACCGGCGTCGGCCTCGGCTTCATCTTCCAGACCAGCCCGGTCTGGATGGCCGTGCTGGTCTGCGTGCTCGGCGCCGTCACGATGGAACTCGTCCGCTCGCGCGGCAACCAGCGCGGCGACATCGCCCTGGCGATGCTCTTCTACGGCGGCATGGCCTGCGGCAAGCTGCTCGTCTCGCTCTCCGCCCAGGCCGGCGCCGGCTCGCTGGAGAGCTACCTGTGGGGCTCCATCCTCACCGTCGCCCCGACCGACCTGATCACCATCGCGGTGCTCGGCGCGGTGGTCGTCGCGGTCACCGTCGGCCTGCGCCGACAGCTCTTCGCGATCTGCCAGGACGAGGACTTCGCCCGGGTCACCGGCCTGCCGGTGCGCACGCTCAACCTGCTGCTCGCGGTGATGGCCGCCGTCACCGTCACCGTCGCGATGCGGGTGGTCGGGCTGCTGCTGGTCAGTGCCCTGATGGTGGTCCCGGTGGTCGCCGCCCAGCAGCTCACCCGGTCGTTCGCCGCCACCCAGGCGGCGTCGATCGCGCTCGGCGTGGTGGTCTCGCTGGCCGGCGTCACCGGCTCCTACCACCTCAACGTGCCCTCCGGCCCGGCCATCGTGCTGCTCGCCATCGCGGTCTTCGCGGTGTTCAGCCTGCTCGCCGCGCCGCTCGCCCGGCGGCGCCACCGCAGGGGCGTCGCGGACCCCGGACCGAAGGTCTGCGACGTCGCCCTGCCGGAGCAGTTCCCGGGTCGACTCCCGGAAGAATTCCCGGGGCAGTCCCCGGGACAGATCCCGGGGCAACTCCCGGGCCGCGGTTCCTCCGACGCGATCACTCCGGAGCGGGGGGCGGGGCTGGCACAATGAGGTGCGAGACGCCCACCACCCCAGGAGGACCCACGGTGACCACCGCAGGCCCGTCGCCGCGCGCCCGCTCGACCCGGCAACGTGCCGCCGTCTCGGCGGCCCTGGACGAGATCGAGGACTTCCGCAGCGCGCAGGAGCTCCACGACATGCTCAAGCACCGCGGGGACTCCGTCGGTCTGACCACGGTCTACCGCACCCTCCAGTCGCTCGCCGACGCCGGCGAGGTGGACGTGCTGCGCACCGCCGACGGCGAGGCCGTCTACCGCCGGTGCAGCAGCGGGCACCACCACCACCTGGTGTGCCGGCACTGCGGCGCCACCGTCGAGGTGGAGGGCCCGGCGGTGGAGCGCTGGGCCAACGCGGTCGCCGCGGAGCACGGGTTCAGCGACATCGCGCACACCCTGGAGATCTTCGGCACCTGCGCGGAGTGCGCCAAGAAGGCCTGAGCAGCGGAGCGGCGGTACGGCGAAGGGCCCGTGGGAGCGATTCCCACGGGCCCTTCGCCGTACCGCCGCCGTACCGCGTCAGCGCTGGGTGGGCAGGTCCAGCGGCTCGGGCACCTCGTTCGGGATCGCCCCGCCGAAGCGACGGTCGCGCCTCGCGTACTGCTCGCAGGCACGCCACAGGTCGCGGCGGTCGAAGTCCGGCCAGAGCACGTCCTGGAACACGAACTCGGCGTACGCGGACTGCCAGAGCAGGAAGTTGGAGGTGCGCTGCTCGCCGCTGGGGCGCAGGAACAGGTCCACGTCCGGCATGTCCGGGTGGTACATGTACTTGGCGAGGGTCTTCTCGTTGACCTTCTTCGGGTCCAGCTTCCCGGCGGCGACGTCGGCCGCGAGGGCCGCCGCGGCGTCCGCGAGCTCGGCCCGGCCACCGTAGTTGACGCACATGTAGAGCGTGACGGCGTCGTTGTCCTTGGTCTGCTCCTCGGCGACCTGGAGCTCCTGGACGACGCTCTTCCACAGCTTCGGCATCCGGCCCGCCCAGCGGACCCGCACGCCCATCGCGTCCATCTCGTCGCGGCGGCGGTGGATGACGTCCCGGTTGAAGTTCATCAGGAACTTCACCTCGTCGGGCGAGCGCTTCCAGTTCTCGGTGGAGAACGCGTACAGCGAGATGTTCTTCACGCCGAGCTCGATCGCGCCCTTGAGGACGTCCAGCACGACCGACTCGCCGACCTTGTGGCCCTCGGTGCGGGGCAGTCCGCGCTCCTTGGCCCAGCGGCCGTTGCCGTCCATCACGATGGCGACGTGGCCGGGGACCAGCTCGCCGGGAATCTTCGGGGGCTGTGCGCCACTGGGGTGCGGGGTCGGGGGGAGGTACTCCCTCTGTTTGCCGCCGCCGAAGAGCCGTCGCGCTGCCATGTGCTCACTTCTCCACGTATCTCATCGAGCGGATGCCCCGCTCCAAATGCCACTGCAGATAGGCCGCGACCAGGCCGCTGCCCTCCCGCCAGTACCTCGGCTCGCAGGAATCGGCCGTCTGCCAGTCCCCTGACAGCAGCGCCCCGAGCAGTACCAGTGTCTCAGGGGAGGGTACGGCACATCCGGGCACTCGGCAGTCCGGGCAGAGGACCCCGCCCGCGGGAAGGGAGAAGAAACGGTTCGGCCCCTCCAGCCCGCATTTGGCGCAGTCCGTGAAGCTCGCGCCGTACCCGTTCACCGCGAGCGAGCGCAGCAGGAAGGCGTCCATCACCAGGTGCGACTCGTGCAGCCCGGCCGCCAGCGTTCGCAGGGCGCCCACCAGCAGCAGGTACTGCTGGACGGCCGGTTCGCCCTCGTTCTCGGCGAACCGCTCGGCCGTCTCCAGCATCGCCGTCCCGGCGGTGTAGCGGCCGTAGTCGGTGACGATCGAGCCGCCGTACGGCGCGATCGTCTCCACCTGGGTGCACAGCGGCAACCCACGGCCGATCAGCTCACTCCCCCGGCTGAAGAACTGCACGTCCACGTGCGAGAACGGCTCCAGACGGGCGCCGAACTTGGACTTGGTCTTGCGCACCCCGCGCGCCACCGCCCGCACCTTGCCGTGGTGCCGGGTCAGCAGGGTGATGATCCGATCGGCCTCGCCGAGCTTCTGCGCCCGCAGCACGACGCCGTCGTCCCGGAAAAGACTCATGGGAGCCATTCTCCCCCACGGCACGCCCCGGCCGCCGACAGCCGTGTTGCCCGCACCGAGTCCGTGGGGGAGGACCGATCGGTGCGGGTCACGGCGGGCCCGGAGGGGGATTTCGGGCCCGTTTTGTGGGGGATCGGAGATGGCTCGGGGGTTGCGCGGCGGGCCCGGTACTGCGGAGCGGGCCCGGTACTGCGGAGGACGTCTGGGTTACTGCGGAGAAGGTCTAGTACGGAGCCCGGGTCGCCGCCTCCAGCAGCGCCCCGACCCGCGACTGCGGTAGATCCAGACAGCGCCCGACCGCGGCCAGCGCCTCGCGCTCCTGCGGCAGGTAGCGCCCGTCGGACAGGGCGATCGCCGCGCCCTGCAGCAGCAGCCGCTCCCGGCCCTGGTGGGCCAGGTGCGGGGCGAGCGGTTCGAGCACCGCGTGCAGTTCCACGGCCAGGCCGCCGGCCATCCCGTGGGCGTCGTAGAGTTCGCCGCCGAGCCCGGACAGCGCGGCGAGCGCGGCCAGCACCTGGGCCTCGCCGCAGTCCTCGAACCCGGCCTCGCGCACCGCCGTGCAGGCCGCCTCGCGGGCCGCGCGGTGCGCGGTGCCGCCGGCCGCGAGCAGGGCGAGCGCGATGGTGTACTGCGCGTCCCGCAGCATCGCGCCGAGCCGTACGGAGGTGGGCTGTTCCAGGCTCTCGACGCCGTAGCGACCGTGGCAGCTGGTGCACTGCACGCTGCCGATCACCGGGCCGAGCGGGGCCACCGGGGTCCCCAGCAACCGCAGCCACCGCCGACCGTGCTGCCGGCGGTAGTTGCGGTCCCCGCCACAGCCCGGACAGAAGAAGTCACCGAGAACGTCAGTCCGCCACCGCGGGCGAACACCCCACAACCTGGTCACGGCGCCACTCCCCAGACATGGCAGACGGCCTGCACAACAATGGGCAGGTCACGCGACCGGACACCGAGGCCGTCCCACCGACCCGGCTTTCCGGTGGATCGATGTTGCCATGGTTACCGGCACGTGTCAGTACCTCGAACGGCTTCCGACCCGAAAAAATGTGGCGCAGGACACAACTGGCCCCAGGCGCGGCGAAGGGCCGCCCCGGAGGACGGCCCCGCCACATCTCACTCGTACGAACTACCCGCGCTGTGCCCGGTTGACGGCGCTGATGATCGCCTTCAGCGAGGCCAGCACGGTGTTGCCGTCGATGCCGACGCCCCACAGCACCTTGCCGTCCACCGCGCACTCGACGTACGCGGCGGCCTGGGCGTCGCCGCCCTCGCTCAGCGCGTGCTCGGCGTAGTCCAGGACGCGGACGTCCAGACCGATCCGGGCCAGCGCGTCCGTGAAGGCGGAGACCGGGCCGTTGCCGACACCGGTCAGGGTCACCGGTACCGAGTCCACCAGCGCGCCGGCGATCAGCGCGTCCCGGCCGTCCTCGGTGGTCAGGGTGCGCGAACCGCTCAGCGAGATCCGGCCCCACGGGTTGTCCGGGGTCGGCAGGTACTCGTCCTCGAAGACCCGCCAGATCTCGGCCGGGGTGACCTCGCCGCCCTCGGCGTCGGTCTTGGCCTGGATGATCCGGGAGAACTCGATCTGCATCCGGCGCGGCAGGTCCAGCTTGTGGTCGTTCTTCAGGACGTACGCCACACCGCCCTTGCCGGACTGGCTGTTGACCCGGATGACCGCCTCGTAGGTGCGGCCGACGTCCTTCGGGTCGATCGGCAGGTACGGCACGCCCCAGGTGTGCTCCCCCACCGGGACGCCCGCCGCCGCGGCGTCCGCCTCCAGGGCGTCGAAGCCCTTCTTGATGGCGTCCTGGTGCGAGCCGGAGAAGGAGGTGTACACCAGGTCGCCGGCGTACGGGTGGCGCGGGTGCACCTCCATCTGGTTGCAGTACTCGGCGGTGCGGCGCACCTCGTCGATGTCGGAGAAGTCGATCTGCGGGTCGATGCCCTGCGAGAACAGGTTCATGCCCAGGGTCACCAGGTCGACGTTGCCCGTCCGCTCGCCCTGGCCGAACAGGCAGCCCTCGATGCGGTCCGCGCCCGCCATGTAGGCCAGCTCGGCGGAGGCGACGGCGGTGCCGCGGTCGTTGTGCGGGTGCACCGACAGGCAGACGAACTCGCGGCGCGACAGGTTGCGCGACATCCACTCGAACTGGTCGGCCTGCACGTTCGGGGTGGCCCGCTCGATGGTGGCCGGCAGGTTCAGGATGATCTCGCGGCCCTCGCCCGGCTGCCAGACGTCCATGACCGCCTCGCAGACCTCCAGCGCGAAGTCCAGCTCGGTGTCCACGAAGATCTCCGGCGAGTACTGGTAGCCGAAGACGGTCTCCTCGCCCAGCAGCTTCTCGGCGTACTCCATCACCAGCCGGGTGCCGTCGGTGGCGATCGCCTTGGTCGCGGCCCGGTCGTTGCGGAACACCACCCGGCGGAACAGCGGCGCCGTCGCGTTGTACAGGTGGACCGTCGCGCGCGGGGCGCCGACCAGCGACTCGACGGTCTTCTCGATCAGCTCCTCGCGGGCCTGCGTCAGCACCGAGATGGTGACGTCCTCGGGGATCGCCCCCTCCTCGATCAGCGACCGCACGAAGGCGTGGTCGGTGGCGCCGGAGGACGGGAAGCCGACCTCGATCTCCTTGTAGCCCATCGCGACCAGCAGGTCGAACATCTTGCGCTTGCGGGCCGGGGACATCGGGTCGATCAGCGCCTGGTTGCCGTCCCGCAGGTCGGTGGAGAGCCAGCGCGGCGCCTTGGTGATCACCTTGCTCGGCCAGGTGCGGTCCGGCAGGTCGACGGTGTCGAACGGCAGGTAGCGCCCGTACCGCATGCCGGAGGACAGCTGGCGCACGGACGCGGCGGTGATCGGGGTGGGGCGGTCGACGAAGGCGCGACCGGCGGGGATGGGCGCGGCGGAGCTCTGCTCGGTCATGGAATGACTCTCGGCTTCCTGTGATGCGTGGTGCGGGGGCGGGTCGGGGTGGTCGACACCGACTGGCCGGCAGCTGCCGCTCGCGACCCTCCGTTGGATCGCCGGATGACGCGCACAGCTCGATCCCCGCGGCGAGGGAGCCGGCCCTGTGGACTACAGGCCCTCGACGCGGCAGCTAAGAAGAAGCAGCCCGTTGCGCATGATGGCCCCAGCGTAACCCAGGGCCGCGCGCCCCCGAAGTGATCCGGGCCACCGTTCCACCCCTTGAGACGCCGACCGGTCACGCCAAGAGTGGTGACAACCGGTCATCGAGGCCTCACCCTGGGCCACATGACTGCAGCAGTTCCGATCTGCGCGATCGTCCCGCCGTACGTCCTGGACCGCCTCGCCGAGGCCGGTCACGAGCCCGCCGTCCGCTCCCTCCTGCTCGACACCGCGCACCGCGCGGCCCGCCTCGCCCCTCCCCCGCCCGTCAGCACCGGCCCGACCCCCAGCCGGCTGATCGCCGACACCTCCCACAGCCAGCGGCTGCCCGGCCGGACCGTCCGCACCGAGGGCCAGGCCCCGGTCGCCGACCAGTCCGTCAACCACGCCTACGACGGCCTCGGCGACACCTTCGCCCTGTACGCCACCGTCTTCGGCCGCCGCTCGATCGACGACCGGGGGCTGCGCCTGGACGCCACCGTGCACTACGGCCAGGACTACGACAACGCCTTCTGGAACGGCCACCAGATGGTCTTCGGCGACGGCGACGGCGAGATCTTCGGCGACTTCACCGCCTGCGTCGACGTCATCGGCCACGAACTCACCCACGGCGTCACCCAGTTCACCGCCGGCCTGCAGTACCAGGACCAGCCCGGCGCGCTCAACGAGTCGGTCTCCGACGTCTTCGGCTCGCTGGTCAAGCAGTACTCGCTGGGCCAGGACGCCGCCCACGCCGACTGGCTGATCGGCGCCGGCCTGCTCGCCCCCGGCATCCAGGGCGTGGCGCTGCGCTCGATGAAGGCCCCCGGCACCGCCTACGACGACCCCCGGCTCGGCAAGGACCCGCAGCCCGCGCACATGCGGGACTACGTGGACACCACCGACGACAACAGCGGCGTGCACATCAACTCCGGCATCCCCAACCACGCGTTCTACCTGCTGGCCACCGCCCTCGGCGGCCAGGCCTGGGACCGCGCCGGGCGGATCTGGTACGACGCCCTGACCGGCGGCCAGTTGGCCGCCGACGCCGACTTCACCGCCTTCGCCCGGGCCACCGTGGCCGCCGCCAAGGCCCGCTACCCCGGCCAGTCCTCGGTGGCGGACACCGTGACGGCCTCCTGGGCGCAGGTGGGCGTCAGCCCCGGCTGAACCCCTCCGGCGGCCCCGGCCGAACCCCTCAGGCCTCGGCGGCGGTCCCGACGACGGCGCCGACCGAGGACCGGTTGAGGCCGGGTTGAGCCGCGCTTAAGGTCACGGTCCGGGAAAAGACCGGCAAACTCCCTCCCCTGGTAGCACCATGGACACCATGCGTATCCAGGTGACCCGGACCGGCGGCTTCGCGGGGATCGTCCGCCATGCGGAACTCGACACCGTCGACCGCACGGACGCCCCGCACGTCCACGCGCTCGCCCGCGAGGCCGTCGCGGGCGGGCTGCGGGCGCCCTCGTACGGGGTGCCGGACGGCTTCCACTACGAGATCACCGTCGACGGCCGGACGGTCTACTGCGCCGACCCGAAGCTCACCGACTCGCAGCGCGAGCTGGTGTCGCTGGTCCTGCGCGAGGGCGCGTAGCCCCACCGGCCCCCGGACCCGCCGAAGGCCCGCCCGATCGACGGATCCGGGCGGGCCTTCGGCGGGAACCGGGGCTCAGAAGCCGAGCTTGCGCAGCTGCTTCGGGTCGCGCTGCCAGTCCTTGGCCACCTTGACGTGCAGGTCCAGGTAGACCGGCGTGCCGAGCAGCGCCTCGATGTGCTTGCGGGCGGTGGTGCCGACGTGCTTGAGCCGCGCGCCCTTGGCGCCGATGACGATCGCCTTCTGGCTCTGCCGCTCGATGTAGACGTTGGCGTGGATGTCCAGCAGCGGGCGGTCCGCCGGGCGGCCCTCGCGCGGGAGCATCTCCTCGACCACGACGGCCAGCGAGTGCGGCAGCTCGTCCCGGACGCCCTCCAGGGCGGCCTCGCGGATCAGCTCCGCGACCATGATCTGCTCGGGCTCGTCGGTGAGGTCGCCGTCCGGGTAGAGCGGCATGCCCTCCGGCAGCAGCTTGGTGATCAGGTCGCCGACCAGTTCCACCTGCTTGTCGCCGACGGCCGAGACCGGGATGATCTCGGCCCACTCGATGCCCAGTTCCTCACCGAGCTGGTGGATGGCGATCAGCTGCTCGGCGAGCCGCTTGGAGTCGACCAGGTCGGTCTTGGTGACGATGGCGACCTTGGGGGTCTTCTTGACCTCGGCGAGTTCCTTGGCGATGAACTTGTCGCCGGGGCCGAGCTTCTGGTCGGCGGGCAGGCAGAAGCCGATCACGTCGACCTCGGCCCAGGTGCTGCGGACCAGGTCGTTGAGGCGCTCGCCGAGCAGGGTGCGCGGCTTGTGCAGGCCGGGGGTGTCGACCAGGACGAGCTGGGAGTCCGGGCGGTGCACGATGCCGCGCACGGTGTGCCGGGTGGTCTGCGGGCGGTCGGAGGTGATCGCGACCTTCGTCCCCACCAGAGCGTTGGTCAGGGTCGACTTGCCCGCGTTGGGTCGGCCGACGAAGCACGCGAAGCCGGAGCGGTACGAGGAGGAAGGGGCACTCATGTGCTCCATTCTCCCTGATCACCGGAGTCGCGCTGTCCGGGCCCGCCCGCACCGCCCGATCAGCCCTTGCGGCCACCCCGCGAGACCACCGACATCACCACCAGCAGCACCAGGAAGGCGACCGAACCCCAGAGCCAGTACGGCGAGCCGGTCTCCTGCCACTTGCCCATCCCCATCACGAACAGCAGCAGCCCGGCGAAGAACGCCACCGCCCCCATGTGCCCAGCCCCCTCACCGAGTTCACTCCCCCGGTGAGACTATCGGCTCGGTTCGGGCAGGTGTTCGCCAGGCCGCCGCCATCGCCCGCCGCAGCGGGCCCCAGCAGCCCTCAGCGGGCCGCGGCACCAGGCCGGCGGGCCCCAGCAGGCCTCAGCGGGCCTCGGCCGCCACCCGCAGCGTCCCGTCCACGCCGGCCAGCAGCACGGGCGTCCCGGCCCCGCCGAGGTCCCGGACGGCCGCCAGGTCGGCCTCGGCCGGCTGCTCCGCCTCGCTCACCACGGCCGCCGCCTCCAGCGACTTCGCACCGCTGGCCACCGCCATCGCCACCGCCGTCTGCAGCGCGCTCAGCCGGAGCGACTCCAGCGCGACCGTCCCGGCCACGTACGTCCGGCCGGTCTCGTCACGCACCGCGGCCCCCTCGGCGACGCCGTTGCGGGCGCGGGCCGAGCGGGCCAGGGTGATGATCTTCTTGTCTTCGGGGTCAAGCTCGACGATGTCACTCATGCCGCCGAGCATAGGCGGCCCCCGCGGCCGCTCAGTGGCCGACCGGGTGGGTCGGACCGGGGTTCGGATTGAGGACCTTGACGAAGGTCTTCGGCCCGGACGGCCTCGCCGTCTCGTGCTCCGCGCGCTCGCGCCAGAACGGGTTGTCGTGCGGCAGGTGGCTGCTCACCCGGCCGTACATCCCGAAGGTCGTCAGGATCACCCCGAAGATGAAGGCGAACAGCACGTTCGACATCCGGAAGTTCAGGATGTTGGCGTCCGGCCGCCCGAGCACCGCCAGGCCGTAGAAGCCGGACAGGACGAACAGCACGCCGACCGCCATGTTCAGGTTGGACGCGAAGTTGCCGCCGACCACCGCCCCCGCCACCAGGATCGCGCCCGCCACGATGGACAGGATGCTCAGCGCCCCGTTGGTCGACAGCCCGGCGATCCGGTCGCCGTGGGTGGCGAGGAAGCCGGGGTGATCGGCCAGCCCCAGGCACCCGAACACGATCAGGAAGATCCCCCCGAGCCCCGCCCCGATCCGCCACACCGTGGCGAGCCGGCTGTTCACGGGCAGTTCGTCTTGCAGCTTCATGGTGACCTCCACCATGGCCTGGCCGGCCTGCCGGCCACGCCGGCCTAGCTGTAGGGATGGCTCCCCTGCATGTGCGGCACCTCGTGCATGTAGAGCGAACCGCACTGCTGGCAGCAGCGCAGCCCGGTGCCCCACTCCTGCTCGGGCCGCGTCTCGGCGTCGTCGGCCAGGCTGCGGCCGCAGAGCGCCGTCGCGGGGTCGCCGTCGCGCACCACGTGCCAGACCTTGACCCCGCCGGTCGCACCCTGCGGGCCGTACTCCGCGCGAAGTTGATGCGTCATGCTGTCCATGGTCGCTCCGCCGGGGCGCGACCGCTACTCGCCGGGCTCCGCCCCGGCCTCCGCGGCCTTGCGGACCGGCGTCGCGACCATCGAGCCGATCCGGTTGCGGCGCCCGGCCGAGGACTCGGCGGTCAGCAGGATGCCGGTCAGCCCGGTGCCGGCGGGCTCGGGCAGCGGGATCTCGCAGGCCGAGCCGGGGATCGGCACCCGGCCGAGGTGCTTGGCCAGCAGGCCGCCGACGGTCTCGACGTCCTCGTCCTCCAGCTCGATGCCGAAGAGCTCGCCCAGGTCCTCCACCAGCAGCCGGGCGGTGATCCGGTACGAGCCGTCGCCGAGGTCCTCCACCGGCGCGATCTCCCGGTCGTACTCGTCGGTGATCTCGCCGACGATCTCCTCCAGGACGTCCTCGATGGTGACCAGGCCGGCCGTGCCGCCGTACTCGTCGATCACGATCGCCACGTGCGAGCGGCGCTGCTGCATCTCGCGCAGCAGGTCGCCGGCCGGCTTGGAGTCCGGGACGAAGACGGCCGGGCGCATCACCGCGCCGACCTCCTCGGACTCCGCCTCCCGGTTGATGTGGGTGCGCCGGACCAGGTCCTTCAGGTAGACGATGCCGACCACGTCGTCCTCGCTGTCCCCGACCACGGGGATCCGCGAGAAGCCCGAGCGCAGCGCCAGGGTGAGCGCCTGCCGGACGGTCTTGTGCCGCTCGATCATCACCAGGTCGGTGCGCGGCACCATCACCTCGCGGACGATGGTGTCGCCCAGCTCGAAGACGGAGTGCACCATCCGGCGCTCCTCGTCCTCGATCAGGTCGTCCTTCTCGGCGAGGTCGACCAGCGCCCGCAGCTCGGCCTCGGAGGCGAACGGCCCCTCCCGGTAGCCCTTGCCCGGGGTCAGCGCGTTGCCGAGCAGGATCAGCAGCCGCGGGATCGGGCCGAGCACCGCGGCCAGCGGCAGCAGCACGAAGGAGGCGGCGGTCGCGGTGGTGAGCGGGTGCTGGCGCCCGATCGTGCGCGGCGAGACCCCCACCGCGACGAAGGACACCAGCACCATCACGCCGAACGCCAGCAGCACGGCCTGCCAGATCGGCTCCACGTTGCGCACGCACACCACGGTGACCAGGACGGCCGCCGCCATCTCGCTGGCCACCCGGATCAGGGTCGCCAGGTTGAGGTAGCGGATCGGGTCGGAGGCGACGGTCAGCAGCCGGGCCGAGCCGCGCCGCCCGGCCCGCACGGCCTCCTCCGCGCGGAACCGGGAGACCCGGGAGATGCCCGCCTCGGCGCACGCGGCCAGCCAGCCGAGGACGACGAGGAGCACGGCACCGAGGATGAAGCTCGTACTTTCACCACTCACAGGGGTTCGGGCTCCGCGCTCAGTGGGTGGTGGGGGCCGGGGAGAGACCACCGAGGCCCCGGCCCGCCCGCCAGTCGTCCAGGATGCGCTTCTGGAGGGCGAACATCTCCTCCTCCTCCTCGGGCTCCTCGTGGTCGTACCCGAGGACGTGCAGCACCCCGTGGACGGTGAGCAGTTGGAGCTCCTCGTCCATCGAGTGCTTGGAGGGGGCCGCCTTGCCCTGCTGCTCGGCGACCTCCGGGCAGAGCACGATGTCGCCGAGCAGGCCCTGCGGCAGCTCCTCGCCCTCCTTGCCGGGGCGCAGCTCGTCCATCGGGAAGGACATCACGTCGGTGGGGCCGGGGAGGTCCATCCACTGGATGTGCAGCTCCTCCATCGCCGCTCCGTCCACCAGGATCACGGACAGTTCGGACTGCGGGTGGATCCGCATCTTGTCCAGGGCGAAGCGGGCGACGTCGAGGATGGCTTCCTCATCGGCGTCCCAACCGGACTCGTTGGCGATGTCGATCGACATGACGGGCTGCGTACTCAGCTTTCGGTGCGATGGGACTGACGGGGTGCGCGGGAGCCGCGCCGCTGGGCCGGCTTGCGGGCGGGCGAGGAGTTCTCCTCGGCCTCCTGCTTGGCGTCCCAGCGTTCGTAGGCGTCCACGATCCGGCCGACCAGCTTGTGGCGGACCACGTCGGTGCTGGTGAGGACGGAGAAGTGGATGTCGGGCACGTCGGCCAGGATGTCCTGGACGACCTTGAGGCCGCTGCGGGTGCCGCCCGGGAGGTCGATCTGGCTGGTGTCGCCGGTGACCACCACCCGGGAGTTGAAACCGAGGCGGGTGAGGAACATCTTCATCTGCTCGGGCGAGGTGTTCTGGGCCTCGTCCAGGATGATGAAGGCGTCGTTGAGGGTGCGGCCGCGCATGTACGCCAGCGGCGCGACCTCGATGGTGCCGGCCGCCATCAGGCGCGGGATGGAGTCCGGGTCCATCATGTCGTGCAGCGCGTCGTACAGCGGGCGCAGGTACGGGTCGATCTTCTCGTAGAGGGTGCCGGGCAGGAAGCCCAGCCGCTCCCCCGCCTCGACGGCCGGGCGGGTCAGGATGATCCGGTTGACCTCCTTGGCCTGGAGGGCCTGGACGGCCTTGGCCATCGCGAGGTAGGTCTTGCCGGTGCCGGCCGGGCCGAGGCCGAAGACGATCGTGTGCTTGTCGATCGCGTCGACGTAGCGCTGCTGGTTGAGGGTCTTGGGGCGGATCGTGCGGCCCCGGTTGGACAGGATGTTCGCGGTGAACACCTGGGACGGCGCCGGGCTGTCCGGGTCCTCCGCGGCACCGCGGAGCATGGCGATGGAGCGCTCCACGGAATCCTCCGTCAAGGGCTGGCCGGTGCGCAGCACCAGCATCATCTCGGTGAAGAGCCGCTGCACGAGGGCGACCTCGGCGCGCGCTCCGGTGGCGGTCACCTCGTTGCCGCGGACGTGGATGTCGGCGGCGGGGAAGCCCTGCTCGATCACGCGCAGCAGCGAGTCCGCCGTGCCGAGCAGGGTGACCATCGGGTGCTTCTCGGGGATGACGATCCGGGCGCTGACGCGACCGTCGCCGGCCGGTTCGGGGCGCGACTGTCCGTTCGTACGGGTCTGCGATGTGTCACTCATAGGTCGGCGCTGGGCCTGCCTCATCCCATCCGTGGTGTCGTGTGCCGATCGGTCTCTCCGGGGCACCAGGGTACGCCGCGCACGTGGTCGCCGCGGCGGGCGGCGGGGCCGCACCCGACGATGCTGCGGCAGATCGGGGGGCGGCGCGAGCGCTTTTCACGGGGTGCGGGCCGGGTTCACGGCTGGCGCCGGACGGGGACGGGCACCCGGGTGAGGTCGGCGGCGATCACCAGCTCGCCGTCGAAGTGCTTGCGGGCGTCGGCCAGGTGCTGGCCGAGGTCCGGGTAGCGCTGGGAGAAGTGGGTCAGCACCAGGGTGCGCACACCGGCCTCGGCGGCGGCCTTGGCGGCCTGCCCGGCGGTGAGGTGGCCGTGCTCCTCGGCGAGCCGGGTGTCGGCGTCGGTGAAGGTCGACTCGGCGACCAACAGGTCGGCGCCCTCGGCGAGTTCGTACACGCCGTCGCAGAGCCGGGTGTCCATCACGAAGGCGAAGCGCTGGCCCGGCCGGGGGTCGCTGACCTCCTCCAGGGTGACCCGCCGGCCGTCCGCCTCGATCGCCCCCTCGTGCTGGAGGCGCCCGACCGCGGGGCCGAAGACGCCCAGCGCGGCGAGGCGTTCGGGCACCAGGCGGCGGCCGTCCGGCTCGGACAGCCGGTAGCCGAAGGACTCCACGGGGTGGGACAGCCGCACGGCGTCCAGCGCGAAGCGGGCACCGGGCGCGGGCAGCGGGCCCGGCTCGTCGATCGGCCGGGGCCGCAGGACGGCCGTCTCGTGGTAGGCGGTGGCGTGCCGCAGCCGCTCGAAGTAGACCTCGCCGGAGGCCGGGAAGTAGACGTCCACCGGGTGGGGGACGCGGTCCAGGTTGATCCGCTGGATCACCCCGGCGAGACCCAGGCAGTGGTCGCCGTGGAAGTGCGTCACGGCGATCCGGGTGACCTGGGTGGCCGAGACGCCGGCCAGCAGCATCTGCCGCTGGGTGCCCTCGCCGGGGTCGAACAGCAGGCCCTCGCCGTCCCAGCGGAGCAGGTAGCCGTTGTGGTTGCGGTGCCGGGTGGGCACCTGGCTGGCGGTGCCGAGGACGACGAGTTCGCGCTGTGACACGTAGGTCAGACCATGTTCTCGGTCATCGGCTTGCCGCCGAGCACGTGGACGTGGGCGTGGAAGATCGTCTGGCCGGCGCCGGCACCGGTGTTGAAGATCAGCCGGTAGTCCTCGACGCCCTCGTCCGTGGCCACCGCGCCCGCCTCGGCGAGGAGTTCACCGGCGATCTCCGGCTCGGCGGCGGCCAGCGCGGCGGCGTTCGGGTAGTGGACGTGCGGGATGACCAGGACGTGCAGCGGCGCCTTGGGGGCGATGTCGCGGAAGGCGAGGACGCGCTCGGTCTTGCGCACCACGGTCGCCGGGATCTCGCCCGCGACGATCTTGCAGAACAGGCAGTCGGGCTGCGGCTCGCCGGCCATCGGCTTCTCCTCGGTTCGTGTCTGGTCTGGGGCCGTACGGGCGCAGCCTAGCGGGAAGTCGGCCCGGCCGACCTCCCGTTCGGCTGCTCTCCCGCCCGCCGGGGCGGCGGGGGCGCGCCCTACGCCCAGGGCATCGGCGGGGCCGTGCGGGGCGGGGCCGCGGCGAGTGCGGCGAGGGCGATCCGGACGCCCTCGGCCAGCTGCGGGTCCTCGCCGGCGGCCCACTGGTGCGGGGCCATCGGCACCTCGACGTCCGGGTCGACGCCGTGGTTCTCCACGCCCCAGCCGTAGTTCTCCAGCCAGTACGCGTACTTGGGCTGGGTGACCAGGGTGCCGTCGACCAGGTGGTAGCGGCTGTCGATGCCGATCACCCCGCCCCAGGTGCGGGTGCCGACCACCGGGCCGATGCCGAGCGTCTGGATGACGGCGTTGACGACGTCGCCGTCCGAGCCGGAGAACTCGTTGGCGAGCGCGACGACCGGCCCGCGCGGGGCGTCGAGGGGGTAGGGCACCGGGTGGTCGGTGTCCCGGATGGCGTTCCAGCCGACGATCCGGCGGGCGAGCTTCTCGATCACCAGCTGCGAGGTGTGGCCGCCGCGGTTCTCCCGGACGTCGACGATCACGCCGTCCCTGGCCAGTTCCACGGCCAGGTCGCGGTGGATCTGGGCCCAGCCGGCCGACTGCATGTCGGGGATGTGCAGGTAGCCGAGCCGGCCGCCGGACAGCTCGCGCACCGCGGCCCGCCGCCCGGCCACCCAGTCGTGGTAGCGCAGCGGTTCCTCGTCGGCGATCGGGACGACCACCGGGTGGCGCCGGTCGGTGCCGTCCTTGCCGGCCACGGTCAGCTCGACCGGCTGCCCGGCGGTGCCGGCCAGCAGCGGGGCCGGGCCGGTGACCGGGTCCACCGGGCGGCCGTTGACGGCGAGGACCGCGTCGCCCGGGCGGATCGCGGCGCCGGGCGCGGCCAGCGGCGAGCGGGCCCGGGGGTCGGAGGACTCTCCGGGCAGGATGCGGGCGATCCGCCACCGGTCGCCGTCCTTGGCGAGGTCCGCGCCGAGCAGGCCCTGGCGCCGGGCCGGCTCGGTGTACCGGCCGTACGGGATGACGTAGGCGTGCGAGGTGCCGAGTTCGCCGTGCACCTCCCAGAGCAGGTCGACCAGGTCGTCGTGCGAACCGAGGCGTTCCACGAGCGGCCGGTAGCGGTCCAGCACGCCGGCCCAGTCGACGCCGCCGAGGTCGGGGCGCCAGAAGTTGTCGCGCATCAGGCGGCCGTTCTCGGCGTACATCTGCCGCCACTCGGCGGCCGGGTCGACGGTGACCCGCAGCCGGGCCAGGTCGACGCCCACCTCGTCGTCCTCGCCGCCCGCCTTGTGCTCGGCCGGGACGATCCGCAGTTCGCCCCCGTCCAGCACGGCCACCCGGGTGCCGTCCCCGCTGACCGCGAAGCCGTCCACGCCGTGCACCAGTTGCTCGACGCGGCGCTTCTTCAGGTCGAAGCGCTCCAGCACCGGCCGGGGCCGCTCGTCCTCGGGCGAGGCCGCCTCGTCGCCGAGTTCGCCGAGCAGCGGGGCGCGGGTCCACAGCACGCCGTCCTTGGCGGCCCTGAGCGCGTCGAACCGGCCGCCCTCGACCGGGAACGGGACGATCCGGTCCGCGATGCCGTCCAGGTCGACCCTGGTCACCGGCGCGGCGTCGCCGGCGGCCTCCTCGCCGTCCGCCCTCCTGCCGCGCGGCTCGTCCTCCTCCCCGCCGAGCGGGCGCCCGGCCCGCTGCGGCCCGAACGGGGACGGCGTGTCGGCGGCCAGCGTGATCAGGTACGGGCGGCAGCCGTTGGGGAACGACAGGTCGAAGACGTGCGAGTCGTAGACCGGGTCGAGGTTGCGCACCGACAGGAACGCCAGGTAGCGGCCGTCCGCGGTGAAGGCCGGCGAGGTGTCGATGAAGCGCTCCTGGGTGACCTCGCCGACCGTCCGGGCCACCAGGTCGGCCAGCACGATCTGGCGCAGCGAGTACGGGCCCAGCCGGTGCACCGGCCGCGACCAGGCCAGCCAGGCCGAGTCCGGGCTGAAGGCCAGCCCGCTGACCTCGCCGTCGGCGCTGCGGTCCAGCTCGTGCACGGCGCCGTCGGCGAGCGCGACCAGCAGGACCCGGCCGTCGTGCACGCCGAGCGCGGCCTGCTTGCCGTCCGGGGACACCGCCAGGGAGTTGACCCGGCCGATCCGCCCGGCGGCCAACCGGCGGCGCTCGGCGCCCTGCGCGTCGGGGGCGAACTCCAGGGCGTCCTCGCCCTCGGCGTCGGACACCCACAGCACGCCCTGGGCGCCGTCCTCGCCCGGCACCACCCGGGCCAGCCGCCCGCGCACCCCCGGGGTCTCGTCCAGCACCCGGGCCGGGCCCTCGCGGTGGGTCAGCCAGTGCACGTCGCCGCGCACCACCACGGCGCCGGCCCGGCCGGTGCGGTCGGGGGCGGCGGACTCCAGCCAGTGCGCGGCGTGCACCGGGCGGGGGCGGCGGCCTCTACGCGGGCCGGCCAGCCGGATGTCGAGGCGGCGGGGCGCGGCTCCCGCCAGGTCGTCCAGCAGCCAGACGTCGCCGGCCCGATGGAACACCGTCCGGGTGCCGTCGGTGCCGGCGTTGCGGGCGTAGAAGCCGTCCGGGTCGGTGGTGTGGCGGCGCAGGTCGGAGCCGTCCGGGAGGCTGGAGTAGAGCTCGCCGACGCCCTCGTGGTCGGAGAGGAAGGCGATCCGGTCCCCCACCCACAGCGGCGAGTCGAGCTGGCCGTCCAACTCCTCGTGGACGCGGACGAATTCGTCCCGCCCGATCCACAACTTGCCCGCCCGGCCGCCCCGGTAGCGCTTCCACCAGGCCGGCTCGCGGTTGTTGACGGTGCCCAGCAGCACGCGGTCGCCGCCCGGCTCGAAGGCGAGCCCGCCGACCGGCCCGTACGGCAGCCGCACCGACTCGCCGCCGTCCAGCGGCACGGCGTGCGCCCAGCTGCGGCGCAGGGTCGCCTCGCCGGCGGTGGTCAGGGCGATCGGGCGCCCGTCGGCCGTCCAGCCCCGCACCTCGGTCTGCTCGCTGCCCCAGTGGGTGAGCCGCCGGGACGGCCCGCCGTCCACCGGCACCACGTGCACCTCGGGCGCGCCGTCCCGGGTGGAGGTGAAGGCGATGTGCCGCCCGTCGGGGGCGAACCGGGGGTGCCGGACGGGCACGTGATCGGCCGTCAGCCGCCAGGCCCGGCCACCGTCCAGCGGGGCCAGCCAGACGTCGTCCTCGGCGACGAAGGTGACCAGGTCACCGTGCAGATGGGGGTGGCGCAGGTAGGCGCCCGCGGAGGTGCTCAGGGGTTCCGTCACGCGGTCAGCGTAGGCACGTGCGCGCACGGCGCGGGCCGGTTCGGGCAGACTCCGACCGCACGGGCGGGCCGGCTACGACCAGCGGCCGGTGCGCCCCAGCAGCAGGGCGCCGGCGGCCACCCCGGCGGTGGAGGTGCGCAGCACCGAGGGGCCCAGCCGGTACGGCCCGGCGCCCGCCTCGGCGAACGCGGCCAGCTCCTCCGGGGAGACCCCGCCCTCCGGGCCGACCACCAGCACCACGTCCCCGGCCGCGGGCAGCGCGGCCAGCGCCAGCGGCTCGGCGCCCTCCTCGTGCAGCACGGCGGCGAACGCGGCCCCGGCCAGCAGCGGCGCCAGCTGCCGGGTGGTCGCCGGCTCGCGCACCTCGGGGAAGCGCAGCCGGCGGGACTGCTTGCCGGCCTCCCGGGCGGTGGCCCGCCACTTGGCGAGCGCCTTGGCGCCCCGGTCGCCCTTCCACTGCGTGATGCAGCGCGAGGCGGCCCACGGGACGATCACGTCCACGCCGACCTCGGTCATGGTCTCCACCGCGAGCTCGCCGCGGTCGCCCTTGGGCAGCGCCTGGACGACGACGATCCGCGGCGCCGGCTCGGGCTCCCGGCGGACGGCGGCCACCGTGACGTCGATCGCGTCCTTGCCGAGCACCGCGGCGACCGTCCCGTCCACCCCGAGGCCCAGCCCGTCGGCGAGGGTCACCGCCTCGCCCGCCGCCAGCCGCTTCACCGCGGCCGCGTGCCGCCCCTCCGGCCCGTCGAGGCGCACCACGGAGCCGGGCGCGGCGGCGGCGATCCGCTCGGTCTCGACGACGAAGACGGGGGCGGTCATGCGGGGAACCTCCGGGGGTGGGGCGGATCGGGAACGCGAAAGGGGCGCCGGGCAGAACCCGGCACCCCCGCGCGGACGGCCAGGGCCCTAGGGCCTAGCGGCCGTTGAACGCGTCCTTGAGGCGCGAGAACAGGCCCTGCTGGCCCGGCGCGAACTGGCCGGACGGCCGCTCCTCGCCGCGCAGCACCGCGAGCCGGCGCAGCAGCTCCTCCTGCTCGGGGTCGAGCTTGGTGGGCGTCTGCACCTCGACGTGCACTATCAGGTCGCCCCGGCCGCCGCCGCGCAGGTGCGTGATGCCGCGGCCGTGCAGCGGGATCGACTGGCCGGACTGGGTGCCGGGCCGGATGTCGACCTCCTCCAGCCCGTCCAGGGTCTGCAGCGGCACCTGGGTGCCGAGGGACGCGGCCGTCATCGGGATGGTGACGGTGCAGTGCAGGTCGTCCCCGCGCCGCTGGAAGACGGTGTGGGTGGTCTCGGCGATCTCGACGTACAGGTCGCCGGCCGGGCCGCCGCCGGGGCCGACCTCGCCCTCGCCGGCCAGCTGGATCCGGGTGCCGTTGTCGACACCGGCCGGGATCTTGACGGTCAGGGTGCGCCGGGCGCGGACCCTGCCGTCGCCGGCGCACTCCGGGCACGGGGTCGGCACGACGGTGCCGAAGCCCTGGCACTGCGGGCAGGGACGGGAGGTCATGACCTGGCCCAGGAACGACCGGGTGACCTGGGAGACCTCGCCCCTGCCGCGACACATGTCGCAGGTCTGCGCGGAGGTGCCGGGGGCCGCGCCCTCGCCGCTGCACGTGGTGCAGGTGACGGCGGTGTCGACCTGGAGTTCCTTGGTGGTGCCGAAGGCGGCCTCCTCCAGGGTGATCTCCAGCCGGATCATGGCGTCCTGGCCGCGGCGGGTGCGCGAGCGCGGGCCGCGCTGGCCGGCCGCGGCGCCGAAGAAGGCGTCCATGATGTCGGAGAAGCCGAAGCCGGCCGCCCCCGCGCCGAAGCCGCCCGCGCCCCCGCCGCCCGGCGAGAGCGGGTCACCTCCGAGGTCGTAGACCTGGCGCTTCTGCGGGTCGGAGAGCACCTCGTAAGCGGCGTTGATCTCCTTGAACCGCTCCTGCGTCTTCGGGTCCGGGTTGACGTCCGGGTGCAGTTCGCGTGCCAGGCGCCGGAAGGCCTTCTTGATCTCGTCCTGCCCCGCATCCCGTCGGACGCCGAGTACCGCGTAGTAGTCCGTGGCCACCAAATGCTCCGCTTGTTCCGCCTGTAGTAGTGCTGCGACTGGACACCGCCGTCAGAGGTTCCGACGGCGGCCTGTGCTACGACTCGGCCAGGATCTGGCCCACGTACCGCGCCACCGCACGCACCGCCCCCATTGTGCCCGGATAGTCCATCCGGGTCGGACCGATCACACCCAGTTTGGCCACGCTCTCGTCGCCCGAACCGTAGCCGACCGACACCACCGAGGTGGAATTCAGCCCCTCGTAGGCGATCTCCCGCCCGATCCGGACCGTCATCGCGGCGTCCGCCGTCTCACCCAGGAGGCGGAGCAGGACGACCTGCTCCTCCAGGGCTTCCAGCACCGGCTGGATGGTCAGGGGGAAGTCGTGCCCGAAGCGGGTCAGGTTGGCCGTGCCGGCCAGCATGATCCGCTCCTCGTTCTGCTCGGCGAGCGCTTCGAACAGCGTCGCCAGGACCGTGCTGACGGTCGGGCGGTCCGGCGGCTCGAAACCCGCCGGGAGCTCCTCCAGGAACCCCGGCACGTCCGGCAGCCGCTGGCCGACGGCCCGCGCGTTGATCCGGGCCCGCAGGTCCGCCAGGACCGTCTCGCCGACCGGGCCCGGGCAGTCGACCATCCGCTGCTCGACCCGGCCGGTGTTGGTGATCAGGACCAGCATCACCTTGGTCGGGGCCAGCGCCACCAGCTCGATGTGCCGGACGGTGGACCGCGACAGCGAGGGGTACTGCACCACCGCGACCTGCCGGGTGAGCTGGGCGAGCAGCCGCACCGTCCGCATGACCACGTCGTCCAGGTCGACGGCGCCGTCCAGGAAGTGCCGGATCGCCCGGCGCTCGGGGGCGCTCATCGGCTTGACCTCGGCGAGCTTGTCGACGAACAGGCGGTACCCCTTGTCGGTGGGGATGCGCCCGGCGCTGGTGTGCGGCTGGTGGATGTAGCCCTCCTCCTCCAGCGCCGCCATGTCGTTGCGGACGGTCGCCGGGGAGACTCCGAGGTTGTGCCGCTCCACCAGGGCCTTGGAGCCGACCGGCTCCTCGGTGCCCACGTAGTCCTGGACGATCGCGCGGAGCACGGCGAGCTTGCGGTCGTCCAGCTGGCGAACCTCACCGGCCATGGGGCACACACCTCCGTCTTCGCACGTTGTCCGTTCGTGTCACGCATGCTGCTGCCCGCTCCGGGAGGATCCCGGCTCCGGCACCCGCTTTGGCACTCTGAACCTGCGAGTGCCAAAACCGTACCTGCCAGTGTAAGGCCCGGGCCCAACGGCAGGAACGGCCCGGCCGGAGTGATCCTGCCCGCAGTTCCCGGCGCGGGGGTGGTGCCGCGGGGCCGTCCGGGTGGCAGCATCGAAGACGACGGCGAATGGAGGAGCAAGCAATGTCGAGCTCGGGCCAGCACACCCGTTTCGCGCCCGACCGCGGTCTGACCGGCCGCATGGTCGTGACGATGTTCGTGATCGGGCTGCTGTACGTCGGTTTCACCGGTCTGCTGATCGTGCTGCTGCGCGGCGCCTGGCCACTGATCGTCCTGATCTCCGGCGGGCTGTTCGTGGCCCAGTTCTGGTTCAGCGACAAGATCACCGAACGGGCGATGGGCGCCCACCAGGTGACCCCTGAGCAGTACCCGCAACTGCACGGCACCATCGACCGGCTCTGCGCGCTGGCCGACATGCCCAAACCCCGGGTGGCGGTCGCCGACAACGACATGCCGAACGCCTTCGCCACCGGCCGCAACCCGCAGAACGCCGTGGTGTGCGTCACCACCGGCCTGCTGCGCCGGCTGGAGCCCGAGGAACTGGAGGGCGTCCTCGCCCACGAGCTGTCCCACGTCGCCCACCGGGACGTCGCGGTGATGACCATCGCCGGCTTCCTCGGCGTCCTCGCCGGGGCCATGACCCGGATCGCCATGTACGGCGGGTTCATGGGCGGCAACCGCAACAACAACGACCAGAACGCGGCCATCGTCGCCCTGATCATCCCGCTGGTGTCGATGGTCGTCTACGCCATCAGCTTCCTGCTCACCCGGCTCCTGTCCCGCTACCGGGAACTCGCCGCCGACCGCGCCGCCGCCCAGCTCACCGGCCGGCCCAGCGCCCTCGCCTCCGCGCTCACCAAGGTCACCGGCCAGATCGCCGCCATCCCCAGCAAGGACCTGCGCCAGGCGCAGCCCTACAACGCCTTCTACTTCGCCCCCGCGCTGAGCGCCCGGGAGACCGCCTCGCAGCTGTTCTCCACCCACCCGACGCTGGAGAAGCGCCTGGAGCAGCTGGCGAAGATCTCCGAACAGCTCGGCCGCTGAGGCCCCGCCCCCCTGCCGCCCTCCCGACTCCCTCCTCCGAAAGGACCGCCGTGGGAATCCTGGACACCCTGTTCGGGCGCACCAAGCCCGTCAAGCCCGACCTCGACCAGCTGTTCGGCGTCCCGTCCGCCGCCCTCACCCTGGAGGCCGCGGCCGGGTTCACCCCCACCGGGCTCGGCTCGGTCTGCTTCGCCGCCGTCGAGGGCGCGGCCTTCGGCCAGGTCGAACAGCAGGTGCGGGCACTGCTCGACGCCGACACCGAGCGCGGCGGCGTCCCGGTGGAGGCCTCCAAGGACGGCTACGGCTACTCCTGGCTGCTCGCCCGGCACACCCCCGAGGAACTGCCGGACCTGGTCAACGACCTGCACGCGGTCAACAGCGAGCTGGAGGCGAACGGCTTCGGACCGCAGCTGCTCTGCTCGCTGGTCGGCTTCCGCAACCCGGACGGGCAGTCGCTGGCCCTGGTCTACCTCTACAAGCGCGGCACCTTCTACCCCTTCGCCCCGATGCCCGGCGGCGGGGAGCGGCGCAACAGCCCGCTGGAGCTCCAGGTCAACGCGATGCTCGGGAACGACCTGCGGCTGGAGAAGGACCTCAGCCGCTGGTTCCCGGTCTGGGGCGCGCCGGGCCTCTGACGGTCCGTCCGTATAGTCGCTTTCATGCGCAGCCGCCAGTACGGACCCGACCTGACCCCGCCGTGGAAGAAGCAGCAGCCCGCCCCGGAGGTGACCGCCGAACGGGACCTGGTGGTGGAGGAGGCCGCCACCGGCTTCTGCGGCGCGGTGGTGCGCTGCGAGAAGACCGCCGAGGGCTTCACCGTCACCCTGGAGGACCGATTCGGCAAGCTCCGGGTGTTCCCGCTGGTGCCGCGCGGCTTCCTGCTGGAGGGCCGGACGGTCACCCTGGTGCGCCCGGCCGGCCCCGCCCCCTCCCGTACGCCGGGCCGCACCGCCTCCGGCTCGGTCGCCGTTCCCGGCGCCCGGGCCCGGGTCGCCCGCGAGTCTCGGATCTACGTCGAGGGCCGGCACGACGCCGAACTGGTCGAGCGGGTCTGGGGCGACGACCTGCGGTTCGAGGGCGTGGTCGTCGAGTACCTGGAGGGCGTGGACGACCTGCCCGCGATCGTCGCCGACTTCGCCCCCGGCCCGGGGCGGCGCCTCGGCGTCCTGGTCGACCACCTGCTCCCCGGCACCAAGGAGCACCGCATCGCCGCCCAGGTCACCGGCGACGCCGTCCTGGTCGTCGGCCACCCCTACATCGACATCTGGCAGGCCGTGAAGCCCGCCTCCGTCGGCATCGCCGGCTGGCCCGCCGTCCCGCGCGGCGAGGAGTGGAAGGAGGGCGTCTGCCGCCGCCTCGGCTGGCCGGTGAACACCCCCGCCGCCTGGAAGCGGATCCTCTCCACGGTGGACAGCTACAAGGACCTGGAGCCGGAACTGCTGGGCAAGGTCGAGGAGTTGATCGACTTCGTGACGGTTCCGGAGTGAGGCCGATCAGACGTACTGCTGAAAGTCCGTGGTGTCCAGATCGATCTCAAGCAGGCTGACGGGGGCGGGCTCGCCGAACTTGCTGGTCCGCTCGGACATGTACCTCGGGAGGCCGGACCCGGGATCCCTACCCAACCCGGTCAGCAGCACGCAGACCCCCTTGATCGGGTCCACGATCAGGTACGCGGGGACGGAGCCCTCGGCGTAGAGCTCCCGCTTGGTCCGGTAATCACGATCGACACTGGTCTTCGACACCACCTCGACCACCAGGGTGACGGCGGGCGACGGCAGCAGTCGTCCGTGCTCCTGGACCGCCCCGCGTTCGAAGACGACCAGGTCGGGCTGGGGTTCGCTCGCCTGGCCGGGGATCCCCAGGTCCTGGGTCGTGAGTGGACGCCACCGACCGTACGGAAGCTGGTGCTGAATCGCCAGGACGATGAGATCGTGGACCATGTCAGGCCCCGCCGTCATCACGATTTCCCCCCTGATGAGTTCGGCCTTGATGCCCTCCGGCACCTCCAGGTTCTCGAAGATCCCGGTCATCCGATCATCGCTGGCGGTCATCGCACGCTCCCTCCGACGGCTGAGACCCACGCTAACGAATGTCAGTCCACCAGGTCACGTACGACCGCGTCGGCGAGCAGCCGGCCCTGGAGGGTGAGGACCGCGCGGCCCTGGGCGTACGGCTCGGCGGCGAGGAGGCCGTCGGCGAGGTGGCGGGCGGCGGCGTGGCGGCCGGTGTCGGTGAGGAGGGTGAGCGGGATGCCCTCGGCGAGGCGCAGTTCCAGCAGGATGCGCTCGACCCGGCGGTCCTCCTCGGCGAGCACCTCGCGGCCCAGGGCCGGGGTGCGGCCCTCGGCGAGGGCCTGGGCGTAGGCGGCGGGGTGCTTGGCGTTCCACCAGCGGACGCCGCCGACGTGGCTGTGCGCGCCCGGGCCTGCGCCCCACCAGTCGGCGCCGGTCCAGTACAGCTCGTTGTGGCGGCAGCGGCCCTCCGGGGTGGTGGCCCAGTTGGAGACCTCGTACCAGGTGTAGCCGGCGGCGCTGAGGGCCTGTTCGGCGATGAGGTAGCGGTCGGCGTGCACGTCGTCGTCGATCATCGGCAGTTCGCCGCGCTTGACCCGGGCGGCGAGCTTGGTGCCGTCCTCGACGATCAGGGAGTACGCCGAGACGTGGTCGGGCCCGGCGCCGATGGCGGCGTCCAGGGAGGCGCGCCAGTCGTCGTCGGACTCGCCGGGGGTGCCGTAGATGAGGTCCAGGTTGACGTGGTCGAAGCCGGCGGCGCGGGCCTCGGCGACGCAGGCCTCGGGGCGGCCCGGGGTGTGGTGGCGGTCGAGCAGCTTCAGGACGTGCGGGCGGGCGCTCTGCATGCCGAAGGAGACCCGGTTGTAGCCGCCCTCGCGCAGTTCGGCCAGGTAGGCCGGGTCGACGGACTCCGGGTTGGCCTCGGTGGTGACCTCGGCACCCTCGGCGAGCCCGAACTCCTCGCGCAGCGCGGCGAGCATCTTCACCAGGTCGCGGGCGGGCAGCAGGGTGGGGGTGCCGCCGCCGAGGAAGACGGTCTGCACCGGCAGGTCGACCGGGCCGAGGACCCGGCGGGCCAGCCGGATCTCGGCGACCACGTTGTCCGCGTAGGTCTCCTGGGAGGCGACCGCCCCGGAGGAGCGCAGCTCGGTGGCGGTGTAGGTGTTGAAGTCGCAGTAGCCGCAGCGGCTGGCGCAGTAGGGCACGTGCAGGTAGAAGCCGAACGGCCGCTGCCCGAGACCGGTGCGGGCGGATGCGGGCAGGGAACCGTCGGACGGCACCGGTTCGCCGTCGGGGAGTGCGGAGGGCATGACCCCATTGTCCCGTACGGCTCACCCGAACCGGCGAGCCGTACGGGGTCCGGGCCGATCAGGCCTCGTTGGCGCCCGCGTACATCGCGGTGACGGCGTCCGCGTAGGTCCGCTCGACCACCGGGCGCTTGATCTTCAGGCTCGGGGTGAGCTCGCCGTGCTCGATGTCGAGGTCGCGCGGCAGCAGGTGGAACTTCTTGATCGTCTGCCAGCGCTGGAGGTCGGCGTTGAGCCGCTTGACGAAGCCCTCGATCAGCTGGTGCACCTGCGGGTCGGCGACCACCTCGGCGTAGGACTTGTCCTTCAGCCCGTGCTCGGCGGCCCACGGCATGATGACCGCCTCGTCCAGGCCGATCAGCGCGGTGCAGAAGTTGCGGCCGTTGCCGATCACGAGGATGTTGCTGACGAACGGGCAGACCGCCTTGAACCTGCCCTCGACCTCGCTGGGCGCGACGTACTTGCCGCCGGAGGTCTTGAACAGGTCCTTCTTGCGGTCGGTGATCCGCAGGAAGCCGTCGGGGCCGAGCTCGCCGATGTCCTCGGTGTGGAACCAGCCGTCGGCCTCCAGCACCTCGGCGGTCTTCTCGGGCAGGTCGTGGTAGCCGCGCATGACGCCGGGGCCGCGCAGCAGGATCTCGCCGTCCTCGGCGATCCGGACCTCGGTGCCGGGCAGCGGGCGGCCCACGGTGCCGATCCGGACGTCCTCCTCACGGTTGACGCAGGAGCCGGCGCTGGTCTCGCTGAGGCCGTAGCCCTCCAGGATCGGCACGCCTGCGCCGAGGAAGAAGTAGCCGATCTCGGGCGCGAGCGCGGCGCTGCCGGAGACGGCGCCGCGCAGCCGGCCGCCGAAGGCCGCGCGGATCTTGGCGTAGACCAGCTTGTCGGCCAGGCCGTGCTGGAGCCTGAGGCCCAGCGGGGCGGTGCCGGCGCCGGTGGCGATCCGGCTCTCCTGGACGGCGCGGGCGTGCTCGCGGGCGACCTTGGCGGCCCACCGGAAGATCTTGTACTTGGCGCCGCCCTCGGCCCGGGCCCGGCCGGCGATGCCGTTGTAGACCTTCTCGAAGATGCGCGGCGCCGAGGCCATCACGGTCGGCCGGATGACCGGCAGGTTGTGGATGATCCGGTCGACCCGGCCGTCCACGGCCATCACGTGGCCGGTGGCGATCTGGCCGGAGATCAGCGTCTTGCCGAACACGTGCGACAGCGGCAGCCACATGAACTGGACGTCGTCGGAGCGCAGCAGTCCGCTGGCCTCCTGGGCCCGGGCCTCGTACGCCCAGCAGTCGTGCACCAGGCGCACGCCCTTGGGGCGGCCGGTGGTGCCGGAGGTGTAGATGAGGGTGGCCAGCTGTTCCTTGTCGAGCGCGGCGACGGCCTTCTCGACCGCGTCCGGGTGCTGCTCCAGGTACTCGGCGCCGCGCTGCTCCAGCTCGGCGAGGGTGAGCACCGTGAGGGCGTTCAGGCCGTCGGCCCCGGGGGTACTGGCCTGTGGGGCGTCGGCCTCGGGGGTATCGGCCTCGGGGACGTCGACCTCGGGGGCGTCGAAGAGGATGACGGTCCGCAGCTCGGGCAGCTGTCCGAGCTGTCCGACGGCCTTGGCGAGTTGGGCGGAGTTCTCCGCGAACAGCGCCCTGGAACCGGAGTTGGAGAGGATGAACGCGGTCTCATCGGCGTTGGTGCTGGGATAGACGGTCGTCGTGGCGGCACCCGCGCACATGTTCCCGAGGTCGGCGATGATCCATTCGAGCCGGGTGGAGGAGGCGAGCGCCACCCGGTCCTCCGGCTGGATGCCGAGCGCCATCAGGCCGGCGGCCACCGCCTTGACCCGGGCCGCGGTCTGCGCCCAGGTGAGCGAGCGCCACTGCTCGGCGCCGGGGGCGCTGTCCGCGGCGTGCTCGTCGACCGGGGCCGGGTAGCGGTAGGCCTCGGCGTTCGGGGTGGCGGCGACCCGCTCCAGGAAGAGGTGGGCGACGGAGGCGGGACGCCCGGCGACCAAGTCGGCACTGCCGGAGTCGATCAGGGACTGCGCGGAACTCAACGAGGACCTCCGGGGGCGGGTGGCCGTCTGAGGGATGGTTTCGGCGCCCGTGGGGGGCGGCCGCCGGGCCCCCCGTCAACCCGGGCGATACCGGCGAGTAACAAGGGGGCAATCAGCAGCCTAGGGGGAAACCGGTCATTCCGTAAGAGGGCGGGGCCCGGCCGGCACACCGCCGCGCCGCCGGTGCCCGACGACGACTCCGCCCGCGCCCCGGTGAACCCGTGCAATCGGGCCCGCCGTACGGTTCGGCAAAGGACTGGGCAAACCTACGATCCACAACTCGTGAATCGCCTGTACGAGTCCACCAAAGAACGAGAATCGGGATGCGAATCCACCCGTCGACGACAAGAGTGTGCCAGTGCTGATCAGACTTCTCAGGGCGTACCTGCGCCCGTACTCCCGACCGATCGCGCTGCTCGTGGGGCTCCAACTGGTGTCCACCCTGGCGGCGCTCTACCTGCCGACGCTCAACGCCGACATCATCGACGACGGCGTGGTCAAGGGCGACACCGGCTACATCCTGCAGGTGGGCGGGGTGATGATCGGCATCACCCTGGTCCAGGCGCTCTGCTCGATCGGCGCCGTCTACTACGGCTCCAAGACCGCCATGGCCTTCGGCCGGGACGTCCGCGCCGCCGTCTTCGACCGGGTGCAGAGCTTCTCCGCCCGCGAGGTCGGCCAGTTCGGCGCCCCCTCGCTGATCACCCGCACCACCAACGACGTCCAACAGGTCCAGATGCTGGCCCTGATGAGCTTCACGCTCATGGTGGCCGCCCCCATCATGTGCGTCGGCGGCATCATCATGGCCCTCAACCAGGACGTGCCGCTGTCCGGCCTGCTGCTCGCGGTCATCCCGCTGCTCGGCGCCGTCGTCGTCCTCCTCGTCCGCTCGCTGCGCCCCAAGTTCCGCAGCATGCAGACCCGGATCGACACGGTGAACCGGGTCCTGCGCGAGCAGATCACCGGCATCCGGGTCATCCGCGCCTTCGTCAAGGACGACCACGAGCAGGCCCGCTTCGCCAAGGCCAACGGGGACCTCACCGACACCGCCCTCCAGGTCGGCCGGCTGATGTCGTTCATGTTCCCGGCCGTGATGCTGGTCGTGAACGTCTCCAGCGTCGCCGTGCTCTGGTTCGGCGCCCACCGGATCGACAACGGCGGCATGCAGATCGGCGCGCTCACCGCCTTCCTCTCCTACCTGATGCAGATCCTCATGAGCGTCATGATGGCCACCTTCATGTTCATGATGGTGCCGCGCGCCGAGGTCTGCGCCGAGCGCATCGAGGAGGTCCTCGGCACCTCCTCCAGCGTCGTCCCGCCCGCCGCGCCGATCACCGAGGTGCTGCGCCGCGGCAACCTGGAACTGCGCGACGTCGACTTCCGCTACCCCGGCGCCGAGGCCTCGGTGCTGCGCGGCATCGCCATCACCGCCCGCCCCGGCGAGACCACCGCCGTCATCGGCTCCACCGGCAGCGGCAAGTCCACCCTGCTCGGGCTCGTACCCCGGCTGTTCGACGCCACCTCCGGCCAGGTCCTGCTCGACGGCGTCGACGTGCGCGAACTCGCCCCCGAGGCGATCGCCGAGAGCGTCGGCCTCGTCCCGCAGAAGCCCTACCTGTTCTCCGGCACCGTCGCCAGCAACCTCCGCTACGGCCGGCCCGACGCCACCGACGAGGAACTCTGGCACGCCCTGGAGATCGCCCAGGCCAAGGACTTCGTCGCGGAACTGCCCGAAGGCCTGGACGCCCCGATCGCCCAGGGCGGCGGCAACGTCTCCGGCGGCCAGCGCCAGCGCCTGGCCATCGCCCGGGCCCTGGTCCGCCAGCCCGACGTCTACCTGTTCGACGACTCCTTCTCGGCGCTCGACTACGCCACCGACGCCAGGCTGCGCAAGGCCCTCGCCCGCGAGACCTCCGACGCCACCGTGCTGATCGTCGCCCAGCGCGTCTCCACCATCCGCGACGCCGACCGGATCATCGTCCTCGACGAAGGCGCGGTCGTCGGCACCGGCACCCACCACGAACTGATGGCCGACAACCCGACATACCGGGAGATCGTGCTCTCCCAGCTCACCGAGCAGGAGGCGGCGTGACCACCCCCGGCAAGCCCGACGCGGACACCAGGACCGCGGACACCGAGACCACGGACACCAGAACCGTGGACCCCGAGGCCGCTGACCCCGCAAAGCCCGACCCGGACACCAAGGCCGCGGACCCCGCCGACGAACTGCCCAGCGACTCGCAGGCCGCCGCCGCCCGCCGCGGCCCCGCCGGACCTGGCCGCTTCATGGGCGGCCAGGGCACCGAGAAGTCCATGGACTTCAAGGGCTCCGGCAAGCGACTGCTCGCCCTGCTGCGCCCCGAACGCAACCTGATCTCCGGCGTGCTGGCCCTCGGCGTGCTCAGCATCGGCTGCGCCGTCACCGGCCCCAAGGTCCTCGGCAACGCCACCGACCTGATCTTCGCCGGCGTCGTCGGCGCCCGCTTCGAACCCGGCACCTCCAAGACGCAGATCGTCGAGGGGCTGCGCGCCCACGGCGAGGGCGGCGTCGCCGGCCTGCTCTCCTCGGTGGACTTCACCCCCGGCCAGGGCATGGACTTCGGCGCCATCGGCACCGTGCTGCTCTGGGTGCTGGTCATCTACCTCGCCTCCGCCCTGTTCGGCATCGTCCAGGGCCGGCTGGCCACCGCGGCGATCCAGCGGGCCGGCTACCGGCTTCGCCAGGACGTCGAGGCCAAACTCGCCCGGCTGCCGCTCAGTTACTTCGACAAGCAGCCGCGCGGCGAGGTGCTCAGCCGGGTCACCAACGACATCGACAACATCAGCCAGTCCATGCAGCAGACCATGGGACAGGTCGTCAACTCGCTGCTCACCGTGATCGGCGTGCTGGCGATGATGTTCTGGATCTCCCCGCTGCTGGCGACGATCGCCCTGATCTCGGTGCCGCTGTCGGTGGCCGTCGCCGCCAAGGTCGGCAAGCGGGCGCAGCCCCAGTTCGTCCAGCAGTGGAAGTCCACCGGCCAACTCAACGCGCACATCGAGGAGATGTACACCGGCCACACCCTGGTCAAGGTGTTCGGCCGCCAGCGCGAGTCCGCCGAGACCTTCCGCGAGCACAACGAGGCGCTGTACACCTCCAGCTTCCGGGCGCAGTTCATCTCCGGGATCATCCAGCCCGCGATGATGCTGATCGGCAACCTGCAGTACGTGCTGGTCGCGGTCGTCGGCGGCCTGCGGGTGGCCAGCGGCGCGCTGTCCATCGGCGACGTGCAGGCGTTCATCCAGTACTCGCGGCAGTTCAGCCAGCCGCTCACCCAGGTCGCCAGCATGGCCAACCTGGTGCAGTCCGGGGTCGCCTCCGCCGAGCGCGTCTTCGAACTGCTGGACGCCCCCGAGCAGACCCCCGAACCGGCCGTGTCCGAGCGGCCCGACACCATCCACGGCCGGGTCGCCTTCCAGGACGTGTCCTTCCGCTACGACCCCGAGAAGCCGCTCATCGAGGACCTCTCGCTCAAGGTCGAACCCGGCCAGACCGTCGCCATCGTCGGCCCCACCGGCGCCGGCAAGACCACCCTGGTCAACCTCCTGATGCGGTTCTACGAGGTCAGCTCCGGGCGGATCACCCTCGACGGGGTCGACGTCTCCGCGATGTCCCGCGAGGAACTGCGCTCCGGCATCGGCATGGTGCTCCAGGACACCTGGCTGTTCGGCGGCACCATCGCCGACAACATCGCCTACGGCGCCCAGGGAGCCACCCGCGAGCAGGTCGTCGAGGCCGCCAAGGCCGCCCACGTCGACCGCTTCGTGCGCACCCTGCCGGACGGCTACGACACCGTCATCGACGACGACGGCGCCGGGGTCAGCGCGGGCGAGAAGCAGCTGATCACCATCGCCCGGGCGTTCCTCGCCCAGCCGTCGATCCTCGTCCTGGACGAGGCGACCAGCTCCGTCGACACCCGCACCGAGGTGCTGATCCAGCGGGCCATGGCCCGGCTGCGCACCGGCCGCACCAGCTTCGTGATCGCGCACCGGCTCTCCACCATCCGGGACGCCGACGTGATCCTGGTGATGGAGAACGGCTCGATCGTCGAACAGGGCTCGCACGACGAGCTGATCGCCGCGCACGGCGCCTACGCGCGGCTGTACCAGGCGCAGTTCGCGGAGGCCGTGGCCGAGATGGACTGACCGTCACACACCGCCGGTGCCGAGCCGGGGCGGGCCCGAACCGCCCCGGCTCCTCGTCCGTGGTGCGCTGCGGTGGCCGCTCCGGCGGAGAGAACGAGGGTGGGGAGAACGAGGAGGGGCCCGGGCGGTTGTCCGCCCGGGCCCCTCTCACGCGCCTGTGGTTACTTCTTTTCCTTCGGCGCCTCGGCGTCGGTGGACAGCGCGGCGATGAAGGCCTCCTGCGGGACCTCCACGCGGCCGACCATCTTCATCCGCTTCTTGCCTTCCTTCTGCTTCTCCAGCAGCTTGCGCTTGCGCGAGATGTCACCGCCGTAGCACTTGGCGAGGACGTCCTTGCGGATCGCGCGGACCGTCTCACGGGCGATCACCCGGGAGCCGATGGCCGCCTGGATCGGCACCTCGAACTGCTGGCGCGGGATCAGCTTCTGCAGCTTGCCCGCCATCATCACGCCGTAGCCGTAGGCCTTGTCCTTGTGCACGATCGCGGAGAAGGCGTCCACCGCGTCGCCGTGCAGCAGGATGTCGACCTTCACCAGCTGGGCGGACTGCTCGCCGATGGGCTCGTAGTCGAGCGAGGCGTAGCCGCGGGTCTTGGACTTCAGCTGGTCGAAGAAGTCGAAGACGATCTCGGCGAGCGGCAGGGTGTAGCGCAGCTCGACCCGGTCCTCGGACAGGTAGTCCATGCCCTGGAGGTTGCCGCGGCGGGACTGGCAGAGCTCCATGATCGCGCCGACGAACTCGTTGGGCGCCAGGATGGTGCCGCGCACGACCGGCTCGTACACCTCGGCGATCTTGCCGGTCGGGAACTCGCTCGGGTTGGTGACGATGTGCTCGGTACCGTCCTCCATGATCACCCGGTAGACCACGTTCGGGGCGGTGGAGATCAGGTCGAGGTTGAACTCGCGCTCCAGGCGCTCCCGGATGATCTCCAGGTGCAGCAGGCCGAGGAAGCCGCAGCGGTAGCCGAAGCCGAGCGCGACCGAGGTCTCCGGCTCGTACACCAGCGCGGCGTCGTTCAGCCGCAGCTTGTCCAGGGCGTCGCGCAGCAGCGGGTAGTCCGAGCCGTCCAGCGGGTACAGGCCGGAGAACACCATCGGGCGCGGGTCCTTGTAGCCGCCCAGCGCCTCGGTCGCACCCTTGTGCATCGAGGTGATGGTGTCACCGACCTTGGACTGCCGGACGTCCTTCACGCCGGTGATGATGTAACCCACCTCGCCGACGCCCAGGCCGTCGGCGACCTTCGGCTCGGGCGAGATGACGCCGATCTCCAGCAGCTCGTGGGTGGCGCCGGTGGACATCATCGCGATCCGCTCGCGCTTGGTGAGCTGTCCGTCCACGACACGCACGTAGGTGACCACGCCGCGGTAGGAGTCGTACACCGAGTCGAAGATCATCGCGCGGGCCGGGGCGTCCTTGACGCCGACCGGGGCCGGGACGGTGTTGACGATGTGGTCCAGCAGGTCCTCGACGCCGAGGCCGGTCTTGGCGCTGACCTGCAGCACGTCCGAGGGGTCGCAGCCGATGATGTGCGCGATCTCCGCCGCGTACTTCTCCGGCTGGGCGGCCGGCAGGTCGATCTTGTTCAGCACCGGGACGATCGTGAGGTCGTTCTCCAGCGCCAGGTACAGGTTGGCGAGGGTCTGCGCCTCGATGCCCTGGGCCGCGTCGACCACCAGGATGGTGCCCTCGCAGGCCGCGAGGGAGCGGGACACCTCGTACGTGAAGTCCACGTGGCCGGGGGTGTCGATCATGTTGAGGATGTGCGTCGTCCCGGCATTCGGACCGGTCCTCGGCGCCCACGGGAGGCGGACCGCCTGCGACTTGATGGTGATGCCGCGCTCGCGCTCGATGTCCATGCGGTCGAGGTACTGGGCGCGCATCTGCCGCGGGTCGACGACGCCCGTGATCTGCAGCATCCGGTCTGCGAGCGTCGACTTGCCGTGGTCGATGTGGGCGATGATGCAGAAGTTGCGGATCAGCGCCGGGTCGGTACGGCTGGGCTCTGGCACATTGCTGGGGGTCGCGGGCACCTTGGTCCGATTCTCCGTTGGTCCGGGGCCGGGGGTGTCCTGGTCATCGCTGACCGGTTTTCCCGGGGACCGGACAGTCTCGTCCGATCGAAATAGTTCCTCCCATCCTCCCACGACCACGGCGCGGGCCGCCGTTCGGTCCGCCCGGACCTTCTCCGGGCCCGTGCCAGACGGCAGGATGGCACCCCGTGATCCTCGAAAGCGCCCTGCTCGACGTCCTGCCCGGCCAGGAGGACGAGTTCCTCGCCGCCTTCGCCGAGGCCCGGCCCCTGATCACCGTCCAGCAGGGCTTCCGCTCCCTGCAACTGCGCCGCTGCCTCGACGAAGGACGCGGCTCGCGATTCCTCCTCCAGGTGGAATGGGAGACGCTCGCGGACCACACCGAGGGCTTCCGCGGCTCAGCCGAGTACCGGCGGTGGCGGGAGCTCCTGCACCGCTTCTACCGGCCGTTCCCGGAGGTCGAGCACTACGGGGAGCCGGTGCTCAGTGCGTAGACGGCCCACTACCGCGCAGGCGACCCGGCTACGGGGCCGGGCGCCCGGTTTGGGGCGGGTGGCGGGCCCCTGGTAGCGTGGGCTGCTGCACCTGGCCCCGGCATGCCCTCTCAGCTGCCCGGCGGCCGCGCGGTGCAGCCCGTTCAATCCTTTTAGACAAGACTGAGGCTCCTTCGTGGCGAACATCAAGTCCCAGATCAAGCGCAACAAGACCAACGAGAAGGCGCGCCTGCGCAACAAGGCCGTCAAGTCCTCGCTGAAGACCGCCCTGCGCAAGGCCCGCGAGGCCGCTGCCGCCGGCGAGACCGAGAAGGCCACCGTGCTGGCCCGCGCCGCCTCCAAGGCGCTGGACAAGGCCGTGAGCAAGGGCGTCATCCACGCCAACCAGGCCGCCAACAAGAAGTCGGCCATCACCAAGCGCGTCAACGCGGCCGCCCAGGCCTGACGCCCCGGGGGCCTCGGCCCCCACCGCCTCGGGACGGACCCGGCCCTCTACCCGGACCCCTGAGGCGCGAGAGACTCGCACCGCACGCGGCCTGCGTTCGCCACGCGGGTGCGGTGTACGAAGCAGTACGACAGGCGCCATAGTCGGCCTCTCCCCAGAGGCCCGCTACGGCGCCTGTCGCGTTCCGTGGCCCCGGTCGCTGTCGTCTGGCCGGTCACGCGCGTCCGGGGCTCCGGACGGCGCTGCGGGCCGACGCCTGGGAAACCGTCCACTCGATGGGCGCGTAGGCGCGTAGGCGGGTCGGCGGGTGAGCAGGTGGTGGCAGGCGGGTCGGCGGGTGGCCGGGCAGGCGGGGGCCGGGTCCGATCCGGTGGCCGCGCCGTCAGTACGCCGGGCGGGACCCGGCCCGGGCCGCCCGGGCGACGGCCACCACCGCGCGCTCCAGCGCGAAGGCCGGATCGTCCGAGCCGCCCTTGACGGCGGCGTCGGCCTGGGCGATCGCGGTCAGCGCGGTGGCCACCCCGTCGCCCGTCCAGCCGCGCATCTGCTGGCGCACCCGATCGACCTTCCACGGCGGCATGCCCAACTCGCGGGCCAGGTCCGCCGGACGCATGTTCCGCCCGGTGGTCGCCAACCGCCCGATGCTGCGCACGCCGGAGGCCAGCGCGTAGGTGATGCCGGTCGGCGGCTGGCCCACCGCCAGGGCCCAGCGCAGCCGCTCCAGCGCCTCCGCGGCCCGGCCGGTGACCGCCAGATCGGCCACCTCGAAGCCCGTCGCCTCGGCCCGGCCGCTGTAGTAGCGGGCCACCACCGTCTCGTCGATCGCGCCCTCGACGTCCGAGGTCAACTGGCTGCACGCGGCCGCCAGCTCGCGCAGGTCGCTGCCGAGCGAGTCCAGCAGGGCCTGGCAGGCCTCCGGCGTCGCCGAGCGGCCCAGCGTACGGAACTCACCCCGGACGAAGGCCAGCCGCTCGCTCGCCTTGGTCAGCTTCGCGCACGCCACCTCGCGACCGCCCGCCTTGCGCCCGGCGTCCAGCAGGCCCTTGCCCTTGGCCCCGCCCGCGTGCGCCAACACCATGATCACTTCTTCGGCCGGCGCCTCGATGTACGCCTTGACCTCCTTCACCGAGTCGGCGGAGAGGTCCTGCGCGGCCCGCACCACGATCACCTTGCGCTCGGCGAACAGCGACGGCGTGGTCAGCTCGGCCAGGCTGCCCGGCTGCAGGCCGCCGGGCGGCAGATCCCGCACGTCGGTGTCCGGGTCCGCCGCCTTCGCCGCCGCCACCACCTGGGCGACCGCGCGGTCCAGCAGCAGCTCCTCCTGGCCGACCGCGAGGGTCAGCGGGGCGAGCAGGTCGTCGGGTGCACTCTTCCTGGCCATCGCCTACCAGCATCCCACGGGGCGCGGACACTCCCGCCCGGGGCGACCCCGGCCCCTGGCCCCGCCCGGTCCCGCCCCTCCGGCCCGACCTACCCGACCCGGCCCGCCTGACCCGACCTGCCCGACCGTGTCGACCACCCGACCTGGAGAATGGTCCGGTGACCGAGAACCACACCACCGACCTGCCGGACGTCAACGACCCGCACGCCCGGCAACTGCTCGTCCTGCCCGACCGCGACGCCGCCGAGGACGCCTCCGAGGAGCTCAGCGCCGCCCACCCCGACCTCGGCGAGCTCGACCTCGTCCGGGACGCCCTGGCCGGCGAGGACGACGCCGAGGACGCCCAGTGGCTGGTCGTCGTCGAGCCCCCGGAGGACGGCTGGACCCCGGCCCTGCTGCACGCCCTGGACGCCATCGCCGTCGAGCACGAGGGCTGGCGCGAGGAAGGCTGACACCGACGGCCGGACCCCGGCCCGGCCCGGAACCTTCGAGGGGAACGGGCCCGGGCGCGGCGCTGCGCCCGTTCCGGGCCGAGGAGCGCGAGGCCGCCTCCACCCCGCGCCGCCGGGTCCGACCACCTCGGCGTCAACCCTCGACGAGCCACACCCCCCGTCGAGTGATTCACCGTCAATTCCATGCCTCCTCACACCAAGTGCGTGTCATTCTGCGAACGTTGCTTCGGCCACGAATCCTTGAGCGCCCGAGCCGGCTGCCCGCAGGGGCTCAGCGGCTCGGTCCACGCCACCGAAGGAGTGCAGATGTCCGTATCCCGTGCCCTGTCCCGGACCCGGTCGCGCGTTCTGGCCGTGCTGAGCGCCGCCGCAGTCGCGAGCGGGCTGGCGGTCGCCGTTCCGGCGACGCCCGCCTCCGCCGACGGGTTCGTGGTCAGCGAGGCCCAGTTCAACCAGATGTTCCCGAACCGGAACTCCTTCTACACGTACGACGGCCTGGTCAATGCGCTGAGCGCCTACCCCGGGTTCGCCACCACCGGGGACGACGCGACGCGCAGGCGGGAGGCGGCCGCCTTCCTCGCCAACGTCAGCCACGAGACCGGCGGCCTGCGGTACGTCGTCGAGCAGAACACCGCCAACTACAGCCACTACTGCGACGCCTCGCAGCCCTACGGCTGTCCGGCCGGCCAGAGCGCCTACTACGGGCGCGGCCCGCTCCAGATCAGCTGGAACTTCAACTACAAGGCGGCGGGCGACGCCCTGCACATCGACCTGCTGGACAACCCCTACCAGGCGGAGCAGGACCCCGCCGTCTCCTGGAAGACCGGCCTCTGGTTCTGGGACACCCAGAACGGCGCCGGGACGATGACCCCGCACGACGCCATCGTCAACGGCAGGGGCTTCGGCGAGACCATCCGCAGCATCAACGGCGCCCTGGAATGCAACGGCCAGAACCCGGACGAGCGCAACGACCGCATCAACCTCTTCCAGAACTTCGTCGGCATCCTCGGCACCGACGTCGGCGGCGGCAACATCTCCTGCTGACCCGGCCTGCCTGCCAACAGCTCGCGCTCGACGGGCGAGCGCGACGCACCACCGTAGGTGCCCGTACTTCGGCGCGCTCCGGGCAGGGCCCGGAGCGCGCCGCAATCGTTCTCCGGGCCCCGCCCCGCCCCCTCCCTCCTCCCCACCCCCACCCCTTTCCCTTCCCCCACCTGATGGCTGGGAGGAGAGGAGGGCGGGGTCAGCCGGGCGGGGCTCGCGGAGTGTGCGAGCCCCGCCCGGTACGGGAGTCGGGCGCTCCATCCGCAGCGTGCGAGCGGGGCTTGCGCGCCTCGTGCGCCGTCTGCGGGTGCACGGACACCCCGAGGACGGCCGGCGAGCCGCCCGTCACCGCGATGTCGCCCACCCGATCGGTGCGCAGCACGCTCGCACCCAGCGCGCGCAGCCGGTCCACCGTCCGCACGGACGGATGCCCGTACGCGTTTCCCTCGCCGCACGAGATCAACGCCAGCCGGGGACGCAACGCACCGGTCAAGGCCCAGTCCTGATGCGCGGATCCGTGGTGCGCCACCTTCAGGACGTCCACCTGCCCCAACCGGCCCAGCAGCACCGACTGGGCAGGCGGTTCGAGGTCCCCGAGCAACGCCATCCTCAGTCCGCCCGCCACCGACACCACCAGCGCGACGCTCGCATTGTTCGCCCCCGATGCCTCGGCAGCCGCCCCGGCGTCGGGCCAGACCACCTCCCAGGACAGCCCCGGCCCCACCGAACGCCGTTCACCGCGCCCCGCGCGCAGCAGCGGGACTCCGGCACCAGCCGCCCAGCCCGCCACCCGGGCCGCCTCACCCGGCGGATCGTCCAGGGTCGTGCCCTCGATCGCTCCGACCCGGCGGCCCCGGAACACCCCCGGCACACCCTCGACGTGATCGGCGTGGAAGTGCGTCACCACCAACAACGGCACTTCCGTGACACCCAGATCCCGCAGGCACCTGTCGGCGGCGTTCGGATCCGGCCCCGCATCGACCACCACCGCACTGTCCTGTGCACCGGCCGCGAGCACCAGCATGTCCCCTTGGCCCACGTCGCACATCACCATCCGCCACCCCGGCGGCGGCCAGCCGGTCGCGATCCGGGTGAGCTGCGGTGGCCGCAGCAGCACGGCCAGCAGGACCACGAGCAGGACCCCCGTCACCAGCGCCCGCACCCACCGCCGCCGGGCGCGGACGGGCTTGCCGGACGGCGCCCGCCGTGGCAGCAGGAGCGGCATCACCCAGCAGACCGCCAGGGTGGCCAGCGCGACCGTCGCCGTCCCGAACCACCCGCCCGGCCAGGAAAGTTGGCTGCCCGGAAGTTCGGCACCGCGCCGTGCCACCAGGGCGAGCCAGCCGACCGGCACGCCGGCCGGCTCCGCGAGCAGCCGGGCCAGGTCCGGGAGGAGCGGCTGCAGCACGAGCACCCCGAAGCCGAGCAGGGTCGCCGGGGCCACCGCCAGTTCGGCCAGCAGGTTGCACGGGATCGCGACCAGGCTGACGTGCCCGGACAGCACCACCGTCACCGGCGCGCACAGGGCCTGGGCGGCGGCCGTCGCCGCCAGGGCACCCGCCAGGTGGTGCGGCCAGCGCCGGGACCGCAGCGCCTCGGCCCAGTGCGGCCCGAGGACGAGCAGCCCGGCCGTGGCGAGCACCGAGAGCAGGAATCCGAAGGAACGCGCCAGGAACGGGTCGAGCAGGACGAGCACCAGGACCGCCCCGGCGAGCGCGGGCACCGCCTGCCGGGGCCGGCCGGTGGCCAGCGCGAGCATGCCGATCAGCCCCGTCCCGGCCGCGCGCAGCACGCTGGGCTCCGGCCGGCAGACGGCGACGAAGGCCAGCGTCAGCGCCGTCCCGAGCAGCGCGCTGGTGCGCAGCGAGAGCCCCAGCAGCGCGGCCAGCCCGCGCCGTTCCGGGGTGCCGGCCTGCCCCGGGGCGCCCAGCAGCGCGCCGAGGACGATCGCCAGGTTGGCCCCGCTCACCGCCACCAGGTGCACCAGGTCGGTGGCCCGGAAGGCGTCCTCAAGGTCGTCGGGCAGTCGCGAGGTGTCCCCCACGACCAGGCCCGGGAGCAGTCCGCGCGCGTCCGGCGGGAGCCCGTCGCTGGCCGTGCGCAGACCGGCACGCAGCCGCCCGGCGATCCGCTGCGGCAGGCTCGGCGGCGCGAGGTGCCGGGGCGAGCCGTGGACGACCAGCAGCGCCGCGCACGAGGTGTCGTAGCCGTCTCCCGCGGGCCGCACCTCGGCCTCCACCGCCAGCCGCTCCGACGGGAGCAGCCCCTGCCAGGGCCCGGATTCCGCGCCCCGGACCATGACGGTCACCGGGGTCCGCGTCCGGGTGCTCCGCCCGTCCGGCAGGAGCGTGACCCGGTCGGCCACCGCGTCGATGGTGAGGAGGGTCTGCCCGCCGGTGGTCCCGCCCCGGGCCGTGTGGGCCTTCGGGTCCCCGGCGACGGTCAGCTCCGCCTCCACCACCCGAGCGGGCTCGCCCGGGGACCGCGGCGGGGCGTGCTCGGCCGCTCGGACGAGCTCCGGCAGCGGCCCCCGGTACAGATCGGCGGTGTGCAGCGGGGTGGCCACCGCCGCGGCGGCTCCGGTGAGCAGGACGGCGGCCAAGGTCACCGCCGCTGCGCGTCGGCGCAGGAGCGCGGGCCTGACGAGCAGCAGGACGGCCGCCGCCGCGGCGGCACCCGCCAGGCCGAAGGCGAGGACGTCGTACCCCGGCTCCAGGCCGAGGAGCGCGGCCGTCACCACCCAGGCCGAGACGGCGGGAAGCAGCAGCCGGAAGTCGGCACCGGTGGAGCGGTTCGGCAGGTTCGGTCCGGTGGTGGCGGGCACGGCGGTACCTCCCTTCGGCGGGTGGCGGCGACGGACGAAGGACGACGGACGACGACGGACGGACGACGACGGACGGACGGGAGAACAGGCGGGCAAGGGGACGGACGGGGAGGTCAGAGGGTCAGCAGCGGACGGAGTTCCGCGAACGTGCGCGCCCCGATGCCGCTGACCTGCCGGAGCTGGTCGAGCGTGCGGAACGAGCCATGCGATGTGCGGTAGGCGAGGATGCGCTGGGCGAGGGTCGGGCCGACGCCGGGGAGGGCGTCGAGCTGTTCGAGGCCGGCGCGGTTGAGGCTGACGGGCGGTCTGGGCGTGCCGGCCGCCGGCGGTCCGTTGCCGGCTCCGGCGCCCGGGGCGGAGGCCTGAGCCGGCTCGCCGACCAGGATCTGTTCACCGTCCGTCAGTACCCGGGCCAGGTTGAGGCTCCGGGTGTCCGTCTCCGGCAGCGGACCGCCCGCCGCCCGCAGGGCGTCGGCCACCCGCGAGCCGCCGGGCAGGGTGTGCAGGCCTGCGAGGTGCACCCGCCCGCCGATGTCGACCACGACGACCGCCCCGCCCCCGGCGCCGACGGGATCGGCCGCCGGGCCCGGGCCCGGGCCCGAGGCCGTAGCCGGCACGGACGCGGATGTCGCCCCCGGTGAATCCGGTGAGACCGGTGAGACCGGTGAGACCGGGGCGGAGGCCAACGCCGGCACGGCCACCGCCTGCGGTCTGGCCAGCCAGAAGTGCTGCACGGCGTAGCCGACCGCGAACAGCAGCAGGACGGCCAACCCGGCCACCGCCCGCCGGTCGAGTGCCATCGCCGAGCCGAATCGAAGACCCGACCCGGCCCCCGGCTCCGGCGGATCCGCGTCACCGCCCGCCCTGACCGGATCCAACGGCACAGGTGGCACGGGCGGCGCAGGCCCCGCCGGCGGAGGCCGTTCCCCCGCCCCGGACGGAACCGCGACCGAAGGCGGCCCGGTCGACGCGAGCGCGCCCACCGCGGCACCGAAGCCCACCGGCCCCCCAGCCCCGACCCCGCCCCCTGCCCCTGCCCCTGCCCCTGCCCCATCGCCCACGGCGCTGCTGCCGCCGGTCGGCAGCAGCGCTGCCATCCGCAGCCGGACGGTCTCGTTGATCTCGTGGCGCTTCGCCGCGCCCAGGCCCATGGTCGTCATGCCGAGGACGGTAGGAGTCCTCGGCAGAGTGCGCAGAAATTACCGAACCCCTGTGGATAACTCGGGGGTTGTGGACAAAACAGATCACTCACACGAGTGGTCGGTGCCGCGAAAAGTTGACCAGAGCCCGCGACGCGGCGCGACCGGCCCGCTCAGCGCGGCGCGACGACCACCGCGAGCAGCCCCGGCCCGACGTGCGCGCCGATCACCGCCCCCACCTCGCCCACGTACAGCTCCCGCAGCCCCGGCACCCGGGCCCGCAGCCGCTCCGCGAGCGGCTCGGCCCGTTCCTCGGCCGCCAGGTGGTGCACGGTGATGTCGACCTCCCCGCCCCCCGACCGCTCGACCGCGATCTCCTCCAAGCGCGCGATCGCCCGCGACGCGGTGCGCACCTTCTCCAACGGTTCGATCCGCCCCCCGTCCAGGTGCAGCAGCGGCTTGACCGCCAGCGCCGACCCGAGCAGCGCCCGCGCCGCGCCGATCCGGCCGCCCCTGCGCAGGTGCTCCAGGGTGTCGACGTAGAAGAACCCGCTGGTCACGGCCGCCCGCCGGGTGGCGGCCTCGGCCGCCGCCGCCAGGTCCCGCCCGTCCGCGATCGCCTCGGCCGCCGCCAGCACCGCGTATCCGAGGGCCATGCCGACCAGTCGGCTGTCCACCACCCGCACGGGTACCGGAGCCTCGGCGGCCGCCAGCCGGGCGGCCTCCACCGTGCCGGACAGCTCGCCGGAGATGTGCACCGAGACGATGCCCTTCGCCCCGGCCTCGGCGGCGGCCCGATAGGCGGCGGCGAAGGCCTCGGGGTTCGGTCGGGAGGTCGTCACCCGCTGCTTGTCGCGCAGCGCCTCGGCGACGTCCTTGGGGGAGATCTCAACGCCTTCGCACAGGACCGCGTCACCGACCGCGACGCTCAGCGGGACCACCGTGATCCCGTACCGGTCGAGGGTCTCCTGCGGCAGGTAGGCCGTGGAGTCGGTGACAAGTGCGAGGTCAGAGGGCATGAGGCGGAGATTACTCCCCGTTCGTCCGGGAGGACAGCGCCCGGGTGCGAACCCCGAAGGGCCCCGAGGGCGCCGCCGGGACAAGCACGCGGCACCCGCCGAAACACGGCCGCAGCACCCGACGCGGGGTGCTCAGCCCGCCGTGGGCCCCGCCGACGGCTTCCGCAGCCGCTGGGCCAGTTTGGCCAGCGGGTCGGCGAGCCCGAGCAGTTCCTCCGCGCTCGGGCGCCCCTTCCCGTCCGTCAGCCCGGCCCGCGCAGCACCGCCGGAGGCCGCCCCTGAACGCGTACCCGCAGACGCGGACACGGAGCCAGCGGAACCAGTGGCAGCAGCGGAACCAGCGCCAGCAGCAGAGCCTGCGGAACCGGCGCCGGCAGCGGAGCCACCGGAGGAGGACGCGGACGACGACTCCCCCGAGGTGTCCCAGTGCCGCAGCGCCCCCGCCTCGCTCTCGCACTCCTGGCTGAGCCGGCTCAGCTCGTCGTCCGCGAACCGGTGCATCCGGTCCTGCGCGGCCCAGCGCATGGTCTCCGCAGAGTGGGTGATCCGTTCGGCGCGCTCGCGCAGCTCCGGCAGCTTGGCCGCGATCCGCGCGGTGTCCGGCTCCCGCTCCAGCATCCGCAGTTCGCCGTCGAGTTCGGCGGCGTGCGTGTCGAGCCTGCCGAGCAGGGCGAGGGACTCGCCGAGCTGGCCGTCCTGGGGGAGGCCGCTCTCCAGCACCTGCCGGGTGCCGTCGAGCGAGGTGCGCAGGCCGAGCCGGACGGCGGCGATCTGGCCGGGCGGTCCGACCTTGGTGAAGGTCTTCGCCTTGAGGGTCGCGTTCTCCACGGCACGCCGGGCGTTGGCCTCGTGCCGCCCGATCTTCGTGGCTACGGCCTTCGCCGCCTTGACCGTGCCGACCACGGCCAGGACGAACGCCGCGATCCCGAAGAGCAGGACCAGGCCGATCATCACGCCGAACGCGTCCATCGCGAGCCACCTTCCGCCACCGTTTCGGCCCCCACCGGACCCAACGCGGGCCGTACTGCCGAGGGTTCCACGGTAGCCGCCGGATCGGGCCCGGAGCGGACGGAACGGGCCCGGGCGGCGGAGATCAGGGACAGATCGGGGATCTCCCCGAGGGTTCGCGGGTCCTCCCGGGGCTCCGGGCACGAGCAAGGGCGGGCGTCCCGAAGGACACCCGCCCCAGCAGCCTCAGCCGACCGACTACCAGCCGACCGACCTGAGCCTCGGCCTCTCAGCCTCAGCCTCAGCCGGTAACGATGTTCACCAGCTTCGGCGCCCGCGCGATCACCTTGCGCACCGGCGCCTCGCCGATCGCCGCGACGACGGCCGGGTCGGCCAGCGCCAGCGCCTCCAGCTCGGCGTCCGAGATCGTCGGCGCGACCTCCAGCCGGGCCTTCACCTTGCCCTTGAGCTGCACCACGCAGGTCACCGTCTCGTCCACCACGTACGCCGGGTCGGCGACCGGGTAGTCGGCGTGCGCCAGCGACTCGCCGTGGCCCAGCCGGCGCCACAGCTCCTCGGCGATGTGCGGGGCCAGCGGTGCGACGATCAGGACCAGCTGCTCGGCCACGGCGCGCGGCGTGGAACCGCGCTTGACCAGGTAGTTGTTCAGCTCGATCGCCTTGGCGACGGCCGTGTTGAACCGCAGCCCGGCCATGTCGCCGCGGATGCCGTCGATCGCCTTGTGCAGAGCACGCAGCGTCGCCTCGTCCGGCTCCTCCTCGGTGACGACCAGGTCGCCGGTGGCCTCCGAGACGACGTTGCGCCAAAGCCGCTGCAGGAAGCGGTACGAGCCGACGACGGCGCGGGTGTCCCAGGGGCGCGAGACGTCCAGCGGGCCCATGGACATCTCGTACAGGCGCAGCGTGTCGGCGCCGTACTCGTCGGCGATCTCGTCGGGCGCGACGGCGTTCTTCAGGGACTTGCCCATCTTGCCGGCCTCGCGCTTGACGGCCTCGCCCTGCCAGAAGTACTGGCCGTCGCGATCCTCGACCTCGGCGGCGGGCACCGGGAAGCCTCGCTCGTCGCGGTAGACATCGGCGGTGATCATGCCCTGGTTGAACAGCTTGTGGAACGGCTCGACGGACGAGACGTGGCCCAGGTCGTGCAGCACCTTGTGCCAGAAGCGCGCGTACAGCAGGTGCAGCACGGCGTGCTCGGCACCGCCGACGTACAGGTCGGCGCCGCCGGCCGGCTTGGTGGCCGTGGGGCCCAGCCAGTACTTCTCGTTGGCCGGGTCGACGACCGCCGAGGAGTTCGACGGGTCGACGTAGCGCAGCTCGTACCAGCACGAACCCGCCCAGTTGGGCATGGTGTTGGTCTCGCGTCGGTACGTGCGGACGCCGTCGCCCAGGTCCAGTTCGACGTTGACCCAGGCCTCGTTGCGCGACAGCGGGGTCTTCGGCGAGGAGGTGGCGTCGTACGGGTCGTAGGTGTGCGGCGAGTAGTCCTCGACCTCGGGGACCTCGACCGGCAGCATCGACTCGGGCAGGGCGTGCATCACGCCGTCCTCGTCGTAGACGATCGGGAAGGGCTCGCCCCAGTACCGCTGGCGGCTGAACAGCCAGTCCCGCAGGCGGTAGTTGACGGTGCCCTCGCCGATGCCGCGCTCGGCCAGCCAGGCGGTGACGGCGGCCTTGGCGTCGACGACGCTCAGCCCGTCCAGCGTCAGCCCGTCCCGGGAGGAGTTGACGATGACGGAGTCGTAGGTGTCGAAGGCGTCGTCCCAGGCGGCCGGGTCCTCGCCGCGCCCGTCGGTGGGCTGGACGACGCAGCGCATCGGCAGCGCGAAGGCGCGGGCGAAGGCGAAGTCGCGGTGGTCGTGGGCGGGGACGGCCATGATGGCGCCGGTGCCGTAGCCCATCAGCACGTAGTCGGCGATGAACACCGGGACGGACGCGCCGCTGACCGGGTTCACGGCGTAGGCGCCGGTGAAGACGCCGGTCTTGACCTTGGCCTCGACCTGCCGCTCGACGTCCGACTTGGCGGCGGCGGTGGCCCGGTAGGCGGCGACGGCCTCGGCGGGGGTGGCGGCGCCGCCGGTCCACTCGGCGGGCACGTCCGCGGGCCAGGCGGCCGGGACGATCGAGTCGACCAGGCCGTGCTCGGGGGCCAGCACCATGTAGGTGGCGCCGAACAGGGTGTCGGGCCGGGTGGTGAAGACGGTGATCTTCTCATCGGAGCCGACGGCGAAGTCGACCCGGGCGCCCTCGGAGCGCCCGATCCAGTTGCGCTGCTGCAGCTTGATGGCCTCGGGCCAGTCCAGCAGGTCCAGGTCGGAGATCAGGCGGTCGGAGTACGCGGTGATGCGCATCATCCACTGGCGCAGGTTGGACTTGAACACCGGGAAGTTGCCGCGCTCGGAGCGACCGTCCGCGGTGACCTCCTCGTTGGCCAGGACGGTGCCCAGGCCGGGGCACCAGTTGACCGGCACCTCCTTGGAGTACGCCAGCCGGTACTCGCCCAGCAGTTCGTCGCGCTCGGCGGCGGACAGGTCGGCCCACGGGCGCCCGTCCGGGGTCGGCTTCGCGCCGGACTCGAACCGGGCGATCAGCTCGGCGATCGGCCGGGCCCCGCCGGCCTGCTCGTCGTACCAGGAGTTGAAGATCTGCAGGAAGATCCACTGGGTCCAGCGGTAGTACTCCGGGTCGATCGTGGAGATCGAGCGGCGCGGGTCGTGGCCCAGGCCCAGCCGGCGCAGCTGCTGGCGCATGTTGGCGATGTTGGCCTCGGTGGAGACCCGCGGGTGGGTGCCGGTCTGCACCGCGTACTGCTCGGCGGGCAGGCCGAACGCGTCGTAGCCCAGCGTGTGCAGCACGTTGTGGCCGGTCATCCGCTGGTAGCGGGCGTAGACGTCGGTGGCGATGTAGCCCAGCGGGTGGCCGACGTGCAGGCCCGCGCCCGAGGGGTACGGGAACATGTCCATGATGAAGCTGTGCGGCTTCGCGGCGACGTCACCGGCCTCCGGGTCGGCCAGCGCACCGGCGGGGTTGGGGGCGTTGAAGGTGCCCTCCTTCTCCCAGAGGTCCTGCCAGCGGGACTCGATCTCCGCCGCCAGCGCGGCGCTGTACCGGAACGGCTCGGTCGCGGTCTCGGCCGTGCCGGACGCAGGGGTCGTCTCGCTCATGGTCCTTCAAGCTCCATCGATGTCAGTTGGCGAACCGCGCACACGGCCGGCCCGTGAACGGGGGCGGAAAACAAAAAATCCCCTCGCAGGAGGGGACGCCACGCCGACTCCGGCACCGCCCGAGGGCGTAACCGGTCCTGGTCAGCGCGGCCGGCTAAGGAGCAGGCGCACGGTTCGCATGGGCTCAGGGTACCGCAAGCAGATCAGCGCGCTCCCGGGTATCCACCGGGGCCCGACGGCCCCGGGCCCGCCCCCGCACGGGCCTCACCGCCCCGCCGACGCCGCCGCCCGCGTCGCCGCGTCGAAGTCGCGCAGCGCCCGTGCCAGCCGCTCGGACTGCATGCCCGCCGCGAGCGCCCGGGCGAGCGACGCGGTGCGGGCGGCCTCCCGCTGGTCGCCGAGGCGCCGGTGGGTCTCGGCGAGGCGGACCATCAGCAGCGCCTTGGACCGCCCGCGGCCGGCCCCCAGCCCGGCGACGGCCTCGGCGAGCAGCGCCTTGGCCATCCGGTGCTGGCCGAGTGCCAGCCGCCCCTCCCCCACCATCCCGGCGAGTTCGGCGCGGGCCGCCTCCGTGCCGGGCACGCCGTCGAGTTCGGCGAAGGCCCGGGCGGCGGCGGCCTCGGCCTGCTCGGCCTCGCCCCGGCGGCCGTGCGCGCGGGCGATCCGGCCGAGTTGCCGGGCCCGGCCGGCGGGGCTCAGTACGGAGCCGTGCCGGGCCAGGGCCGTGTTGAGCGCGGCGACGGCGTCCAGGCCGCGCCCGCCGGCGCCCTGGGTGGCGAGCACCACCAGGCCGCCGAGCACGGCGACGCCGAGCCGGGCGTCGCCGCTGACGTGGGCGGCCCGCAGGGCGGCGACGAAGGCGCGCTGGGCGGCCGCGTCGTGGCCGAGGTCGTACGCGGCCCAGCCGGCCAGCCGGGCGAGCCGGCTGGCCGTGCCGTACAGCTCGCGGCCGACCCGTTCGTCGTAGGCGCCGAGTTCCAACAGCTTGGCCAACATGGCGAGTTCGGCCCGGGTGGGGCCGAGGACGAGTCCGCCGCCGCAGGAGCGTTCGAGCCGCTGCTTGCTGCGGTAGGACAGGCCGAGGTCGCCGACGAGGCCGGGGTCGATGCGCAGCGCCCCTTCGCCGCCCCCGACGGGCGGGGGCGGGGAGGCGAGCCGTTCGGCGGCCTGGTCGAGGTCGGCGCCGCGGAAGAGGTCGGTGAGGCGGACGGGCCCGGCGTCGGTGGCGGCCTCGCGCAGCGCGGTCTGGGCGGTGTCGGCGGTCCACGGGTCGGTGAGCAGCCGGGGCGAGAGGATCTTGGCGCCGCGGTGGCCGCCCATCCGGCCCCAGAGCTGTTCGTAGGTGACGGCGATGCCGAGGGTGCGGCTGAGCACTTCGCAGACGGTCTGGTCGTGCGGGCTGCGCGGCACCATGCCGCGGTCGCGCCACTTGTAGGGGGCGGTGGAGCTGATGGCCAGGCCTGGAGGCAGGGCGAGGCTCACCTCGCGGGCGAGCCGTTCCGGACTCCAGCCGAGCTGGTGCAGTATCCGGGCCAGTTCCTCGTTCCGCCTTCTCTCCAGATCGGCCATGGAACGACGGTAGCGGTCTTTCCCGCCGTTCCGCCGGTGGCATGCGCAGAACGCCGAAGGGCCGCCTCCCATTTCGGGAGGCGGCCCTCGACTGCTGTGGAGCTACGGGGAATTGAACCCCGGACCTCTTGCATGCCATGCAAGCGCTCTACCAACTGAGCTACAGCCCCTTGACCTGCGATGTCACCGGGGGCTTTCGACCGTTTCCGTCCGGTTTCCCTCGGCGACATCGCCTACTTTACACGGTCCCGGGGGTGCTCCACGAATCCGTTCCCGGGGGCCCGCGTTCCCACTCCCCCAGGCCCGCGCTCGCCCTCCCCGGAGCCCGTGCTGCCGCCCCCGGGGCCCGCGCCCCACCCCGGAGGCGGCCCGGCAACGCGAGAGGCCGCCACCCGGTGGGTGACGGCCTCTCAACTGCTGTGGAGCTACGGGGAATTGAACCCCGGACCTCTTGCATGCCATGCAAGCGCTCTACCAACTGAGCTACAGCCCCGCGACACGGGCGCTCCTGACCGAACAGGAGCGCTGGTGCGGAGTGGAGCTATGGGGAATTGAACCCCAGACCTCTTGCATGCCATGCAAGCGCTCTACCAACTGAGCTATAGCCCCGCAGTCGTCGGATCTCCCGCTTCCCTTCCGGGCCGCGTTCCTTCCCTGCGAACGAGGAAAACTCTAGCTGGTCAGGCCCGGAACTGCGAAATCCGCCCCCGCGGAGCCCCTGCAAGCCCCCTGCGAAGCCCCTGCACGCCCCTGGCGAGCCCCTGCGTGCCCGCAACCCAGCCCAGCCAGCCCAGCCCAGCCCCACCCCGCGACGCGCCCGTCGCTCAGGTGTCGTCGCCGATGACCGGCTGCGGGAGCGTGCCCGCGTTGTGCTCCAGCAGGCGCCAGCCGCGCGCGCCCTGCCCGAGCACCGACCAGCAGCAGTTGGACAGGCCGCCGAAGCACTCCCACTGGACCGGGTCCAGGTCCAGCAGCCGCCCGAGCATGGTGCGGATGGTGCCGCCGTGGCTGACCACCACCAGCGTCCCGTCCTCCGGCAGCTTGTCGACGGCCTCCAGCACGACCGGCACCGAGCGGTCGGCGACCTCGGTGGCCAGTTCGCCGCCGCCGCGCCGCACCGGCTCGCCGGCCGCCCAGGCCGCGTACTCCTGCGGGAAGCGGTCGCGGATCTCGGCGTTGGTCAGGCCCTGCCAGGAGCCCGCATAGGTCTCCCGCAGGCCCTCGTGGTGCTGCACGTCGAGGCCGGTGACCTTGGCCAGTTCCTCGGCCGTGCGCTTGGCCCGGGTGAGGTCGGAGGAGATCAGCAGGTCGGGGCGCAGGCCGGAGAGCAGCCGGGCCGCCCGCTGGGCCTGGAGGACGCCCTGACCGGTCAGTTCGATGTCCGTGGTGCCCTGGAAGCGGGACTCCAGGTTCCACGAGGTCTGGCCGTGGCGCCAGAAGACGACGCGCGGCCCCCGCCCGTCCCGGCTCAGTGCAGGTCCTCGGGCTTGCCGAAGTCGTCGGCCGGGGCGACGACGTTGCCGGCCTCGTCGGTGTGGGCGTCGGGCCGGTTGCGCGTGGCCAGGGCGTCCTCGGGCAGCGGCAGCTCGGGGCAGTCCTTCCAGAGGCGGTCCAGCGAGTAGAAGGAGCGCTCCTCGGAGTGCTGGACGTGCACGACGATGTCCAGGTAGTCGAGCAGGATCCAGCGGCCGTCGCGCTCGCCCTCGCGGCGCACCGGCTTGATGTCCAGCTGCTCGCGCAGCTGGTCCTCGATCTCCTCGGCGATCGACCGGACCTGGCGGTCGTTGTTGGCGGAGGCGATCAGGAAGGCGTCGGTGATCGACAGCACCTCGCTGACGTCGAAGGCGATGATGTTGTGCGCGAGCTTGTCGGCCGCCGCCTGCGCGGCGACGGTGATGAGCTGCTGGCTGTGGTCGGTGACGGTCACGGTGTTCTTCCGGCTCGGCGGCTTGGGGGCGACCCCCGGCTCCTGGCCGGGGGTCGCCTTCCAGGATCTCACGCCGCCCGGGCGGCCCCGGAACGCTTTTCCGGGGCCGCCCGGGCCGGAGGCCGCGGCCTACTGGCTCTTCGGCGGCTGGTAGTCCTTGCCGAGCACGACCACCAGGTCCGCGTTCTGGGCGTCGCCGACCTTCTTCACCGCCGTGTCCGGCAGTCCGAGGCTGATCGCCAGCGACTTCGCCGCGGCCTGCCGGGCGTCGTCGGTGTAGCGGATCTCACTGGCGGCCTGCGCGGCGGCCTTGGAGCCGCCGGGCAGGAAGGTCAGGCCGGAGTTCACGATCTGGACCTGTGCGGCGGCCGCCGCCTGGTCGTTGCCGGTGGCGTCCTGGAGCGAGACCCGGGCGGGGGAGTCGGCGGAGGCCGCGGACTTCACGGTGCCGCCGAGCACGTCCTTGACCTGCTTGCCGGCGGTGGCGTCGTCCAGGCCGCCGTCCGGTTTGACGGTCAGCGCGGTGGTGCCGAGGTGGCCGTCCTTCGCCTGCTGGGCGAGCTGGGCGAGCACCCCGGCGAGGGCGTCCTCGGGCAGCGAGGGGTCGAGCACCGCGTTCATCCGGTGCACGTCGTCCTTGGCGTCCTTGAACTCGGTGGGCATGGTGCGCACCACGGCGTCCATCACCTGTCCGAACCGGGCCAGTTGGGCGTCCCGGTTCTCGCCGGACGCCTGGAGGGTGGCGTAGGCGACCGCGGCCTTCCCGTTCAGCAAGGTGTTCTTGCCGGCCGCGGACAGCAGCTTGCCGTCCGGCTTTCCGCCCTCGTGGGTCTCCGCGTTGGTGTCCACCCGGACGCCGCCGAGCTGGGAGACCAGCATCTCCAGGTAGGGGGTGTCCAGCCGCCAGGTGCCCGCGACCGGGGCGCCGAGCACGGTGGACAGGCCGTCGCGGGTCGCGGAGGCGCCGATGCTGTCCATGGCCTGGCCGACGGTGGTGACCGGCGGGTCACCGGGGCCGGGCAGCCGCAGGGTGTCGGGCAGCAGGAGCACGGTGCCCTTCTTCCCGGTGGAGTCGTTGACCAGCAGCGCGCTGGAGACCTTGCCCTGGAGGTCGCGCAGGTGGACCACGTTGACCTGGCGCGGACCGGCCGCGCTCGCCGCGGTCTGCTTGTCGCCGGTGAACCAGAGGTAGCCGCCGGTGCCGGCCGCCGCGAGCGCCACCACCACGCCGAGGCCGATCAGCCGGTTGCGCAGCCGGCGGCGGCGCTCGGCGCGCACCTCGCTGCGGGACTCGGCGAACTTCAGCCAGTCGATGACGTCCTCGGACTCCTCCTCCTCGTCGACGAAGGTGAACTCGTCCGTGGGGTAGTCGTCCTTGGCGGCCTTGCCGCCGGACTTCCCGGCCCGGGCCCCGCCGACCAGTTCGGACGGCGGCTCGGGCTTGGCGCCCGCCGCCTCGGCGGCGGGCCGGGGCACGCGCGGGCGCGGCGGCGCGGGGGCGACGGGCGCGGGCGCGACGACGGCCTCGGGCTCGACCGCCGCCTGTGCACCCGCCGCCGGCGCGGCCGGGTAGGCCTGCTGCTGGTAGCCGCCCCCGGCCTCCGGCCCGGGCGACCCCCATCCGCCGTACGCCGGGTCCTGGTAGCCGTAGCCCCCCTGCTGCTGGTACGCCTGCACGGGCTGCCCGTACTGGTCGTACTGCTGGTCGTACTGCTGCGGGGGCTGCTGGTGCGCCTGGTAGGGCTGCTGCTCCTGGTAGCCGCCGTACGGGTCCGCCGTATACACCGGCTGCCCGTACTGGTCGTACTGCTGCTGGTCGTACTGCTGCTGCGGAGGTTGTTCAGGCTGCTGCTGGTAGCCCTGGTACTGCTGGTACTGCCCGGTCGACCAGTCCTCCGGCTGCTGCTGGTGCCGCTGGCCTCCGCCGCTTCGCTCGGTCACGCCCGCTCCTGGTCAGGTCCGGTGCGGCGCGTAGAGCGCCCGCTTGTCGATGTAGCGGACCACGCCGTCCGGGACGAGGTACCAGACCGGTTCGCCCTTAGCGACCCGGTTGCGGCAGTCCGTGGAGGAGATGGCCAGCGCGGGGACCTCGACCAGGGAGACCCCGCCCACCGGGAGACCGGCGTCCGACAGGGTGTGTCCCGGGCGGGTGCACCCGATGAAGTGCGCGAGCGAGAAGAGCTCGTCGGAGTCGCGCCAGGAGAGGATCTGGGCGAGCGCGTCGGCGCCGGTGATGAAGAAGAGGTCGGCGTCCGGGTGCTGCGAGCGCAGGTCGCGCAGGGTGTCGACGGTGTACGTCGGGCCCTCGCGGTCGATGTCGATCCGGCTGACCGAGAACTGCGGGTTCTCGGCGGTGGCGATGACCGTCATCAGGTAGCGGTCCTCGGCCGGGGTGACGTGGCGGTCGCTCTTCTGCCACGGCTGCCCGGTCGGCACGAAGATCACCTCGTCCAGGTGGAACGCGCTCGCCACCTCGCTGGCGGCGACCAGGTGGCCGTGGTGGATCGGGTCGAAGGTGCCGCCCATCACCCCGAGGCGCTTCTTCACCGGTTCCGGTCCGCCGGGATTCCCGGCCTGCTCTCCCATGCCGCCACACCTTACGCGACGCCCGTTACGGTGCGGGAACGCCCGGGTGGGGGTTGTCCGAAGACGCGTGAGGGAGCGGCCGGCCGGTACGCCGGACGCTCCCCGAGCGGCCCCGGGAGGCGGCTCAGCGGTCCCGGTTGAAGCGGGTGGTCACGAAGAGCAGGAGCGCCAGGATGAACAGTGCGGCGCCACCCGTCAGGTACGGGTTCAGGCTCTCGTGGTTGCCCCCCTCGCTCTCGGCGAGCAGGTTCAGGACGGGGAGTGCGGCGGCAGTGTTCATGGTCGGCGGGACCTTCTCGGCTCGGGTGAACGGACCAGGGGTTCTTCCGGGCCGGTGAAGGCCCACCTGTCATCGTACGGGGGCTTACCCGGCAACCGCTCGGCGGCCCACCGCCGCTGACCGGGCGTGAGCCTGAACCGGGGCGGCGGTGCTCAGTTGCCGCGGAAGGCCCGCGCCATGATCCAGACCAGCAGGCCGACGCCGACGAACGACGCCACCACGATGATCCGCAGGAACAGGCCCGGGCCGGCCTCGTTGGAGATGGGCGCGGCCAGGCTGACAAGCGCGTCGGTGGACATCTGCGGGGCTCCTCGAACTGCTCGGTACCGGGGCCGGGTCCGGTCTCGGTTCTCCAGGGCATTCAGGGTAGACCGGCCTCACACCGGCGGCGCCCACCGGCCCCTGCGGCGTGGCCCGGCCCGCGCGTACGCTGGCCGCGGGGACGAGTACGCAACCGCGGACGTTGCAAGGACAGTCGTTGCAGGCGTAGACCAGCGGGGGCCGGCCGCCGGGCCGGGGCCGCCGTCGACCAGGAGGTACTCAGACCATGACCGACCCGACCGCGAAGACCCCGAGCCGGCGCCGCCAGCGCTTCCCCGACATCTCCACCCGCGCCTGGGAGCACCCCGCGGACCGTTCCGCCCTGGTCGCCCTGCGCAAGCTCACCGGCTTCGACGACGTCCTGAGGAAGCTCGCCGGGCTGGTGTCCGAGCGCTCGATCCGGCTGATGTTCCTGGCCACCGCCGTGAAGACCTCCGAGCGCCAGTTCCCCGAGCTGTACGACATGGTGCGCGACGCCGCCTACGTGCTCGACCTGGAGCAGGTCCCGGACCTGTACGTCACCCAGGACCCGACGGTCAACGCGTACTGCATCGGCATCGACACCCCGATCATCGTGATCACCAGCGGCCTGATCGAGCTGCTCGACGAGGAGGAGCTGCGCTCGGTCATCGGCCACGAGGTCGGCCACGCGATGTCCGGCCACGCGGTCTACCGGACGATGCTGATGATCCTCACCAACATCGCCACCCGGGTCGCCTGGGTGCCGCTCGGCAACCTGGCGATCATGGCGATCGTCACCGCGCTCAAGGAGTGGTTCCGCAAGGCGGAGCTGTCCAGCGACCGGGCCGGCCTGCTCGCCGGGCAGGACGTCCAGGCGTCCATGCGCGCCCTGATGAAACTGGCCGGCGGGCACAACCTGGCCGAACTGAACGTCGACGCCTTCCTGGAGCAGGCCGAGGAATACGACAAGGCCGGCGACCTGCGCGACGGCGTGCTCAAGCTGCTCCAACTGCTGCCGCAGAGCCACCCGTTCGCGGTGGTACGGGTCGCCCAGCTGAAGAAGTGGGCGGAGAGCGACGAGTACCGCTCGATCCTGGCCGGCGCCTACCCGCGTCGCACCGACGACCCGGACACCTCGGTCGGCGAGCAGTGGAAGGCCGCCGCCGACCACTACACGACCTCGGTGAAGGAGAGCAAGGACCCGCTGATGGGCCTGATCCGCGACGTGGCCGGCGGCGCCGCGACCGTCGGCGGCAAGCTCCGCGACACCTTCGCCGACACGTTCACCGGCGGCTCCCGCAGCGGCTCCGCCACCCGCGAGGACGGCCGCACCGACCGGGGCGAGCGCACCGACGGCTGACCCGCCGCACCCGAAACCGACGGCCGGTGCGCCCCGCCCGGGGTCACCGGCCGTCGGTCTGCCGGGGCCTACCCCGGCTGCCAGTGGTACACCGCCACCCCGGCCCCGTCCGCCACCCGCCGGTACCCGCCGCCGTCGACCAGGCCGGCCAGGAACCGCCGCTGCTCCGCCACCGGCACCGGGAAAGCGTCCGGCTCCTCCAGGACCGCCACCCACTCCGCCACCGGCCGCCCCCAGCCGCCCGGCCCGCCCGCCCCGCCCGGCGGCGTCAGGTACGGGAACAGCGACACCGTGCAGCGCCCGGTCAGCTGCGGCGCCAGGCGGTTGGCGGCGGCCACCCGGGCGCCGTCCGGGACGACCGCCAGCACCCGGCGCACCTGCGCCGCCCGCCCGTCGCCCCGCCGGGCGTCCCCCGACAGCACGCCCGCCACCGGGCCGGTCGCGGTCAGCGCCACCGTGACGGCGAGCATCCCCGCCGCCACCGGCAGCCCCCGGCCCAGCCGGGGCAACCGGCCCAGCCGGGGCAACAGCAGGCCCACCCCGTGCAGCCCCGCCGTGCACAGCAGCGGCACCAGCACCGCGTCGTAGTGCTGCCCGGTGCGCCAGAACGCCGGATTGACCACCCAGAACCGGGCCGCCAGCAGCACGCCCGCCAGCAGCACCAGCGGCGAGCGCAGCGCCAGCAGCAGCGTCGGTGCCAGCAGCAGCAGGACGGTCAGCGCCTTGACCGCCGGGAACAGCAGCCGGACCACCGGGTTCCCGCCGTCGGGCTCCCCCATGTGCGCGTACGTGTACTCGCCGCCCGGGTTCACCGCCGGGATCACCACCAGGGTGACCAGCAGCCCGGCCGCCACCGCCACCAGCACGGTGACCGCCCCCAGCCGGCGCCGCCCGCGCCACCACACGTAGCCGCCGACCGCCGCGACCAGCAGCGCCTGGTCCTCCTTGACCAGCAGCAGCGGCAGCGCCCACGCCACCGCCGGGCCGTACCGCTCCCGGGCCAGCGCCACCACCGCGGCCGCCGCGAGCGGCACCGCGAAGGCCACCTCGTGGAAGTCGAACGCCACCGCGCTCTGCAACCCCGCCGACAGCCCGTACGCGACCCCGGCGACCGCCCCGCCCGCCGGCCCCAGCACCCGCACCGCGTACGCCGTCACCGGCACCGCGGACAGCGCCACCAGCACCGCCTGCGCCACCAGCAGCGTGCCGGGGCCCGGCCAGAGCCGGTAGAACGGCGCCAGCACCGCCAGCACCGGGCTGAAGTGGTCGCCCAGGAGGTTGAAGCCCGTACCCTTCAGCGCGACCACCGGTGCTTCGAGCCGGGAGTAGGCGCGCACCGCCTCCTCGAAGATGCCCAAGTCGAAACCCGAACTCTCCAACCGGGCGTGCCGGGTGAGCGAGACCGCCGCGTACAGCGGGGCGAACAGGGCGGCCACCGACCACGGCAGCACACGTCGGAAATCCATGGTCCGGACGCTAGGAATTCCGCACTGAAGGGAAACTGAGGAAAGCTGAGGAAAACTTCAGTTCGGATATCCCGGGCAAGCCGGTCAAGGCCGTTGCGGGAAAACGGAATTCCACCAAGGATGGGCGTCATGCGGCTACTGATCGTCGAGGACGAGGAGCGGCTCGCGCAGTCCCTGAGACAGGGACTGGCGGCCGAGGGATACGCGGTCGACCTGGCGGCCGACGGCGTCCAGGGGCTCGAACTCGCCCTCGTCGAGCCCTATTCGGTGATCGTGCTCGATCTGATGCTGCCCGGCCTCAACGGCTTCAAGGTCTGCCGCGAACTGCGCGGCGCCGGGAATTCCGTACCGATTCTGATGCTCACCGCGAAGAACGGCGAGTACGACGAGGCCGAGGCGCTGGACTGCGGCGCCGACGACTTCCTCAGCAAACCGTTCTCCTACGTCGTGCTCACCGCCCGGCTGCGCGCCCTGCTGCGCCGCGGCGCCGTCGCCCGCCCACCGGTGCTCGCGGTCGGCGCGCTGCGGATCGACCCGGCGGCCCGCCGCTGCACCGCCGCCGACCGACAGGTCCGGCTCACCGCCAAGGAGTTCGCCGTGCTGGAGTGCCTGGCCCACCGACCCGGCGAGGTGATCCCCAAGGGCGGCATCCTGGACACCGTCTGGGACGCCGCCTTCCGGGGCGACGTGAACATCGTCGAGGTCTACATCGCCGCCCTGCGGCGGAAACTGGACGTGCCCGGCATCGGCTGCCGGATCGAGACGGTGCGCGGCGCCGGATACCGGCTGGTGCCCGATGCGCGCTGACCGCCTCCGCCCGCTGCTGCGCCCCTGGCACCGCTCCTCGCTCCGCATCCGCGCCGCCCTCGGCGCGGCCCTCGCCTCGGTGCTGGCCTTCTCGGTGGCCAGCCTCTGGGTCGGCGGCGCGGTCCACGACCAGTGGACGGCCGTCACCGAGAAGCAGGCCGAGCGCAGCATCCAACTCGTCACCCACGACATACCCGGCGGTTCACAGACCTGGGTCGAATCCCTGCAGGAGTCCTTCGTCCTGGTCCTGGCGGACGGACGGCTGGCGTTCCCGGTCCGCCCCTGGGACGCCGGCCGCGTCTGGAACGACACCCGCACGAACGCCTCCTGGGTCCAGGCCAGCACCCTGCTGGAGGAGTACGCCGGTCTGCCGGTCGAACCCTTCGCCAAGATGCCGTCCTACCCCCAGGACGCCACCCCGGGCCGCACCGACCGGATCCGGATCCACCTGCCCGTCCACACCCGGCTGTGGCACCCGCCGCGGAGCGGCCCCGACCTCACCGACCGGGACGTCACCCTGCTCAAGCGGATCACCGACCAGGCGTCCTCGGAGGCGCTGGAGAAGTACACCGGCATCGCGGGCCTGCCGGCCCAGCGCGTCACCGTCTACCTGCTGGTCAACCCCACCGCCGCCGACCAGGCCGAGGACCGGACCACCGGCATCCTGCTGCGCTACGTGCTGCCCGCCGCGACCCTGTTCACCGCCCTGATCGCCTGGCTGGTCACCGGCCTGGCGCTACGCCCGGTGGAGTCGATCCGCCGGGGCATGGCCCGGATCGGCGCCGGCGCCTTCCACGAGCGCGTCCCGGTGCCGCCCTCGCGGGACGCCATCGCGCGGCTGGCCGAGACCACCAACACCACGCTCGGCCGCCTGGAACACGCGATCGACGAGCAGCGCCGGCTGGTCTCGGACGCCTCGCACGAGCTGCGCAGCCCACTGGCCGCACTGCGCAACTCGCTGGAGGTGCCGCTGGCCCACCCGGCAGGCGTGGAGTGGCCGCAGGTGGTGCGCGACGCGCTCACCGACACCGAGCGGCTGCAACTGCTCACCGACGACCTGCTGCTGCTCGCCGCCGTCGAGGAGCCCACCGGGCCGCTCGGCGGCGAGCCGGTGGACCTCGCCGACCTGGTCGGCGAGCAGCTCGGCGAACGCACCCACCTGCCCTCCGGCGGGCCCGCCTTCCTGGCCGTCTCCCTGGAGCCCGCACCCGTCCCGGGCAGCGAACTGCGGCTGGGCCGGCTGGTGCGCAACCTGCTCGACAACGCCGCCCGGCACGCCCGCACCGCCGTCGCCGTCTCGGTGACCGTCGAGGACGGGCACGCCGTGCTGACCGTCACGGACGACGGCCCGGGCATCCCGCCGGAGGACCGGGAGCGGGTCTTCGACCGGTTCGTCCGGCTGGACGACGCCCGCTCCCGCGACGCCGGCGGCGCCGGCCTGGGCCTCGCCCTGGTCCGCTCGATCGCCCGCGGCGTCCACGGCACCGCCGCCTTCACCGACCCGCCGTCGCCCGGCCCGGGCGCCCGCGCGGTGGTCCGCCTCCCGCTCGCCGCCGGCGCCCCGGACAGGACCTGACTAAGGCGCGAGCACCCCGCACACCTGCCAGGCCGGCTGCGCGTGGTTGCCCGGGTCGATCGGCGCCGGCAGCGGGACCTGAGTGCCCTGCGGGGTGGCCAGTACCGGCTGGAGGAAGCCGGCCATCGAGGTGGTGCAGGGCTCCGGCCCGGCCTGGACCACCGAGTCCACCAGCCGCAGCTGGGCCGAGGCCAGGTCGACCCGGTCGAACTGGAAGGTCAGCTGCCGCCGGACGGTCTCCAGGGTCACCGGCGCACCGGCCGCGGCTCCGGCCGGCTTCAGCGCGTAGACGAAGGTGTGGTCGGTGGTGATCTGCAGCGTGCCGCCGTCGGCCTCGTCGATCCGCATCGCGCCGGTCACCTTCACGGTGTCGGCGGCCAGCGCGACCTGCGCCGGGTCGAAGCGCACCAGCCAGCCGGTCAGCGCGTGGTGCCGGTCGTCGACCGGCTGGGTCACACTGGTGTCGAACTGGGCCTGCTCCCCGGGGGTGACGAAGGCCCGCACCTCGGCGGTCGCGCCCTGGACGAGGGTGGCCGGGGCCAGCGAGGAGGCCACCAGGTAGCGCTGGACGGTGTCGAGCGCCTTGGTCACCTCGACCCGGCTGAAGTGCTCGGTGGCGGCCCCGGTCGGGGTGCCCAGTCCGATCGCCCCGTCGCTGTACCCGACCGGCAGCGCGGCGAACGGGTTCGCCGGGTCGGCGACCGGCCGGACCACCGAGGCCGGGCTCAACGCGACCAGGCTGACCGTCAGTTGGCTGCCCTCGGGCCGGGCCGAGATCCGGTTCGGCGAGCTGACCCCGAAGTACACCGCGGCCCCGAAGGCCAGCAGCACGAGCAGCAGCAGCGCGAGCGCCTGCCGCGGCACGCTGCCCAGCGGGCCGAACCGCACCCGCGGGCGGGTGGCCCGGCCGAAGGACCCGGCCAGCCTCTCCCGGGCGGACAGCTCCTGGATCCGGGCAGCCCGGACGAAGGACTCGTCGAAGACGACGGACCGGTACTCGTCCTCATTGCCGGAACCACCGTCGGGCGCACCCTCAGGAGGCTCTCGCGGGTCACCCATGACACCAGGGTAAGGCGCGCCGTCGCCCCTCCACGAGGGTGCGACCGCAGATTCCCGGGAACGCCCCGCAACCGCCCGCCCCGGCGCGCACCACCCCTGCGCCACGCCCTACGACGTCACCCCGCAGGTGCCGTGACCACGAGCGACGGCTCGGCGGGCGCGGGCCTCGGGTCGGTCCCGGGGCTGCTGCTGCCGGACTCCGGGCGCCGGGGCGCGCCGGAGGAGCCGCCCACGCCCTGGTAGATCGCCGCGACCGCGACGGCCACCAGGCTCACGCCCATGATCACGGCGAGCACCCAGGCCACCGGCCGGTGCCAGCGCTGCTGGGCCACGTACCGCCCGCGCCCGCGCGCCGGGTCGTAGCCGCGCCGGCGGCGGCCCGGGCGGCCGGTCGCCCGGCCGGGGCCCGACCAGGGATCGGGGTACAGGTGGTCGTCGTCGAGTCCGCTCGGGTGCGGGCGCAGCTCCAGCGGCAGCCCGTCCCCGGCGGTGACGTCATAGCCCCAGACCGGGCCCGCGGTGTCCGGCTCGAACCGGGCCTCGGCGGCGGCGAGCTGCCGCTCCTTGGCCGTCGGCTCGTGCACGGCGGCGGACCGGACGAAGGCCTCATCGAAGACCACGGTGGCGAACTCGTCGTCCGCACCACCGTGGTCGGCGCCGTCGGGGTACGGCGAGCCCCCCACATCGTCAGCCACGGCTTCAGCGTATTACCGGGCGGCCGATTTGTCTGTGGCTCATCGCAGTTGGTCCGTCACACGTGTGACGCGGGCCGCCGCGGACCGCCCCGGGGCCCGGCCGGCCCGCCGCGCGGGCCGGGACGGGCCGCGCTCAGCGCACGTCCGCGTCCCCGCCCACGGTCTGCGTCGCCTCGCCGCGCACGTGCCCGTCACCAGTGACGATGTACTTGGTGCTGGTCAGCTCGGGCAGGCCCATCGGGCCGCGGGCGTGCAGCTTCTGGGTGGAGATGCCGATCTCCGCGCCGAAGCCGAACTCGGCGCCGTCGGTGAAGCGGGTGGAGGCGTTGACGGCCACCGTGGTCGAGTCGACCAGCCGGGTGAAGCGCCGGGCGGCGGCCTGCGAGGTGGTGACGATCGCCTCGGTGTGGCCGGAGGACCAGCGGCGGATGTGCTCGACGGCGGCGTCCAGCGAGGGCACCACGGCCGCGGCCAGGTCGTAGGACAGGTACTCGGCGCCCCAGTCCTCGTCGGTGGCGGGCACCACGGTGGCGGCGCCGCCCTCGGCGGCCTTGAGCACCGCGTCGTCGCCGTGCACGGTCACCCCGGCCTCGGCGAGGGCGGCCAGCGCGAGCGGCAGGAAGGCGTCCGCGACGTCCTGGTGGACGAGCAGCGTCTCGGCCGCGTTGCAGACGCTGACCCGCTGCGCCTTGGAGTTCAGCAGGATGCCGACGGCCATCGCCAGGTCGGTCTGCGCGTCCACGTAGACGTGGCAGTTGCCGGTGCCGGTCTCGATCACGGGCACGGTCGAGCCCTCGACCACCGTGCGGATCAGCGAGGCCCCGCCGCGCGGGATCAGCACGTCGACCAGGCCGCGGGCCCGCATCAGCTCCTGGACGGAGTCCCGGCTCTCGCCCGGGACGAGCTGGACGGCGTCGGCGGGCAGCCCGGCCGCGGCGACCGCGTCCCGCAGGACGGCGACCAGCGCGGTGTTGGAGCGGTAGGCGGAGGCCGAGCCGCGCAGCAGCACGGCGTTGCCGGACTTGAGGCAGAGCGCGGCGGCGTCCACCGTGACGTTCGGCCGGGCCTCGTAGATGATGCCGACCACGCCGAGCGGCACCCGCACCTGGCGCACGTCCAGGCCGTTGGGCAGGGTGTAGCCGCGCAGCACCTCGCCGACCGGGTCGGGCAGGCCGACGACGTCGCGCACGTCGGAGGCGATCGCGGCGATCCGCTCGTGGTCGAGACTCAGCCGGTCGATCACCGACTCGGCGGTGCCGGCCGCGCGGGCGCGGGCCACGTCCTCGGCGTTGGCGGCGGTGATCTCGGCGCTGCGGGCCACCAGGGCGTCCGCGATCGCCAGCAGCGCGGCGTCCTTCGCCCTGCGCGGCAGCGGGGCGAGCGCGGCGGCGGCCTCCCGGGCTCGGCGCGCTACGGCGAGGACGGGGCTGTCGGCGGTGGCGAGGTCGCTGCTCATGCGCCAAGGGTAGCGACTGCGCAGGGCCCGCCGAGCGGCCATTTCGCCCGGTGAGACGGCCTGGCGGGACGGTTCTCCCCTGTGGCTCACCCCTCTCCGGGCCTCATCCCGGGGGCCGCGCCGGGGGGGCGTCCCCCTCAGTACGGGTGCACCCCGCCCAGGTGCGGCGGCGGATCGCCGAAGCCCTCCGCCACCCGCTTGTGGTACGTCGCCCGGTCGACCACCTCCAGGCCGACGATCTCCCACGGCGGCAGGTTCGCGGTGACCTTGTGCTCGCCCCACAGCCGCAGCGCTATCGCCGCCGCGTCGTGCAGGTCCCGGGCCTGCTCCCAGTACCGGATCTCGGCGTGGTCGGCGGCGTAGCGGGCGGTGAGGAAGAACGAGTGGTCGTGCGCCAGCCGCTCCAGCGAGGCCCGCAGCGAGGACAGCGGGGTGACCTGCCCGGACACGCTCAGCACCACGTGCCAGAGCCGGGCCTGCTCGGGCACGGTGGGCGGCTCCCCCGGGTCCGCGTGCTGCGACCGCGGCCTGCGCATCCCGCCGGGCCCCTGCGGCGGCGGACCGGCCGGCTCGGCGGGTCCGTCCCCGCGTCCGCCGTCGATGCTGGTCAGCCGCCGGCCCGCCGTCCCTGCGGTCAGCGTTGCCTCGCTTCTGCGTTCCACCGGCGGCCTCCTGTTCGGCGATGTCGTGTCGTCCCCCGCACCGGACCCGCCGGCCCGCGGCCGACCGGTACGGCTGCACCGCTCCTCGCCCGCGGCCGGGCCACTCCCCGTGCGGAGCGGCCCGCCCACCGCGCTCTGCCGATCGGCCGGTACCGGCGCACCGGCCGGTCAGCCGCGCAGAACGACCAGGTCGTCGCGGTGGACGACCTCACGCTCGTACGCGGCGCCGAACTCCTGGGCCAGGTCGCGGGTGGACCGGCCGAGCAGGCGGGGCAACTCCCTCGCATCAAAGTTGACCAGTCCGCGAGCCACGATGTGGCCGTTTTCGGCAAGAAGGTCCACCGGATCACCCGCCGTGAACTCCCCGTCCACCTTGGTGACCCCGGCGGGCAGCAGCGAGGCGCCGCCGGAGACGACGGCCGTGACGGCGCCCGCGTCGAGGTGCAGGGCGCCGCGCGGGCTGCTCGCGTGGGCCAGCCAGAGCATCCGGTCGGAGGTGCGGCTGCCGGTGCGCAGGAACAGGGTGCCGGTGCGCCGTCCGGCCAGCGCGTCGGCGGCCTGGCTGGCGGCGGTGAGCACCACCGGGATGCCCGCGCCGGTGGCGATCCGGGCCGCCTCGACCTTGGTGACCATGCCGCCGGTGCCGACGCCGGCCTTGCCCGCGCTGCCGATCTCGACGCCGTCGAGGTCGTGCGGGCCGCTCACCTGGTCGATCCGGCTGGTGCCGGGCCGGGCCGGGTCGCCGTCGTAGAGGCCGTCCACGTCGGAGAGCAGCACGAGCAGGTCGGCCCGGACCAGGTGGGCGACCAGCGCGGCCAACCGGTCGTTGTCCCCGAACTTGATTTCGGCGGTGGCGACGGTGTCGTTCTCGTTGACGATCGGCATCGCGCCCATCGCCAGCAGCTGGTCGAGGGTGCGGTAGGCGTTGCGGTAGTGGGCGCGCCGGCTGGCGTCCTCGGCGGTGAGCAGCACCTGGCCGACCCGGATGCCGTACCGGGCGAAGGAGGCGGTGTAGCGGGCGACCAGCAGGCCCTGGCCGACGCTGGCGGCGGCCTGCTGGCGGGCCAGGTCCTTGGGCCGCTTGTCCAGGCCGAGCGGGGCCAGGCCGGCCGCGATGGCGCCGGAGGAGACGAGGACGACCTCGGGCGCGTCCGGGCGGCTGCGCACCTTGGCGAGCGCGTCGACCAGGGCGTCGACCCGGTCGGCGTCCAGGCCGCCGGCCGCCGTGGTGAGGGAGGAGGAGCCGACCTTGACGACGATCCGCCGGGCGGTCAGCACCTCCTCGCGCAGTGAGTCCTCGCTCATCTCGCTGTACGCCCTTCCGGTGTGGTGCGGGTGCGGCGGGCCGGGCCCGGCCGTCACCCCCGAAATCTACGCGATCCGCGCAGGTCGCCCGCAGGGTGTTTCACCGTCCGGACCCGCCCCGGACACGGCGCCGCGACGGCCGGACCGCCGGTCCGGACGGCCGGCGGGCCGGGGCCGGTACGGTCCCCGACCGCGGGCCCGACGAAAGTGACGCCCCGTCGGTTCCGAACGGGGGCCGGACACGCGAACGGCCCCCACCGCCCCGGAGGGTGGTGGGGGCCGTTCGCCCAGGCCGGCTCGGGACGCGTCCCGCCGGCCGGGTCACTCCTCGTCGTCGCCCTCGTCGATGGCGGCCGGGCGGGTGCTGGAGAGCGCTTCGAAGGCGAGGAACTCGGCCTCGGCCGCGTCCCGGCCCTTCTGCTTCTCGCGGCGGCGGTCGACCGCCGGGCGCGGGCTCTCCAGGCGGTGGTCCTCACCGCGGCGGCCGAGCATCTCGGCGCCGGCGGCCATGGTCGGCTCCCAGTCGAAGACGACGGCGTTCTCGTCCGGGCCGATGATGACGGTGTCGCCCTCGTGCGCCCCGACCTTCCACAGCTTGTCCTCGACGCCGAGGCGGGCCAGCCGGTCGGCGAGGTAGCCGACGGCCTCGTCGTTGGAGAAGTCGGTCTGGCGGACCCAGCGCTCCGGCTTGGTGCCGCGGATGCGGTAGGCGCCGTCCTCCTCGGTGATGGTGAAGCCCTCGTCGTCAACGGCCTTGGGCCGCAGCACGATCCGGGTCGACTCCTCGACCGGCTTGGCGGCGCGCGCCTCGGCGACGATCTGCGCCAGCGCGAAGTTCAGCTCGCGCAGGCCCTTGCGGGAGGCGGCGGAGACCTCGAACACCCGGTAGCCGCGCTCCTCCAGGGACTCCCGGGTGAGGTCGGCGATGTCCTGGCCGTCCGGCACGTCCACCTTGTTGAGCGCGACCAGGCGCGGGCGCTCCTCCAGGCCGCCGTACTCGGCCAGCTCGGCCTCGATGGTCTCCAGGTCGGTCAGCGGGTCGCGGCCGGGCTCCAGGGTGGCGCAGTCCAGCACGTGCACCAGCACCGAGCAGCGCTCGACGTGCCGCAGGAACTCCAGGCCCAGGCCGCGGCCCTGGCTGGCGCCGGGGATCAGGCCGGGCACGTCGGCGATGGTGTAGACGGTGTCGCCGGCGGTGACCACGCCGAGGTTGGGGATCAGGGTGGTGAACGGGTAGTCCGCGATCTTCGGCTTGGCCGCCGAGAGCACCGAGATCAGCGAGGACTTGCCCGCGCTCGGGTAGCCGACCAGGGCCACGTCGGCGACGGACTTGAGCTCCATCACGATGTCGCGGGCCTCGCCGGGCTCGCCGAGCAGCGCGAAGCCGGGCGCCTTGCGGCGGGCCGAGGACAGCGCGGCGTTGCCGAGGCCGCCACGGCCGCCCTGGGCGGCGACGAAGCTGGTGCCGTGCCCGACCAGGTCGGCCAGCACCTCGCCGTTGCGGTCCAGCACCACGGTGCCGTCCGGCACCAGCAGGACGAGGTCGCCGCCGTCCGCGCCGGTGCGGTGGCCGCCCGCGCCGGGCTTGCCGTTGGTGGCCTTGCGCTTGGGCGAGTGGTGGTACTCCAGCAGGGTGGTGATCTGCGCGTCGACGGTGAGGATGACGCTGCCGCCCTCGCCGCCGTTGCCGCCGTCGGGGCCGCCGAGCGGCTTGAACTTCTCCCGGTGCACGGAGGCGCAGCCGTGGCCCCCGTTACCCGCGGCGACGTGAAGTTCGACGCGGTCCACGAAGGTGGTCATGGTGTGCCTCCAGTGTGCGAAAGTCTGCTGCTACCTGCGTAAAGCATGAAGGGTGGACCGGAACATTCCGGCCCACCCTTCACTGTGAGTCTGGTGTGACTCAGGCCTCGGAGGCCACGATGTTGACGACCTTGCGGCCGCGGCGGGTGCCGAACTGCACGGCACCGGCGGTCAGCGCGAACAGGGTGTCGTCGCCACCGCGACCGACGCCCGCACCCGGGTGGAAGTGGGTGCCGCGCTGGCGCACGAGGATCTCGCCGGCGGAGACGACCTGGCCGCCGAAGCGCTTCACGCCGAGGCGCTGGGCGTTCGAGTCACGGCCGTTGCGGGTAGAGCTTGCGCCCTTCTTGTGTGCCATATCTCGCTATCCCCTTACTTGCTGACCGAGTCGATGCTGGTGATGCGCACCGCGGTGTGCTTCTGACGGTGACCCTGGCGACGGCGGTAGCCGGTCTTGTTCTTGTAGCGCAGGATGACGATCTTGTCGCCCTTGGTCTGGTCGACGACCTCGGCGTGGGCCTTCACACCGGCCAGGACCCACGGGTCGGACGTGACGGCTTCGCCGTCGACGATCAGGATGGTCGAGAGCTCGACCGAGTCACCCGGCTTGGCCTCGATACGGTCGATCTCCAGCACGTCGCCGACGGCGACCTTGTGCTGGCGGCCGCCTGCGCGAACGATCGCGTACATGCGGTACCTGCTTTCCTTACTCGGTCGGAACTCCCGACGCCAGCCGCCTGGGTACGGACACAGGGGCCTCTCCCCGCCCGCTGCCGCGCGAACGCGGCGCTTCGGGAAGGTGATGTGCTCGGGAGCGTGTGGCGTAGACACGCCGAGGGTCAAGAATACGGACCGGCCGCCCGGGGGGCAAACCGGCCCGTACGGCCCGGGGCGGGAAGGGTCCCGCCCCGGGCGCGTGGGCACTACTCGGCCGCCGTATCACCTTCGGCGGCCGCCGCCTTCTTGGCCGCCGCGCTCGTCCGCTTGGTCGCGGTCTTGCGGGCGGTGGTCTTCTTGGCCGCCGTGGTCGTCTTCTTGGCGGCGGTCTTCTTCGCGGCGGTCTTGCGGGCGGCCCGCTTCTTGGGCGCCGGGGCCTCCTCCGCGGGCGGCTCCTCGGCCTCGGCCCCGGTGGCCGGGGCCTCCGCCGCCGGAGCCTCGACGACGGCCTCCACGGTCTCGACGGCCTGGGCCTCCTCCGCGGGAGCCTCGACGACGGCCTCCACGGCCTCGACGGCCTCGGGCGTCACCACGGCCGGGGCGACCGGGGTGGCGGCCTCCAGGGCCGCCTCCAGCGCCGCGTCGGCCCGCGCCTGGAGCACCACGATCTCGGCCTCGCCCGGCGCCCCGGCCGGAGCCGTCGCCTTGCGGACCGCGCGGCGGCGGGTACGGCCGGCCGGAGCCGCCGGGGCCGCGGGGATCTCGACCAGGTCCGGCTGCGCGGCCGGGGCCTCCTCGACGGCCTCCGCCTCGACGCCCGGGACCTCCAGGGCCAGCTGGCCCTCGATCTCCTCGCGCACCGGCTCGCCCTCGACGACCACCTCGGCCACCGCGGCCTCGACGGCCTGCGGCTCCTCGGCGGCCGCCCCGCCCTTGCCCCGGCGACGGCGCTTGCTGCTGCCCGCGGCCGCCTCGGCCGACACGGCCGGGGTGTGGACGTGGGCGCTCGGCTGCTCCATGTGAACGATCACGCCGCGGCCGTTGCAGTGCACGCACGGCTCGGAGAAGGACTCCAGCAGGCCCTGGCCGACCCGCTTGCGGGTCATCTGGACCAGGCCCAGCGAGGTGACCTCGGCCACCTGGTGCTTGGTCCGGTCCCGGCCCAGGCACTCCAGCAGGCGGCGCAGCACCAGGTCCCGGTTGGACTCCAGCACCATGTCGATGAAGTCGATCACGATGATGCCGCCGAGGTCGCGCAGCCGCAGCTGGCGCACGATCTCCTCGGCCGCCTCGATGTTGTTGCGGGTGACCGTCTCCTCCAGGTTGCCGCCCTGGCCGACGAACTTCCCGGTGTTGACGTCGATGACGACCATGGCCTCGGTGCGGTCGATCACCAGCGAACCGCCGCTGGGCAGCCAGACCTTGCGGTCCAGCGCCTTCATCAGCTGCTCGTCGATCCGGTAGGTGGCGAACACGTCCACCTCGGAGGTCCACCGCTGGAGCCGCTCGGCGAGGTCCGGGGCCACGTTGGAGACGTAGTCGTGGATGGTGCTCCACGCCTCGTCGCCGGAGACGATGACCTTGGTGAAGTCCTCGTTGAAGATGTCGCGGACGACCCGGACGGTCATGTCCGGCTCGCCGTACAGCAGCGCGGGGGCGTTGCCGGTCGCGGCCTTCTTCTGGATGTCCTCCCACTGCTGCTGCAGCCGCTGGACGTCGCGGGTCAGCTCGTCCTCGGAGGCGCCCTCGGCGGCGGTGCGCACGATGACGCCCGCGTCGTCCGGGACGATCTTCTTGAGGATCTGCTTCAGCCGGGCGCGCTCGTTCTCGGGGAGCTTGCGCGAGATGCCGGTCATCGAGCCCTCGGGCACGTAGACCAGGTAACGGCCGGGCAGCGAGATCTGGCTGGTCAGGCGGGCGCCCTTGTGGCCGATCGGGTCCTTGGAGACCTGCACCAGCACGGACTGGCCGGACTTCAGCACCGACTCGATCCGGCGCGGGCCACCGTGGCCCAGCGCACCGAAGTTGACCTCGCCGGCGTACAGCACGGCGTTGCGGCCCTTGCCGATGTCGACGAAGGCGGCCTCCATCGACGGCAGCACGTTCTGGACCTTGCCCAGGTAGACGTTGCCGACGTACGAGGTGGCCTGCTCCTTGTTGACGTAGTGCTCGACCAGCACGCCGTCCTCGAGGACGCCGATCTGGGTCCGCTGGCCGTTCTGGCGCACGACCATGACGCGCTCGACCGACTCGCGGCGGGCCAGGAACTCGGCCTCGGTGATGATCGGCACCCGGCGGCGGCCCAGCTCGCGGCCCTCGCGGCGGCGCTGCTTCTTCGCCTCCAGCCGGGTCGAGCCCTTGATGGACTGCACCTCGTCCGGGTCGAAGGACGGCTCGGTGGAACGGCGGCGCGGCTCGCGCACCTTCACCACCGTGCGGACCCCGTCCTCGGTGGTCTCCGCGGTCTCGACGGCACCGGCCTCACCGCTGCGGCGGCGACGACGGCGACGACGGCGGGACGAGGACAGGCCGGCGGCCAGGTCGTCGTCGTCCTCGACGTCCTCCTCGACGTCCGCGGCCGGCTCCTCGACGGCGGACTGCCCGGTCTCGACGGCCTCGACCTCGAACTCCTCGGCCTCGCCACGGCGACGGCGGCGGCCGCCCCGACGGCGACGGCGCGACGGACGGTCGTCCTCCCACTCGCCCTCGGTCTCCGGACCGGCGACGGGGGCCTCGACGACGGGCGCCTCGACCGGCACCTCGACGGCCCGCTCGACCGGCTTCGCCTTCTCGGCGGCCTTCGCCCGCTCGATGACCTTGGCCTTCTCGGCCTTCTCAGCCTTCTCGGCGGCCTTCCTCTCGGCGGCCTTCGAACGGCTCGGCGGCTGCACCCGCACCGAAGTGCGCACCCGGCGGCGGCGGCCGACGCCGCTGTACTCGAACTCGTCCTCCTCGCGCTGCGCGGCGACCGGAGCCTCCACCGGCGCCGGAGCGGCGGCGGGCTGCTGCGGCGCCTGCGGCTGCGCGGCGGGGGCCGGGCCGGCGGCGGGCTCCTGGAACACCGGAGCCTGGAAGATCGCGGTGGACGGGCGGACCGCACGGCGGCGCACCCGGTGGGTCGGCTCGGCGACCGGCGCGGGCTGGACGGCCACGGGCTCCTCGACCGGCTCCTCCTCGACGGGCTCCTCCGCGGCGGCGGGCTCCTCGACGGGGGTCTCGACGACCGGCGCGGCCTCGACCACGCGGCGGCGACGGGCCCGGCGGGCCGGAGCGGCGGGGGCCTCCTCGGCGGCCGGCTCGGCGGCGGGGGCCTCGGCCACCGGGGCGGCGGCAGCGGGCTCCTCGGCCGGGGTCTCGGCGGCGGCCGGCGTCCCGGCGGGCGCCTCGGCGCGCTTGCGGGTGCGGCGGGCCCGGACCGGCTTCTCGGCCACCGGCTCGGCGGCCGGCTCAGCGGCGTTCTCGACCGGCTTCGCGGTCGCCTTCGCGCTCGCCTTCGCGGTCGTCTTCTCGGCGGCGGCCGGCTCGGTGGCCACGACCGGGGTCGTCTCCGGCGTCCCGGCCGGAGCCTCGGCGCGCTTGCGGGTCCGGCGGGCCCGGACCGGCTTCTCGGCCACCGGCTCGGCGGCCGGTGCGGCCTGCGCCTCGGCGACGGGCGCCTCGGCCGGGATGACCGTCTCGGCCGTCTCGGTGGCCGCACCCTGCGGGGTGCCCGCCGGGCGGGACACCGCACGGCGACGGCGGCGCGGCGGCGCCGCGGAGGTGCCCTCGCCGCCGGGCGCGGCGGTCTCGTTCTGTTCCGTCGCCGCGTTCTGCTGCGGATCGGTGTTATCGAGCATGCGGGTGGATCTCCCGTCAGGCCCCCGGGCTCCACATCCGGGCACGGCACGGCACCCGCGGCCGGCCGGCATCGTGACGATGCTCGGGCCGGACCCTTTCACGGTGCCGCCGCGCGGACGCGAGGCCGCACAGGGGCTCGTAGTCTCGCTCGGCGCCCCGCCGCTCGGCGGGGTGTCGAAAGTCTTCTGGTCTGACCAGTCTTCTGAGGTTTTCCCAAGCTGCGCCGTTCCCCAACCCCGGGTGGCTCCCGGACGGGGTTCCCGGGCCCACCGACCTTCCTGGTCGGCGGGCCTCAGGTGGCCGGCCTGTGCTGCGACGACGCTCGCTCCCCTGGGGAGCCGCGGGAACCTGGAGGACCGTCGGGCCCAGTGAGGCACTGGGCCCGGCCTCCGCCCGTCAGGCGGACGCGGCCCCGCGAACCCCGGCGGCTGTCAGCCGGCCGGAGCCGCGGCGCGGTCGAGCGCCAGCGGGTCGGTCACCGTGCCGGACTCCTCGTCGAGCGGCCCCTGCGCCAGCCTGGTCACCTCTGCGGGGACCGGCGGCGCCAGGTCGGCCGTCACACGGAGACCGGACAATACGTCGTCGGGTCGTACGGCGGGTGTGGCGTGTCGTACTACCAGCCGCAGTATCGCACAGGGACGGCCGGTCCGAACATTGCGGTCCGCTTCGGCCGCCGTGTCCGCACCGTCGACGACCTGCGGCGCGGCGATCTCGAGCGCCGCCACCGGACCGCGCGCGTCGAAGACCCGCACGCCGTTCTTGGTCACGCGTTCGACCTCGACCCGCTCCGCGGCGAGGAACACCGCGACCGCGCGGGCGGCCTCCTGCGGCTCGACGCCGTCCAGCCGGAGCAGCCACTCGGAGGCCTCCAGGCGCTCCACGAAGTTCGGCGTCCGGACCTCGACCGCGTCGATCACGTCCAGTCCGGTCGGCAGCGACTCGTCCAGTTGTGCCCGCAGTTCCTCCGGGTCACGGAGGGCGGCCAGGCCGATCTCCAGGTACTCCGCCTCGCTCGCCACCCCGGTCGGGGCCGCGTTGGCGTAGGACACCTTCGGGTGCGGGGTGAAGCCGGCCGAATAGGCCATCGGCACGGCGGACCGGCGCAGGGCGCGCTCGAAAGCGCGCTGGAAGTCGCGGTGGCTGGTGAAGCGGAGCCGGCCGCGCTTGGTGTAGCGGAGACGGATCCGCTGCACCGTCGGCGCGGGCGGAGGACCGTCGGGCGTACGGCGTGCCAGGGTCGCTCAGTCCTTAGTCAGTTGTCCCCGTCCGGCGCGACGGCTGCCGCCGCTGTCCGGACTCTGTCACCTCAAAGGGTACGCGCCCCGCCACCCCCCTCGTCCCGCCCCTGGTCAGCCGCACCCCGACGCCCCCGGCCGGGACGCTCCGGCCGAGGGGGCGGCGCCCGCAACCCCCCGGCCACCCACGGCGAGCACGTCCCCGCAGGTGGCGGGCCGTTCTGAGGCCCTCGTCCGGCGGCGGGGAAATTCCCGGAACATCCCTGATGCCGTTCCTCCGTGTTGGGACGCCCGCCCGCTAGGCAGGATTCGAGCCGTCCGAGTGCGGCTCACCCGGACCCACCGACCGCACACCTGGGGTGTGCGGCATGAGGAAGGGAACCTCCATGCGCAAGATCCTCGCCGGCCTCGCAGTGACCGGCCTCCTGTTCGCGGGCGGCGTCGCCACGGCGGGCAGCGCGTCCGCGGCGCAGGCCGGCAGCTACTGCGGGACCACCTACACGACCTGGGAGCCGCTGCTGCGCGGCGGCGAGCACAACGACGCCGTCAAGGCCCTGCAGTGCGAGCTCAACTCCTCACTGAACACCACCCCCCTGAACGTCGACGGCGCGTTCGGACAGGACACCCTGAGCAGGGTGCTGCGGTTCCAGGCCTGTACCGGCCTCTCCCAGGACGGTCAGGTCGGCGCGCAGACCTGGGCCAAGCTGGACTCCATCAGCACCTCGACCAACTGGGCCTGCTGATCCCGCACCGGCCGTCGTCCGCTCGGCGAACGCATGGAGCCCTCCCCGATTCCCGGGGAGGGCTCCATCCGTCACTTCGAGCACGTCACGCGGCCCGGACCCACCCGATCCGCGCCACCCGCGCCATCAACTAGCCCTGCGGGTCAGCCCCGTTGACCACGGCCAGCGGCAGCAGCTTCTTCCCGGTGGGACCGATCTGGATCTTGAGGTCCATCTGCGGGCACACGCCGCAATCGAAGCACGGGGTCCAACGGCAGTCGTCGACCTCGACCTCCTCCAGGGCGTCCTGCCAGTCCTCCCAGAGCCAGTCCTTGTCGAGGCCGCTGTCCAGGTGGTCCCAGGGCAGCACCTCCTCGTAGGTGCGCTCGCGGGTGGTGTACCAGTCGACGTCGACGCCGGTGCCGGCCAGGCCCTTCTCGGCGGAGGCCATCCAGCGGTCGTAGGAGAAGTGCTCGCGCCAGCCGTCGAAGCGGCCGCCGTCCTCGTAGACGGCGCGGATGACGGCGCCGATGCGGCGGTCACCGCGGGACAGCAGGCCCTCGACGATGCCGGGCTTGCCGTCGTGGTAGCGGTAGCCGATGTTCTTGCCGTACTTGCGGTCGCCGCGGATCGAGTCGCGCAGCTTGGCCAGCCGGGCGTCGGTGGCCTCGGCGGACAGCTGCGGGGCCCACTGGAACGGGGTGTGCGGCTTGGGCACGAACCCGCCGATGGAGACGGTGCAGCGGATGTCGTTCTGGCCGGTGACCTCGCGGCCCTTCTGGATGACGTTCTTCGCCATCGCGCCGATCTGGAGCACGTCCTCGTCGGTCTCGGTGGGCAGGCCGCACATGAAGTACAGCTTCACCTGGCGCCAGCCGTTGCCGTAGGCGGTGGCGACGGTGCGGATCAGGTCCTCCTCCGACACCATCTTGTTGATCACCTTGCGCATGCGCTCGCTGCCGCCCTCGGGGGCGAAGGTGAGGCCCGAGCGGCGGCCGTTGCGGGACAGCTCGTTGGCGAGGTCGATGTTGAAGGCGTCGACGCGGGTGGACGGCAGCGACAGGCCGATCTTGTCGTCGCTGTAGCGGTCGGCCAGGCCCTTGGCGATGTCCCCGATCTCGGTGTGGTCGGCGCTGGACAGCGACAGCAGGCCCACCTCCTCGAAACCGGTCGCCTTCAGCCCGCGCTCCACCATCTCGCCGATGCCGGTGATGCTTCGCTCCCGCACGGGGCGCGTGATCATGCCGGCCTGGCAGAAGCGGCAGCCGCGGGTGCAGCCGCGGAAGATCTCCACGGACATCCGCTCGTGCACGGTCTCCGCGAGCGGGACGAGCGGCTGCTTCGGGTAGGGCCACTCGTCGAGGTCCATCACGGTGTGCTTGGACACCCGCCACGGCACGCCCGGGGCGTTCGGCACGACGCGCCCGATCCGGCCGTCGGCCAGGTACTCCACGTCGTAGAACTTCGGCACGTACACCCCGCCGGTACGGGCGAGGCGCAGCAGCAGCTCGTCGCGGCCGCCCGGGCGGCCCTCGGCCTTCCAGCCGCGGACGAGCTCGGTGATGTCGAGCACGGCCTGCTCGCCGTCGCCGACCACCGCGCAGTCGATGAAGTCCGCGATCGGCTCGGGGTTGAACGCGGCGTGGCCGCCGGCCAGGACGATCGGGTCCTCGTCGGTGCGGTCCTTGGCCTCCAGCGGGATGCCGGCCAGGTCGAGCGCGGTCAGCATGTTGGTGTAGCCGAGCTCGGTGGAGAACGACAGGCCGAACACGTCGAAGGCCTTCACCGGGCGGTGCGCGTCCACGGTGAACTGCGGGACGTCGTGCTCGCGCATCAGCGCTTCGAGGTCCGGCCAGACGCTGTAGGTGCGCTCGGCGAGCACGCCCTCGCGCTCGTTGAGCACCTCGTAGAGGATCATGACGCCCTGGTTGGGCAGGCCGACCTCGTAGGCGTCGGGGTACATCAGCGCCCAGCGGACGTCGCAGGCGTCCCAGTCCTTGACGGTCGAGTTGAGCTCGCCGCCGACGTACTGGATCGGCTTCTGGACGTGCGGGAGGAGGGCCTCCAGGCGTGGGAAGACCGATTCGACAGTCATGTACTAGGAACCCTTACGACGTGATTCGGTGCCGCGCGCATCGGCAGGCGACGGCGGGGAGGGGTGACCCTCAAGGGTAGCCCAATCCGGGGAAAGGCCCGCTGGCTCACCCCCGGGCTCACCGACGCCCGGCCCGGGCACCCGCCCGCGCTCCGGCGCGGCCGCCCCTCCCCGGCCCGCCCCGGCACGCGCAGTGCGCGCCCGCCGCCCGGCGCCGTCCGCCGTTGACATGCTCGGACCACCCATGCGGTACTGACAGGGCCTCGCCAGAGACCTCTGCACCCCTTCCGGACAGGGGAGTTGGGCCGTACGCTCAACCCTCGCCGACTCCCCCGGCGACCCGTCCCCGGCGCGCAGGGCCCCGGCCCCGCAGGCCGCGTCCGTCGGCGCCCCCGCGCGCCCCGGCGGCCCGGCGCCCCGGCGGCCCGACAAGCCAGGCGGCCGCGCGGCCACGCGGCCACGCCCTAGGAGAGCCATGACCGACACCGACCGGCGGGTCCGCCCGCCCCGGCCCCTCGGCAGCCGGGCCGCCCGCTACCCCGCGCCGGCCCAGGCCGAGGCCGCGGCCCGGCGGCTCGCGCTGCGCCACCCGGAGCGGTGCCGGCTGCGCGAGGTGGGCCGCTCGCGGGCCGGGCGCCCGCTGCTGCTGCTGTCCGTCGACCGGGGCCCGCGCGCGGTGCTGGTCGTCGGCGGCCCGCACCCCAACGAGCCGATCGGCACGGCCGGCGCCCTGCGGCTGGCCGAGGTGCTGCTGGCGCGCCCCACCCGGCCCGGCCTGTCCTGGCACCTGCTGCTCTGCCTGGACCCGGACGGCGCCGCGCTCAACGCGGGCTGGCTGGACGGGCCGCTCACCGTGCGCCGGCACTACGAGCACTTCTTCCGCCCCTCGTTCGAGGAGCAGCCCGAACTGCTGCCGGCCGCCGACGCGGGCCGGCCCCCGATGCCGGAGAGCCTGGCGCTGACCGGCCTGATCGACGAGCTGCGCCCGTTCCTGCAGTGCTCGATGCACGGGGTGGACTTCGGCGGCGCCTTCATCCAGCTGACCGCTCCGGTGCCCGGGCTGCCCGAGCTCTTCGCCGCCTCGGTGCGCCGGGCCGGCATCCCGCTGGACGTCGACCCCTTCGACGCGGTCGGCTGGGCCAGCCCCTTCCCCGGCACCTATCTGATGCCCTCGGCGGACGGCGCGGGCCGGTCACGGGCGCTGCCGGACGAGCCGGAGCTGTCCACCTGGTCGTACGCCGGCCGTCACGGCGGGGTGACGGCCGTGCTGGAGGTGCCGATGTGGGCCGTGGACGCGGTCGGCGACGGCCGTCCGCACCCGGCGGCGGACCGGGCGGTCGGCGCCGCGGCCCGGACGCTGCGCGAGCGCGCCGAGGAGCTCTCCGGGCTGCTGGCCCACGTGCCCGCGCACACCCGGGCGGCGCACGGCGCGCTGGTGCGCGCGGCCGGGTTCACCCTGGAGTTCTGCCCGTCGGTGGCGGAGGAGTGGCTGGCCCGCTGGTGCGCCGAGCCGCTCACGGTGTCCCGGGTGACCACCGCCGAGATCGTCGCGGCCCGGATCCCGCTGCGGGTGGCGTCGACGGTGCTGCGGCTGCTGGCGGACACCGGCGGTCCGACCGTGGAGGCGGCCCGGGGCCGGGCCCGCGACATCGTCACCGAGGGCCTGGGCCTGCTTCACCACCGCTTCGGCGCCCGCTGGGTGCCGGTCCAGGAGCAGCTGGCCCACCAGGTCCGCGCGGCACTCACCGCCGCCGACCGCCTGCTCTGACCGGGGCCGAGGTCCGCCACAACCGGGCAGCAACTACCCACCCACAGAGTCCGGTTGGAAACCACCGAGGGCCGACCCGAGAGATTCCCGGGCCGACCCTCGACGGACGGACGCGCAGACGGACGCGCGGACGGACAGTCGGCTCAGGCCGCTATCGGCCGCTGGCTGCGGACCGCCTGGAGCAGCCCGATCGCGATCCAGACCGCGAACATCGACGACCCCCCGTAGGAGACGAACGGCAGCGGGATGCCCGCCACCGGCATAATGCCCAGGCACATCCCGATGTTCTCGAAGGCCTGGAAGGAGAACCAGGCGATGATCCCCGCGGCCACGATCGTCCCGTACAGGTCGGTCGCCTGCCGGGCGATCCGGCAGGCCCGCCACAGCACCACGCCGACCAGCAGGATGATCGCCAGCGCCCCGACGAAGCCCAGCTCCTCACCGGCCACCGTGAACACGAAGTCGGTCTGCTGCTCCGGCACGAACTGCCCGGTGGTCTGCGTCCCGTGGAACAGCCCCTTGCCGGTCAGCCCGCCCGAGCCGATCGCGATCCGGGCCTGCGCGGTGTTGTAGCCGACGCCGGAGGGGTCCAGCTGCGGGTTGGCGAAGGCCGCGAAGCGGTCGATCTGGTACTTGCTCAGCACCCCGAGCTTCCAGATCGCCACGCACCCGCCGGTGCCCGCCACCAGCAGCCCGAGCACCCAGCGGTTGGCCGCCCCCGAGCCGAGCAGGATGCCCAGCACGATCGCGGCCATCACCATCACCGAGCCGGCGTCCGGCATCAGCAGCACGACGCACATCGGCAGGAAGGCCCAGACCAGGCCGCGGAACACCGCCCGGTGCGAGGGGTACTCCCGCTCCCCCGCGTCCACCTGGTCGGACAGCACGACCGCCATCGCCAGCACGATCGCCAGCTTCGCGAACTCGGCGGGCTGGATGGAGAAGCCGCCGCCCAGCTGGATCCAGGAGTGCGCGCCGTTGATGGTCGAGCCCAGCGGGCTGAGCGTGGCGAGCAGCATCAGGATCACGCCGATGTACAGGAACGGCACGAGGGTGCGGAAGCGCCGGCTCCCTATCCCTATCACCACCGAGCACAGCACCAGCCCGACGACCAGGTTGGTCAGGTGCCGGTACAGGAAGTACTGCGGGTCGCCGTGGGTGAGCGAGTCCCGGCCGCGGGTGGCCGACCAGACCAGCAGGGAGCTGCCGAGCGACAGGGCCAGCGCGGCGAGCAGCAGTATCCAGTCCAGCCGCCACAGCGGCGAGTCCTTGGCCAGGGCCTTGGAGACCCCGCTGCGCTGCGGGCTCAGCCGCAGCTGCCGGTAGGAGCCGTAGGAGGTCATGCCCGCCCCCTTCCCGGGCCGCGGTTCGGTTCGAGTGCGGCCTCGGCCGCGGTGCCCGGGGCGGGCAGGTCGTTCGGCTGCGCCGGGTCCAGGAAGGCCGAGGCCGGGGCGGGCTCGCCCGGCACCTGTTCCAGGAAGGCCGGCGCCGGTCCGGGCACACCCTGCGCCTGGTCCGGCGACGCCAGGAGGCCCGGGCCCGCGACGGCCTGCGCCGGGTCGACGGTGTTGCCGGTGTTGCCGGTGTTGGCGGTGTTGCCGGTGTTGGCGGTGTTGCCGGTGTTGCCGGTGTTGCCGGTGTTGCCGGTGTAGGCCGCCGGCTTGACGATCGCGGTGCCGTCCGGGTTGAACTTCGGCAGTTCGGCCTGCGGCGCGGGCAGCAGCGCCTTGCCGTTGTCGATGTTGCCCTTGTCGTCGACGCCGTACAGCGCCTGGTAGATCCGGCGGACGGCGTCGCCGGAGCCGCCGGAGCCGGTGCCGCCCTGGCTTATCGTCATGACGACCGCGTAGTCCTTGCTGTACGTGGTCAGCCAGGAGGTGGTCTGCTTGCCCTCGACCTCGGCGGTGCCGGTCTTGGCGTGCAGCTCGATCTTGTTCTGCGGCCAGCCGGCGCCGGAGAACTTCCAGGCGGCGGTACCGCCGGTGATGACGCCCGCGGTGGCCTGGTCGATGTAGCTCAGCAGCTTCTGCGAGCCGGGGAACTTGCCGTCCTCGTGCGGGGCGATCTCGCGGACGAGGTCCCCGCTCGGGCTTATCACCGCCTTGGCGACGGTCGGCCGGTAGAAGGTGCCGCCGTTGGCCAGCGCCGAGTAGATCCGGGCCATCTGGACCGGGGTGACGAGCGTGTCGCCCTGGCCGATCGCGAAGTTGACGGCGTCACCGGCGCGCATCTGGTAGCCGTCGACGCAGTTCTCCTTGGCGATCTGGTCGGAGAAGCTGGTGCCGCCCTTCTGCGCCTGCGCGCACCAGGCGTCCTTGTTGTTGTCGTAGAAGGACTGCTTCCACTGCCGGTCCGGCACCCGGCCGGTGACCTCGCTGGGCAGGTCGATGCCGGTCTTGGCGCCGAGGCCGAACTGGTGGGCGGTCTTGAAGAACCAGTCGCCCGGCTCCTTCTTCGGCTTGATGCCGCCGTCCTTCATCCACTGGTCGTACGCCAGGCCGTAGAAGACGGTGTCGCAGGAGACCTCCAGCGCCTTCTCCAGGGAGATGGAGCCGAAGTTCTCGCTCTCGAAGTTCTTGAACTCGCGGCCGCCGATGGTCATGCTCTTCGGGCACGCGTACGTCCCGTCCAGCGAGTAGCCGGCCTCCACGGCGGCGGTGGTGGAGACGACCTTGAAGGTCGAGCCGGGGGCGGACTGACCCTGTATGGCCCGGTTCAGCAGCGGGAAGTTGGAGTCCTTGCTGGTCAGCGACTGGTAGTCCTTGCCGGTGATGCCGCCCACCCAGAGGTTGGGGTCGTAGGTCGGCGCGCTGGCCATCGCGACGATCCGACCGGTGTGGACGTCCATCACCACGGCGGCGCCGGAGTCGGCCTCGTAGTTGCGGTTGGTGACCTTGTCGAAGGTCTTCCGGGCGTCGGCCATGGCCTGCGCCAGGTTGTCCTCGACCACCTTCTGCACCCGGGCGTCGATGCTGGTGACCAGGTTGTTGCCGGTCTGCGGGGCGGCGGTGCCGGCGGTGCCGATCACCCGGCCGAGGTTGTCCACCTCCAGCTGGGTGATGCCGGCGGTGCCGCGCAGGTCGCGGTCGTACACCGACTCCAGACCGGCCCGGCCGATCTGGTCGGCCGGCAGGTAGCGGTCCAGGCCGGACTTGGAGGCGGTCTTGCTGACCTCCTCGTCGGTGACCGGCGAGAGGTAGCCGAGCACCTGGGCCATGTTGGCGCCCTCGGCGCCGGTGTAGCGGCGCACGGCGGTGGGCTGCGCGGTGACCCCGGGGAAGTCCTCGCGGCGTTCCATTATCTGCATCGCCTGCTGGGTGGTCGCCTCCTTGGTGACCGGGATCGGCTGGTAGGGCGAGCCGTTCCAGCAGGGCTGCGGGGTCTTGGCGTCGCAGAGCCGGGTCTTCTCCTGCACGTCCTTGGCGGGCATCCCCAGCACCTCGGCCAGCCGGCCGAGCACCGCCTTGCCGCCGTCCTTCTGCTGCAACAGCGAGGTGCGGCTGACCGAGACCACCAGCCGGGCCTCGTTGCCGGCCAGGATCCGCCCGGAGGCGTCCAGGATCTCGCCGCGGACGGCCGGTTCGACCACCTCGCGGATGTGGTTGCCGGTCGCTTTGGCGGTGTAGACGCTGGCGTTGCGGATCTGCAGGTACCACAGCCGCCCGCCGAGGGTGGCGAGCAGCGACAGGACCAGGATCTGCAGCACCACCAGACGGATCGTCACCCGCCGGGTACGGCCGGTCTCGGGGATGTTGCTCACGTCTCGTGCGCTCCAGGATGCGGGAAGTCGGGAGGTCGGGGGCCGGGCCGGTTACGGGCGCCGGGCGAAGCCGGGCATGCGCCGCTTCTTGTAGGACGGGCCGGCCGAGGCCTCGCGCGTGGTGCGGTAGCGGGCCAGCGTGCCCAGACCGGAGCCGCCCTCGTCGTCATCGGTGGCCGCGGTCACCGGGTCGCGCCCGAAGCGGCGGCCGACCAGCATCACCAGCGGCACCACGAACGGCGCCAGCAGCACGTCGTACAGCAGGGCGCTGACCACCAGGCCGCCGAGGCCGACGTGCCGGGCCGCGGTGTCGCCGACCAGGGCTCCGACCATCGCGTACAGCAGGGTGGAGGCGACCGCCGCGGCGGCCACCACCATCAGCGCGCTGGACACCGACCGCTGGCGGCCGTGGTCCGGGCGCAGCAGCCCGGCGGCGTAGCCCATCAGGCACAGCACCAGCGCGTAGCGGCCGATCGCGTGGTCGGAGGGCGGCGCGAGGTCGGCGAGCAGGCCGGCCGAGAAGCCGACCACGCAGCCGCCGGACGGCCCGTAGACCAGGGCCAGGCCGACCACGACGAGCAGCAGTATGTCCGGGGTGGCCCCCGGGAGCTGGAGCCGGCCGAAGACGCTGACCTGGAGGATCAGGCCGAGCAGGATCAGGCCGGCGGAGACGGGGATGCGGGCGAGGCGCATGGCTCAGTTCCCCCCAGTGGGCTTGGCGGGCGGGGCGGCGGGCGCGGCCGGGGCCGGGGCGGCCTGTCCCTGGGCGGGGGCCGGCGGCAGGACGGCGTCGCGCGGGTCGGCGCGCGGCGGCACGACCACCACGCCGACCAGGTCCAGCCGGGTGAACTGGACGAAGGGCTCGACCAGGATGGTCTTGGTCAGCTGGCCCGGGGTGGCCTCGACCTCGACGACCTTGCCGACCGGCACGCCGGGCACGAACGGGCGGCCGCTCTGCGAGCCGAAGGTGACCAGCCGGTCGCCGGCCTTGACCTGGGCCTTGCCGTTGAGCAGCGAGACCTTCATCGGGCTGGTGCCGCCGCCGGAGGCGAAGCCGATCTCGCCGCTGGCCTCCAGCCGGGTGCCGGCCGAGAAGCCGGGGTCGGAGGCGAGCAGCACGGTGGCGGTGGTCGGGGCGACGGTGGTGATCCGGCCGACCAGGCCCTGACCGTTGATCACCGTCATGTCGCGGGTGAGGCCGTCGTCGCTGCCGGCGTCGATGGTGATGGTCCAGGAGAAGCCCTGGGCCGGGCCGATCGCGATGACCTGGGCGGCCTTGACGGTGTAGCCGCCGGCGCCGGCGGTGCGCAGCAGGTCGTCGAGCTGCTTGGTGCGCCCGGTGGCCATGTCGGAGGAGGCGAGCTTCTGCCGCAGTTCGGTGTTCTCGCGGGCGAGCTGGTCGGTGCGGCCGTTGTTGGACGCGGCGTCGCGGAAGGCCCGGACGGTGTCGGCGACCGGGTCGACGACGGTGGCGGCGCCGCGCTCGACCGGACCGAGGACGCTGGCGGCGGCGTGTCGGGCACCGCCGAGGGGGGAGCTCTCACCGCCCTTGATGTCCACGGTGACGAGTGCGAAGGCGACGGCCACCAGCAGGATGAGCAGCAGCCGGCTCTCTCGTGTGTCCCTCACGGTGCTGGTACTGCCCCTTCGTACCTGGTCGGCCGCCCGGGCTGTGGGGCCCGGGCGGCAGCCCGTTCAGTTGAGTGTCGGATGTCTCGGTGGTGCTAACGGCGCGGGGAGGCGTCCAGTACCTGCTGGAGCGCCTCGAACTCCTCGACGCACTTTCCGGAGCCGAGCGCGACCGAGTCGAGCGGGTTCTCGGCGATGTGGATCGGCATGCCGGTCTCGCGGCGCAGCCGCTCGTCGAGGCCGCGCAGCAGGGCGCCGCCGCCGGTGAGCACGATGCCGCGGTCCATCACGTCGCCGGCCAGCTCGGGCGGGCACTGGTCGAGGGTGGTCTTCACGGCGTCGATGATCGAGTTGACCGGCTCGTCGATGGCCTCGCGGACCTCGGCGGCGGAGATGACCACGGTCTTGGGCAGGCCGCTGACCAGGTCGCGGCCGCGGATCTCGGCGTGCTCGTCCTTCTCGCCCTCCAGGCCGAAGGCGCTGCCGATGCTCATCTTGATCTGCTCGGCGCTGCGCTCGCCGAGGAGCAGCGAGTACTCCTTCTTGATGTGCTGGACGATCGCGTTGTCCAGTTCGTCGCCGGCGACCCGGATGGACTGGGCGGTGACGATGCCGCCGAGGGAGATGACCGCGACCTCGGTGGTGCCGCCGCCGATGTCGACGACCATGTTGCCGGTGGCCTCGTGGACGGGCAGCCCGGCGCCGATGGCGGCGGCCATCGGCTCCTCGATGATGTGCACCTGGCGGGCGCCGGCCTGCGAGGAGGCCTCGATCACGGCGCGGCGCTCGACCCCGGTGATGCCGGAGGGCACGCAGACCACGACCCGGGGACGGGCGAGGTAGCGGCGGCGGTGGATCTTGAGGATGAAGTAGCGGAGCATCCGCTCGGTGATCTCGAAGTCGGCGATCACGCCGTCCTTGAGCGGGCGGATGGCGACGATGTTGCCCGGCGTCCGGCCGATCATCTTCTTCGCCTCGGCACCGACCGCCAGGATGCCGCCGGTGTTGGTGTTCACCGCGACGACGGACGGCTCGTTGAGGACGATCCCCTTGCCCCTGACGTACACCAGCGTGTTGGCAGTTCCAAGGTCGATCGCCAAGTCGCGGCCGATGAACGACAGGTTGCTCGCCATGGGGTGTGGTTGCCTTCCCGGGCTCGGAGTTCATGGGGGTGGGACGAGAGCGCGCCCACGCTCGGGCGGAGCCAGCTGAGCTGCCTTACCGGGCCCTTGAGTCGCGTCCATCGTAGTCACGCGGCGCGGTACGGACGTCGATGCGGGGCATACCGTCCATTGTCCGGAGCGTGTTCGCTTCTCCGGGCATTGGGACGCCGTGTCGGCGCCACTGGTTGCTTATTTCACGATAAAAGTGCCCCGGCCGGGCCAATGGTCCCGACCGGGGCAGTGCCAAGGTCCCTCGGGCGTGTCGCCCGGCTGGACTCAGGCGTGCGCCGGGAAGAAGATCTTGATCTCGCGCTCGGCCGACTCCGGGGAGTCCGAGGCGTGGATCAGGTTCTCGCGGGTGATCGTCGCGTAGTCGCCGCGGATGGTGCCGGCCCCGGCCTCCAGCGGGTTGGTCGCACCGGCCAGCATCCGGATGCCGCGGACGACCTCCTCGCCCTCGACGATCAGCGCGATCGACGGGCCGGAGGTCATGAACTCCAGCAGCGGCTCGTAGAACGGGCGGCCGACGTGCTCCGCGTAGTGCTGCTCCAGCGTCGCCCGGTCGAAGGTGCGCAGCTCGACGGCGGTGAGCCGCCAGCCGGCCTTGCGCTCGATGCGGCTGATGATCTCGCCGGCCAGGCCACGCTGGACGGCGTCGGGCTTGAGCAGGACGAGAGTGCGCTGGGACACGGTGCGTCTCCTGGGGATTCGGTACGGCAAGGCAGTCGGGCCGACGGGCGGGAGCCGACACGGCAGAGATTACCTTGCGTGTGCGGCGTGTCGGCCCGCCGGTCCGGGCCCTAGACCGGTACGGCGGCCGCCTCGGCGGCGGCCCGGGCGGCCTTGAACTCGTCCACCTTGCGGCCGTAGTGCACCGAGCACCACCACAGGCCGGCGAAGACCGCGCCGAGGCCGAACATGGTCGGCAGGATGAAGCCGCTGGCGATCAGTCCGATCTGCAGCGCCCAGCCGACGGCCACCGCACCCGGGCGGTTGATCATGCCGCAGAGCGCGATGCAGAGCGCCATGACGATCCCGGTGACGATCCAGATCGTGGCCGTGGAGACGCTGGACAGCTGCATCGCGACCAGCGCGGCGAACATGGCCAGGAGCGCCTCGCCGATCAGGGTCGAGGAGCAGAGGGTCCTCATGTCACTTCCTCCCGAGCAGCAGGCGGGCCTCGCCCACCGTGATGACCGAACCGGTGACCAGCACCCCGGCGCCGCCGAGGTCGCCCTCCTCCTCGGCGAGGGTGACGGCCGCCGCGATGGCGTCGTCGAGCCGGGGCTCGACCTGGACGCGGTCCTCGCCGAAGATGTCGACGGCCAGCGCCGCCAACTCGTCGACGTCCATCGCGCGGTGGGTGGAGTTCTGGGTGATGACGACCTCGGCGAGGATCGGCTCGAAGGCCTCCAGCACGCCGGCCACGTCCTTGTCCCCGGAAGTGCCGATCACGCCGACGAGCCGGGTGAAGCCGAAGGACTCGCCCAGGGCGGCGACGGTGGCGCGGGCGCCGTGCGGGTTGTGCGCGGCGTCCAGGATGATCGTGGGGCTGCGGCGGACGACCTCCAGGCGGCCGGGCGAGGAGACGCCGGAGAAGGCCTGGCGGACCTTGTCCACGTCGAGCTGCCCGCCTCGGGCGCCGCCGACGCCGAAGAAGGCCTCGACCGCGGCCAGCGCCAGCACCGCGTTGTGCGCCTGGTGCTCGCCGTGCAGCGGGATGAAGACGTCCTCGTACTCCTCGCCGCCGAGCCCGCGCAGCGTCACCAGCTGGCCGCCGACGCCGAGCTCACGGCGGATCACGCCGAACTCCATGCCCTCGCGGGCCACCGTGGCGTCGACCTCGACGGCGCGCCGCAGGATGTTCTGGGCGGCGTCCAGCTGCTGCTGGGCGACGACGGCGACGGCTCCGGACTTGACGATCCCGGACTTCTCGACCGCGATCTCGCCGGTGGTCTCGCCGAGCTTGTCGGTGTGGTCCAGCCCGATCGGGGTGATCACGGCGACGGCGGCGTCGATGACGTTGGTGGCGTCCCAGGAGCCGCCCATGCCGACCTCGACCACGGCGACGTCCACGGGAGCGTCGGCGAAGGCGGCGTAGGCCATGCCGGTCAGCACCTCGAAGAAGGACATCGGCACCGGCTGCGCCGCGTCGACCATCTGCACGTACGGCTCGATGTCGCGGTAGACCTCGACGAAGCGCTCGGGGGTGATCGGGGCGCCGTCCAGGCTGATCCGCTCGGTGACGCTCTCCACGTGCGGGCTGGTGTAGCGGCCCGTGCGCAGTTCGAAGGTGTTGAGCAGCTGCTCGATCATCCGGGCGGTGGAGGTCTTGCCGTTGGTCCCGGTGATGTGGATGGAGGGGAAGGACCGCTGGGGCTGGCCCAGGATGTCCATCAGCGCCTCGATCCGGTCGAGCGAGGGCTCCAGCTTGTTCTCCGGCCAGCGCTTGGAGAGCTCCACCTCGACATCGCGCAGGGTGTCGTCGGTGTCGCCGTCGGCGGGACGGAGGGTGTACGGGTTCGGGTCGGCCTTGTCACTCACGACCACAGTCTACGGAGGGTTGGCGGGCCGTCCTCACGGGGTGAGAACGACCACTTTGGTCGGGGTTTCCAATTTGCCCCCTTTACTATCTCTTTGGCGAGTTTGAACCGCAATGAAGCATCGATTCGCACCCCCTGGAGCCGCACCGCCTTTGATCATGAGGAGTACCACGCCATGCCCGACGCTCTGCACGACTGGATCGTGCTCCGCCAGGACGCCGTCGTCTGGTTCGCCGGACTGGTCTCACTGGCGCTCGTCGGCTACATGGCCTTCGTCTTCGGACGCTTCCTCCTGTACTGGGCCGGCTCCCGGCACGCCTTCCGGCACAACCGGCCCGCCGAGCCCGGCGACCCGGCCGCCTTCCAGTGGCACCTGGTGATCCCCTGCCGCGACGAGGAGGCCGTGGTCACCCAGACCCTGGCCGGCCTGCGCGAGAACGCACCCGAGGCCCACCTGTGGGTGATCGACGACGACAGCGAGGACGCCACCCGCGACCTCGTCCTCGCCGCCGCGGCCCACGACGACCGCGTCCACCTCGTCCAGCGCCGCCGCCCGCACGCCCGGATCGGCAAGGGCGCCGCCCTCAACGCCGCCTACCGCGAGATCACCGCCTGGCTGCCCGAGGGCACCGACCGCTCCCGCGTGGTGATCGGCGTCGTCGACGCCGACGGACGGCTCGACCCCGACACCCTCCCCCAGGTCTGCAACGACAAGGCACTCGGCCGCCCCGACACCGGCGCCGTCCAGATCGGCGTGCGGATGCGCAACGCCGACGACGAACTCCCGCTGCCCGGCCGCGGCCGCGCCGCCAACGCGTTCGCCCGCGCCCTGGTCCGGATGCAGGACGTCGAGTTCCAGGCCAACAACGCCGGCATGCAGCTGCTGCGCCGCCGCACCGGCAGCGTCGGCCTCGGCGGGAACGGCCAGTTCGTCCGCCTCACCGCCCTCGACTCGCTCACCGCCGAGGAGGGCCGGGCCGGCCGCCCCTGGCCCGAGCGCGCCCTGCTGGAGGACTACGAGTCCGGCCTCGACCTGCGCCTGGCCGGCTGGCGCCTCACCCACGTCACCGAGACCCAGGTCTCCCAGGAGGGCCTGATCTCGCTGCGCCGCTTCCTCACCCAGCGCACCCGCTGGGCCCAGGGCAACATGCAGTGCCTGCGCTACACCGGCCGGGTGCTGCGCTCCCCCTTCTACACCTGGTCCGGCAAGGCCGAGGTGCTGTACACCTTCCTCCAGCCCGTCGTCTGCGTCCTGCTGGTCCTGCTGTTCCCGCTCTCGCTCGGGATCACCGCGGCCGGGCTGGTGCTCTTCCCCGCCGAAACCGCCGACTTCCACGTCAGGTTCGGCCCGTGGATGCTGCTCGCCTTCGCGGTCGCCGCCCTGCCGATGATGCTCTGGGGCTTCGCCTACCGCCGGCTCGTCCACCCCGACCGCGGCCGGCTCACCGGGCTGCTCTGGGGCGTCCTGATCTGGCTCTACGCCTACCACCTCTTCGTGGTCGCCACCCGGGCCGCCGCCCGGATGCTGCTCGGCCGCAACGGCTGGGCCAAGACCCGGCGCAACGCCGAGAAGGTCGCCCTCGGCGCCCCCACCGCCCTCGAGTCCTGAGCCCCGGTCCTGCGCCCCGCGCCCGAGCCCCGCGCCTGAGTCCTGAGCAGCCCCACCCCCTCGGAGCCTCCCCATGAGCATGTGCCTTCCCCCCGCCAGCGTCGCCGTCGTCCTCGGCACCCGCCCCGAACTGGTCAAGCTCGCCCCGCTGATCCACGAACTCGGCGGCGCCACCCGCCTGGTGCACACCGGCCAGCACTGGGACGAGGCGATGTCCGGCCGCTTCCTGCGCGACCTCGACCTGCCCCGCCCCGAGCTGCTCACCGGCGTCGGCGGGCGCCCCCGGGCCGGCCAGATCGCCCAGTCCCTCGGCCAGCTGGACGCCGCCTTCGCCGAGGACCGCCCCGCCGCCGTGGTCGTCCAGGGCGACACCAACGCCACCCTCGCCGGGGCGCTGGCCGCCAACGCCCGGGAGATCCCGCTGGTGCACGTCGAGGCCGGGCTGCGCAGCTTCGACCGGGCGATGCCCGAGGAGCACAACCGAGTGATGGTCGACCACGTCTCCGACCTGCTCTGCGCCGCCACCGGGGACAACGTCGCCAACCTGCGCGCCGAGGCCCTCGCCGAGGAGCGGATCGCGCTCACCGGCAACACCGTCGTCGAGGTGGTCCGCCGCCAGCTGCCGGCCGCGGCCGACCGCGCCGCACTGCTCGCCGCGCACGGGCTGCGCCCGGACGGCTACGTGCTGGCCACCGTGCACCGCCCGGAGAACACCGACACCGCCGAGGCACTGGGCGCCGTGCTGGCCGAACTGGACCGGATCGCCCGGGCGGGCACCCCGGTGCTGTTCCCGATGCATCCGCGTACCCGGGCCGCCGTCGAGCGCTTCGCGCTGGACGCCCTGCTGGAGCGCCTGGCCGTCACCGGGCCGGTCGGGTACGCCGACTTCCTGGGCCTGGCGAGCCACGCCGCGCTGCTGGTCTCCGACTCCGGCGGCGTGCAGGAGGAGTGCACCGTGCTCGGCCGCCCGCTCCTGGTGGTGCGCCGCTCCACCGAGCGTCCGGAGGCAGTGGCGGCGGGCTTCGCCGCGCTGGTGGGCCCCGACGAGGACCTGGGCGCGCTGGCCCGGGCCTGGCTGGCCGACACCCCCGAGCGGCTCGCCCTGCTCGCGGCCACCCCGAGCCCGTACGGCGACGGCCTGGCCTCGGCGCGGATCGCCGCGCTCACCGCCGCGGTCGCCGAGCCGGCCGAGCCCGGAGCAACCGACTCCAAGGCACGGCCGTCGGCCGCCTAGCGCCCTCTTGACAGCCGGATTGGTCTACTCCACCTTGTGAGTCAAGTCTCCTCCCCCGACAGGGACTTGAGTTGTCGGTAGCTCCCGCACGCGCACCATCGACACCCCGGACGGCGCTCCACCCCCACCACCCAGGCGCGCCGCCGGGCCTCCCCCACAGGAGATGGAGTCATGCCACCTGCCAGACACCGGCGCCCGCGCGCCGTCCACACCCTGCTCGCCGGGGCCTGCGCCGTCGCCCTCGGCCTGAGCGGACTCGCCCTCGCCACCGGCACCGGCGCCCAGGCCGCCGACCCCGACCTGATCACCAACGGCGGCTTCGAGACCGGCACCCTGTCCGGCTGGTCCTGCGGCAACGGCGCCGTCCAGAGCGCGACCGCGCACTCCGGCCGCTACGCCCTGCAGTCCACCCCGGGCTCGGGCGACACCGGCGAGTGCACCCAGACCGTCGCCGTACAGCCCTCCTCGACGTACACGCTGAGCTCCTGGGTCCAGGGCTCGTACGTCTACCTGGGCGCCCGCGGCACCGGCGGCACCGACCCCGGCACCTGGACGAACTCCACCGGCTGGGCCCAGCTGAGCACCGGCTTCACCACCGGCCCGGGCACCACCAGCGTCACCGTCTACCTGCACGGCTGGTACGGGCAGCCCGCCTTCCTCGCCGACGACGTCTCGCTGATCGGCCCGGGCGGCCCGCAGCCCTCCCAGAGCCCGACCTCCACCACGTCCCCGAGCCCCACCGGCAGCCCCTCCCCCACGGACACCGGCACCGCAAGCCCGACCGCCACCTCGACCGGCAAGCCTCCCGGCCTGCCCAAACACATCCTGACCGGCTACTGGCAGAACTTCGACAACGGCGCCACCGTCCAGCGGATCAGCGACGTCCCGGCCGCCTACGACATCATCGCGGTCTCCTTCGCCGACGCCACCACCACACCGGGCGGGCTGGGCTTCACCCTGGACCCCGCCCTCTCCTCCCGCCTCGGCGGCTACACCGACGCCCAGTTCAAGGCCGACATCGCGGCCAAGCGGGCGGCCGGCAAGAAGGTGGTGCTCTCGGTCGGCGGGCAGAACGGCACGGTGTCGGTGAGCGACCCGACCTCGGCGGCCAACTTCGCGAGCACCGCGTGGGCGCTGATGCAGGGCTACGGCTTCGACGGGATCGACATCGACCTGGAGAACGGCGTCAACGCCGCCTACCTGGGCCAGGCGCTGCACTCGCTGGCGGCGAAGAGCGGCAGCGGGTTCGTCCTCACCATGGCGCCGCAGACCATCGACATGCAGTCGACCGGCATGGAGTACTTCAAGCTGGCGCTGAACGTGAAGGACATCCTCACCATCGTCAACATGCAGTACTACAACTCCGGTGCGATGAACGGCTGCGACGGCAACGTCTACTCGCAGGGCACCGAGGACTTCCTCACCGGGCTGGCCTGCATCCAGCTCAAGGGCGGGCTGCGGCCCGACCAGGTGGGGCTCGGCGTGCCGGCCTCCACCAGCGCGGCGGGCGGCGGGTACGTCAGCCCGAGCGTGGTCGACAACGCGCTGGACTGCCTGGCCACCGGCACCAACTGCGGCAGCTACAAGCCCGACACCACCTGGCCGGGCATCGGCGGGGCGATGACCTGGTCGACCAACTGGGACGCCAAGGCGGGCAACCCGGTCGCGGGCACCATCGGCGCGCACCTGCACGCCATGCCGTGACGCCCCCTGCCCGGACCGGGGTTCAGACCCCGGCCCGGGCCTCCGGGACGTGTGCCGCGGGCCCACCGTGCCGGCGGCGCAACTCGGCCGTGATCTCGGCCAGTTCGCCCTCGGGCAGCAGCGGCAGCATCATCGCGACGCCCTGGAGCAGACCGCCGAGCAGGAAGGTGGTGTCGGCCGTCGAGGCGACCAGGCCGCGCACCTCGGCCACCTCACCGGCGGCCACCGCCTCGATCAGCCGGGCGGCGTCCGCGCTCTCCTCGTCCACCGCGACCGCGCCGTTGTCGGCCGGGGCGCGCCGGGCCATCGCCCGCAGCACCCGGTCGCCGACCTCGGGCGCGTACGCCTTGCGGACGGCCTCGGCGGCGATCCAGGCGAGCAGCGTGGTCACCTCGCGCTCGGCGCGCTCGGCGAGGAGCAGGTCCAGCTCGTGGTCGAAGGCGAGCTGGTTGCCGTGGCGGAACGCCAGCAGCAGGGTCGCCGCCCTGGCCTTGGCCTCCTCCACCGCCTCGGCAGGAAGTTCGTCGGCCAATTCCTCGGTCACCACCACGCCATGCCCTCCCGTCCGTCGGCTCAGCAGGAACGCTCAGCAGAAACACCCGTCAGAAACTCCGTGCACACCGTACACATCCGACCTGCAAACTTCCGCGAACCCGCGCGGGCAAGACCGGAATGAATTCGGAAGGAATAGGACCTCACCCGGTCCAGGATGAATATTCGCCGGAAGGGAGCAATGTTGCTGGGCTATTAGGCGTAGCAAAAAGAACACCGCCGCCGTGCCCGGCCGAGCCGCCCGGAAACGCCGGAGGGGCCGCACCCCGCGCGTCGCGGAGTGCGGCCCCTCACGGACCGGTACGGGCTCAGCCCTGCGGCAGCGCCGCGAGCTGGGCGGTGATCCGGGCGATGTCGGCCTCGGCGGCCTCCTGGCGGCCCCGGATCTTGGCGACCACCTCGTCCGGCGCCTTGGCGAGGAACGCCTCGTTGCCGAGCTTGGCCGTGGTCTGCGCCTTCTCCTTCTCGGCGGCCGCGAGGTCCTTGGCGAGGCGCTTGCGCTCCGCCGCGACGTCGATGGTGCCGGAGAGGTCGAGCGCGACGGTGGCGCCGGCGACCGGGAGCGAGGCGGTGGCCGCGAAGCCCTCCTCGGGGACGGTCAGCCGCAGCAGCGAGCGGATCGCGTCCTCGTGGACGGCCAGCACGGTGCCGTCCAGCTCCAGCTCCGCCGGGACGCGCTGGCCCGGCTTGAGGCCCTGGTCCGAGCGGAACCGGCGGACCTCGGTGACCACCTGCTGCAGCGTGGCGATCTCGGCCTCGGCCTCGGCGTCGCGGTAACCGCTGTCCGTCGGCCAGTCGGCGATGACCAGCGACTCGGCGCCGGTGAGCGTGGTCCACAGGGTGTCGGTGACGAAGGGCACGATCGGGTGCAGCAGCCGCAGCGTGACGTCCAGGACCTCGCCGAGCACCCGGCGCGCGGCGTCGGCCTGCGGGCCGCCCTTGGCCAGGGTGGTCTTGGACAGCTCGACGTACCAGTCGAAGACCTCGTCCCAGGCGAAGTGGTACAGCGCCTCGGACAGCTTGGAGAACTGGTAGTCCTCGTACAGCGCGTCCACCTCGGCGACGGTGCTGTTCAGACGCGACAGGATCCAGCGGTCGGTCGCGGTCAGCTCCTCCGGCGCGGGCAGCGGGCCCTCGACGGTGGCGCCGTTCATCAGCGCGAAGCGGGTGGCGTTCCAGATCTTGTTGGCGAAGTTGCGGGCCGCCTGGACCCAGTCCTCGCCGATCGGCACGTCGACGCCCGGGTTGGCACCGCGCGCCAGCGTGAAGCGCAGCGCGTCCGAACCGTACTTGTCCATCCAGTCCAGCGGGTTGACCACGTTGCCGAAGGACTTCGACATCTTCTTGCCGTTCTGGTCACGGACCATGCCGTGCAGCGCGATGGTGTGGAACGGCGGGGTGCCGTCCATCGCGTAGAGGCCGAACATCATCATCCGGGCGACCCAGAAGAACAGGATGTCGTAGCCGGTGACCAGGACGGAGTTCGGGTAGAACTTCGCCAGGCTCTCGGTCTGCTCCGGCCAGCCGAGCGTGGAGAACGGCCACAGTCCGGAGGAGAACCAGGTGTCCAGGACGTCGTTGTCCTGGTGCCAGCCCTCGCCGGTGGGCGGCTGCTCGTCCGGGCCGACGCACACGACCTCGCCGTTCGGGCCGTACCAGACCGGGATGCGGTGGCCCCACCACAGCTGGCGCGAGATGCACCAGTCGTGCAGGTTGTCGACCCAGTCGAAGTAGCGCTTCTCCATCTCCTGCGGGTGGATCTTGACCTTGCCGTCGCGGACCGCGTCGCCGGCGGCCTTCGCGAGCGGGCCGACCTTGACCCACCACTGCATGGACAGCCGCGGCTCGATGGTGGTCTTGCAGCGCGAGCAGTGGCCGACCGAGTGGACGTACGGGCGCTTCTCGGCGACGATCCGGCCGTCGGCGCGCAGCGCGGCGACGATCGCCGAGCGGGCCTCCAGCCGGTCCAGGCCGAGGAACGGACCGTGCACGGTGATGACCGCGTGCTCGTCCATGACGGCGACCGAGGGCAGGCCGTGCCGCTGGCCGATCTCGAAGTCGTTCGGGTCGTGCGCGGGCGTCACCTTGACGGCGCCGGTGCCGAACTCCGGGTCGACGTGGGCGTCGGCGACCACGGGGATCCGACGGCCGGTCAACGGCAGCTCGATCTCGGTGCCGACCAGGTGGCGGTAGCGCTCGTCGTCCGGGTGGACGGCGACCGCGGTATCGCCCAGCATCGTCTCGGCGCGGGTGGTGGCGACGACGATCGAGGCGTCGCCCTCGCCGTAGCGGATCGAGACCAGCTCGCCGTCGTCGTCCTGGTACTCCACCTCGATGTCCGAGATGGCGGTCAGGCAGCGCGGGCACCAGTTGATGATGCGCTCGGCCCGGTAGATCAGCTCGTCGTCGAAGAGCTTCTTGAAGATGGTCTGGACGGCCTGGGACAGGCCCTCGTCCATGGTGAATCGCTCGCGGGACCAGTCCACACCGTCGCCCAGGCGGCGCATCTGGCCGGAGATCTGGCCGCCGGACTCCGCCTTCCACTTCCAGACGCGCTCGACGAAGGCCTCCCGGCCCAGGTCGTGGCGGGACTTGCCCTCCTTGGCGAGCTCGCGCTCGACCACGTTCTGGGTGGCGATGCCGGCGTGGTCCATTCCGGGCTGCCACAGCGCCTCGTAGCCCTGCATCCGCTTGCGGCGGACCAGCGCGTCGATCAGCGTGTGCTCGAAGGCGTGGCCCAGGTGCAGGCTGCCGGTCACGTTCGGCGGGGGGATGACGATGGTGAACGGGGGCTTGTCGCTCTTGGCGTCCGCGGTGAAGTAGCCACGCTCTACCCAGCGCTCGTACAGCTCGCCCTCTACGTCCGCGGGGGTGTAGGTCGTCGGGAGAGTTGCTGCTTCGTCCCCGGCAAAGGTGCTCACGGGGTGCTGGTTCGTCGTGTCGGTCACGACGCACAGTTTACGTAACCGCGGGCACGTGTTACGAACCGCTTTCTCCGCGCGGACGCGACCCGCCCGATCGGCTCGGTGGCGGACACCGTACGGTACCGTTCCCGGGCACTCGTCCGGCGTCCGCACGGACCCCGGGACGACACGACGACAGGCCGCGGGTGCGGCGGGGGAGCACGGACGCAGATGTACGGCCAGGGCCAGCAGTATCCGCAGGGACAACCGCAGGGACAGCCTCAGCCGTACGGGGGCCAGCCCCCGTACGGCCCGCCGCAGCCACCGCCGCCCTACGGCGCCCCGCAGCAGCCGCCCCAGTACGGCTACCCGCCGCAGGACGGCCAGCCCTACGGCGCTCCCCAACCGCCCCACGGTGCCCCGCAGCAGCCGTACGGCGCCCCGCAGCCCCCGTACGGCTACCCGCCGCAGGCCCCGTACGGCCAGCCGGGCTACCCGCCGCCGCCGAAGAAGGGCCGGACCGGCCTGGTGGTCGGCCTGGTCGTGGGCGCGCTGGTGCTGGGCGGCGGCGGCTTCGCCGCGTGGAAGTTCCTCGGCGACGACCAGGGCGGCCAGTACAAGATCTCCGCGCCGCAGTCGCTGCCCGACGGCTACACCCAGAAGTCGGCCAAGGAGGAGGCCGTCGACCCGGCCAAGCCCGAGGCGGCGAAGTTCGGCAAGAACCTCACCGTGCTGGCGGCCAGCTACAGCAAGGGCTCCGACGCGCTCGACACGCTCTCCGTGGTCGGCGTCTACGGGGAGCTCAACGACCCCGGCCAGATCATCGACGACTCGAAGAAGGACACCGGCGGGCTGACCTGGACCACGCCGCTGACGGACTTCCCGGCGCAGGACGGTCACAGTTCCTCGGCGAAGCTCGCCTGCGGCGTGGCCGGCGTCATCGCGGGCAAGGCCGGGCCCACGGTCTGCGTGTGGGCGGACAAGTCCACCACCGGCCGGATCACCTTCAGCAAGATCAGCCTGACCGGCGGCGTCCAGGGCCTCACCCCGGCCCAGGCCGCGGACAGGACCCGGGCGATCCGCGACGCCATGGTCGTCGCCAAGTAACCCGGGCACCGCCCCGCCGCGCCACCACACGTCACCACCACGTCAGCACCACGTCCCCGCCGCCACCGGCCGCGCCGGGCGGCACCCGGGCATCGCCATCAGAGAGGCCTCGCGTGACCGAGCAGAACCCCTACGGCCCCCCGCCGCAGCCGGGACACGACGCACCGCCGCCCCCGCCGGCCCCGCCGGGCTACGGCGGCATCCCGCCGCAGAGCCCGCCGCCCGGCTACCCGCCGGTCGGCGAGCCGGGTGCCTACCCGGGGTACGGCGCCTACCCGCCGGTGCCGCCGCCGCGCAAGTCCCGCAAGACGCTCTGGACCGTGCTCGGCGTCGTCGGCGCCTTCGTCCTGCTGGGCGGCGGCACGCTCGCCTACTTCGTCTACGACGTCGCCAGCAACGCGGGCACCCAGAAGATCGTCCTGCCGGCCACGTTCAAGGACCTGCGCCAGAGCGACGACCCCCAGGTCGCCGACACCCTGGAGAAGGGGCTCACCTCCAGCTTCGGCAAGGGCGACGGCAACTGGAACCCCACCGGGGTGGGCGCCCTCTACCAGAACGCGCAGTCGGAGCCTCAGCTGGTCGTGTTCGGGGGCTACGGCAAGGTCCTGGCGCCGAAGCAGGAACTGGACCAGGCGTTCCAGGGCATGGCCTCCACCGGTCGCAAGCTCAGCGACCGGCACGTGGTGGACGCCGGCCCCAAGGGCGGCGCGATGGAGTGCGCCGCGGTCGTCGGCGGCGAGAGCGAGGCCGGGACCACGATGGGCATCTGCTCCTGGGCCGACAGCAGCGGCCTGGTGATGGTCATGACGGTGGCCGACCCGAGCGCCAAGCCGGACCTGGACAAGCTCGCCGCCGACACCCGCGACCTGCGCGCGGTCGCCGAGGTCCCCAAGTAGTCCACCGGGAACCGCCGGTGACCCTCCGGGCACCGGGAAACGCCGAAGGGCCCCGCACCGGTCGGTGCGGGGCCCTTTCGGACACGGCGGGCGCGGGTCAGGCGCTCTTCTCGCGCCGCTCGCGCTTGATCATGTCGCGCGGGACGAGGGTGGGGATGGCGTGCTTGGAGACCACGTCCCCGGTGACCACCACACGGGCGACGTCCTGACGCGAGGGCACCTCGTACATCACGGACATCAGCACCTCCTCCATGATGGCCCGCAGGCCGCGCGCGCCGGTGCCGCGCAGGATCGCCTGGTCGGCGATCGCCTCCAGCGCGTCCCGGGAGAACTCCAGCTCCACGCCGTCCAGTTCGAAGAGCTTGCGGTACTGCTTGACCAGCGCGTTCTTCGGCTCGGTGAGGATCTGCAGGAGCGCCTCGCGGTCCAGGTTGTGCACGCTGGTGATCACCGGCAGCCGGCCGATGAACTCGGGGATCATGCCGAACTTCACCAGGTCCTCGGGCATCACCTGGCGGAAGTGGTCGCTGGCGTCCGACTCCCGCTTGGAGCGGATGTTGGCGCCGAAGCCGATGCCCTTGGCGCCGGCCCGGCCCTCGATGATCCGCTCCAGGCCGGCGAACGCGCCGCCGACGATGAACAGCACGTTGGTGGTGTCGATCTGGATGAACTCCTGGTGCGGGTGCTTGCGCCCGCCCTGCGGCGGCACCGAGGCGGTGGTGCCCTCCAGGATCTTCAGCAGCGCCTGCTGCACGCCCTCGCCGGAGACGTCCCGGGTGATCGACGGGTTCTCGCTCTTGCGCGCGACCTTGTCGATCTCGTCGATGTAGATGATCCCGGTCTCGGCCTTCTTGACGTCGTAGTCGGCCGCCTGGATCAGCTTGAGCAGGATGTTCTCGACGTCCTCGCCGACGTACCCGGCCTCGGTCAGCGCGGTGGCGTCCGCAATCGCGAACGGCACGTTGAGCATCCGGGCCAGGGTCTGCGCCAGCAGCGTCTTGCCGGAGCCGGTGGGGCCCAGCAGCAGGATGTTGGACTTGGCCAGCTCGATGGCGTCCTCGCGGCCGTTGCCGCCGCTGCGGCCCGCCTCGCCGGCCTGGACGCGCTTGTAGTGGTTGTAGACCGCCACCGACAGCGCCTTCTTGGCGAGGTCCTGGCCGACCACGTACTGGTCCAGGAACTCGTAGATCTCCCGCGGCTTCGGCAGCTCCTCGAAGCGCACCTCGGAGGTCTCGGCGAGTTCCTCCTCGATGATCTCGTTGCACAGGTCGATGCACTCGTCGCAGATGTACACGCCTGGGCCGGCGATCAGCTTCTTCACCTGCTTCTGCGACTTGCCGCAGAACGAGCACTTGAGCAGGTCGCCACCGTCTCCGATGCGTGCCACGAGGTGCTTCCCCTTCGCCAGGGGCCCCGCAGGGGTTCCGGGGCCTGGTGCTGTGGACCGTCAACGCCGACGGCGATCGGTCTCGCTATCCGACGGTACTCTGCCGGGCCCCTGATTCCGTCCTCTTCGCCGGGTCTGCCCTACGCCCTGGGCGAATTGATACCGAACAGATGCCGTTGCGGAGGCCGCCGACGAACCGGAGCGGGGCGCGCACGCAGGATGCGCGCCCCGCCTCGGAGGGTGCCGGCCTCAGGAGGTCAGCGAGGTCTTGCGGGTGGAGATGATCTGGTCGACGAGGCCGTACTCCAGGGCCTCCTCGGCGGTGAGGATCTTGTCGCGCTCGATGTCCTCGCGCACCTGCTCCACCGGCTTGTTGGAGTGCTTGGAGAGCATCTGCTCCAGCTGCTCGCGCATCCGGAAGATCTCCTTGGCCTGGATCTCCAGGTCGGACACCTGGCCGCGGCCCGTCTCGGTGTACGGCTGGTGGATCAGGATGCGGGCGTTCGGCAGCGCCATCCGCTTGCCGGGGGTGCCGGCCGCGAGCAGCACGGCCGCGGCGGAGGCCGCCTGGCCCATGCAGACCGTGGTGATGTCCGGCTTCACGTACTGCATGGTGTCGTAGATGGCCGTCAGGGCCGTGAACGAGCCGCCGGGCGAGTTGATGTACATCTGGATCTCGCGGTCCGGGTCCATCGACTCCAGGCACAGCAGCTGCGCCATGATGTCGTTCGCCGAGACGTCGTCGACCTGCGAGCCGAGGAAGATGATGCGCTCCTCGAACAGCTTGGCATACGGGTCGTACTCGCGGATGCCCTGCGTGGTGCGCTCGACGAAGCGCGGGACGATGTAGCGACCCTCGGCGCGCATGTCCTCGACGCGGGCCTGGGCGGCCGACAGGCTGGGGATGTTCATGGGGGTTCTTGTCCTCCGGGGCGTTGTGGCTGTGGTCTCGTGGGCCGGGCCGAGGCTCAGGCGCCCGTGCCGCCGCCGCCGGGGACGTCCGCGGCGCTGTGCATGATCGCGTCGATCAGGCCGTACTCCAGGGCCTCCTCCGGCGTGAACCAACGGTCGCGGTCGGAGTCCCTGGTGATCTGCTCGAAGGACTGGCCGCTGTGGAAGGCGATCAGCTCGGACATCCGCTTCTTGGTGCGCAGCAGCTGCTCGGCCTGGATGCGGATGTCGGTGGCGGAGCCGCCGAGGCCGGCGGAGGGCTGGTGCATCAGGATGTTGGCGTTCGGCAGCGAGAAGCGCTTGCCCTTGGCGCCGGCGGTCAGCAGGAACTGGCCCATCGAGGCCGCCATGCCCATCGCGATGGTGACGACGTCGTTCTTGATGTACTGCATGGTGTCGTAGATCGCCATGCCCGCCGAGATCGAACCGCCCGGGGAGTTGATGTAAAGGAAGATGTCCTTTTCCGGGTCCGCGGCCAGCAGCAGCAGCTGGGCGGTGATCTTGTTGGCGATGTCGTCGTCGACCTGCTGGCCGAGGAAGATGATCCGCTCGTTGAGCAGCCGGTTGTACACCTGGTCTCCCAGGCCGCCGAGCACGTCACCAGAGGCGGCGTGCGGCGCCATCGGGCCAGGCATCTGCATCTGCGGGAACGTCACTTAGCCACCTGCTCAGTCGATTTGGACGGTCGCTCCACGGCCGTCACGGTGTCGCACAGCTTCCGGGTATCACGGTGTGATTGGTGCTGTCCAAGGACCCTAACGCGCAGGCCGGGCCGCAGAATCCCTCACGCAGAACTGTTCGCTGTGAGCGCAGGGTCGGGTCCGCCCCGGGGGACGACGACGGGCCCGGACACCGTACGGCGTCCGGGCCCGTCGCAGACCTCAGGGGCTACCGGGGCACTCAGGCCTCGGTCTTCTCCTCGGCGGCGGTCTCCTCGGCGGCCGGGGCCTCGACGGTCTCGGCCGTCTCGTCCTCGTCGTCGAAGTTGACCTCGTTGCCCTCGGTGTCGACGACCTTGGCGGCCTCGACCACGGTGGCCAGCGCCTTGCCGCGGGCGACCTCGCCGACCAGCAGCGGCACCTGGCCACCCTGGACGACCTGCTGCGCGAACTGGTCCGGGGTGAGACCCGAGCCGGCGGCGCGGCGGATGAGGTGCTCGGTCAGCTCCTCCTGGTTAACACCCAGCTCTTCGTCGGCGACGATCTGGTCCAGGACGAACTGGGTCTTGATGCCCTTCTTCGCCTGCTCCTCGATCTCGGCGTCCCACTCCTCGCGGGTCTTGCCCTGGGTCTCCAGGTAGCTGTCGATGTCGAGGCCCATCGGCTGGAGCTGGTGGTGCTCCAGGTTGTGCTTGCGGGTCTCGACCTCGTCCTTGAGGAGCTTCTCCGGGAACTCGATCTCGACCAGGCCGAGCAGGGCGTCCAGCACCTTCTCCTGGGCCTGGGTGGCCTGGTCGTACTCCTTCATGCGCTCCAGGCGCTTGCGGGAGTCGTCGCGCAGGGCCTCCAGGGTGTCGAACTCGCTGGCCAGCTGGGCGAACTCGTCGTCCAGCTCGGGCAGCTCCTTCTCCTGGACGGCGGTGACGGTGACGGTGACCTCGGAGGTCTGGCCCGCCTGGGTGCCGCCCTTGAGCTCGGTGGAGAAGGTGGCGGTGCCACCGGCCTCCAGGCCGGTCACGGCGTCGTCGATGCCGTCGATCAGGCGGCCCGAGCCGATCTCGTAGCTGACGCCGTTGGCGGTGCCGTCCTCCGGCACCTCGCCGTCGACCTTGGCGATCAGGTCCACGACCACGATGTCGCCGGCGGCCGCGGCGCGCTCGACGTCCTTGACCGAGGAGAAGCGCTCGCGCAGCTGCTCCAGGGACTTCTCGATGTCCTCGTCGGAGACGACGATCGGGTCGACGGTCACCTCGATGGAGGCGAAGTCCGGAAGGGTGATCTCCGGACGGATGTCCACCTCTGCGGTGAACTTCAGGTCACCGCCATCGGCGATCTTCTCGACACCCTCGATGTTGGTGATGTCGGGCTGGCCGAGGACCTCGATCTTGCCCTCGTCGACGGCCTGCGTGTAGAAGCGCGGCAGGGCGTCGTTGACGGCCTCCTCCAGCACGGCACCGCGGCCGAAACGCTGGTCGATGACGCGAGCCGGGATCTTGCCCTTGCGGAAGCCCGGAACCGTGACCTGCTGGTTGATCTTCTTGTACGCCGCGTCGAGGCTGGGCTTGAGCTCCTCGAAGGGCACCTCGACGGTGAGTCGAACCCGGGTCGGGTTCAGAGTCTCGACGGCGCTCTTCACGGTTAGGTCTCCTATGGGCTTGCGGTCAGGTTGCCTCCGCCGTTCCCGGCCGCCGGCCGAGGCCGTACGAGTGGGTCGGGCGAGACGGGCGATGAAGGGTTGGAGCTGCATCTCCCGTGGGGGGTGGACGGTGAGAGTGACTCCTCGCCCTCGTGCGGTTGACCTGGGTTGAGACCGCAGGGACTACCGCCAGCGCCCCATCCTACCGGTACCACGAAAGGCGGACGCCAGGCGCCACCATCGGGCCCGAACAGAACAGGGCCCCGCCACGGTGGACGAGACCCTGCCGCACTGTCGGGGTGACCGGATTCGAACCGACGGCCTTCCGCTCCCAAAGCGGACGCGCTACCAAACTGCGCCACACCCCGTGGTGCCGAGAGGAAGCGTACACGTCGGGCCCTGGCGGCTCGCCGACATATTCGGGGGCGGTCCGAGGGAGCGCGCGCAGAATCCGGTGTGCGCGGAAGCGCCCGGACCGGGTACGCTGTCCCCCGAACTTCCGGCCGGCAACGACCGGGGGATCACGCGGGCGTAGCTCAATGGTAGAGCCCTAGTCTTCCAAACTAGTCACGCGAGTTCGATTCTCGTCGCCCGCTCATCGGCCCGGCCCCGGTGCGTCTCCACGCACCGGGGCCGTTGGCGTTTCCGGGCGGCCCCGCGAGCCCGGCGTCCGGGGGCGGAGGCCGGGAGGGCCGGTTCAGAGTCCGAGCCGGGCGGCCCGGGCGGCGGCCCGGTCGAGCAGCCGGTGGACGTCGGCCTCCCGGGTGGCGGGGCGGTCGTTGTACTCGTCCGGGGAGCGCGCCGGGCGGCCGGTCGCGTGCAGCACCTCCATCAGCTGGACCCGGGCGGTGCGCACGGTGGCCGGGGTGCCGTAGCCGTGCGCGAGGACGGCGGCCTGGGCGCCGAGCAGGCAGACCCGTCCGCGCGCGTCCCACATCGCGCCCTGCAGCCAGCCGTGGGCGCCGATGTAGCGGGAGGCGAGCCGCAGGTGGTCGGCGGCGCTGACCGGCACCGGGCGGGCCGGGCGGCGCAGCGCCCGGTCGAGCAGGGTGGCCCGGGGCGCCGGGTGGCCGGCGCACCACGGCCGCACGGTGGTGCCGTGGGGGCAGACGTACGGCACCGGGTGGCGCGCGGGGGCGGGCAGCGAGGCGAGGTAGGCCTCGATCTCGGCGGCCAGGCCGGAGCCGTCCGGGCCCGCCAGAAGGGGCGGAAGGGGTGCCGGAGGGGCCGTCGGGAGCGACGACGGCCTCGTCGGGGCGGTGCGGGTCATGCGGGCTCTCCAGGCGGGCGGCAGGGCCCCGGCCGGCGGCCACAGGGCGGTTCCGCTTCCCAAAGTGGTGCATTCCAGACATTTCCGCGACCGGAGAACCGGGGAGGCCGGACGGTTTCCCGCCTGGCTGCCGGGCCGATAGCCTCGGCGGCGTTCGAGCGCAGTTCGAGCGGGAGCTCACCCGCCGCGCTCCGAGGTGGAGGAGTCCCGGTGCGTCCCCAGGAGCGGCTGGCCGTCATACAGCGCTGTGTCGTCCGGGAGATGGCACGCCTCGGGCAGGAGTTCACCGCCGACGGCGAGGTGGTGCGCGGCCCGGGGACGACGGCGGTGGCGGTGCGCGAGCACCCCGGGGACGACGGCGCCGGCCACGTCGACCTCGGCTACGTGCTGCACCTGGGCCGGGCGGACGCCCCGGTGGTGTGGGACTGCGCGGCCGGCCTCGGCAAGACCGAGGAGGAGAAGCTCGCCAACGCGGTGAAGATGTGGGCGACCACCACCGCCTCGGTACTGGTCGAGCTGACGGACGGGCGCGGCGTGCACGCCGACCACGCGGACCACGCCGAACTCCAGGGCTGGCACGCCGTCCAGGGGCCGGCGGCGGTGTTCGGCTTCGGCAACGAGCACCTGGCGGGCTGGCTCGCCGAGCACCGGGTGCTGCCGGCGCTCGCGCCCGCGCTGCGGCCGCAGCTGGCCGGGCCGGGGCCGGTCGGGGTGAAGCTCTTCCTGGGCGGGAAGGCGGGCGACGACGTCGCCGAGGTCCGGGTCGACGGCGAGGTGTCGGAGGCCGCGTCGGCGGCGCTGCGCGCGATGGACTGGCCGCGGGGCGAACGGCTGTGCTGGGCGCGGCTGTTCGTGCTGTTGACGGCCGATTCGGCGGTGCCGGGGCAGGCCGCCGCGGCGGGTGCCGCGGCACCCGCGCCGATGCGCGCCCCCGCCCAGGCGGCGGCCCGCCCCCGGGGACTGTTCGCCCGCTGGCGGGAGGCCAGACGGGCCGGCCGGTGATCCCCTCGCGGGGGTCGCGGACGGCCCGGCCGGGTCAGCCGCCGGTGATGCCCGAGATGCTGTGGGCGAGGTTCGCCAGCAGGGAGTTGATCGAGCCCGCGACCGTGGTCTCGTGCAGCATGAAGCCGAACAGGGCGGCGATGATGCCGTGCGCGATCTTCAGCTGCTTGTTGCGGATGAAGATGATGCACAGGATTGCGAACAGGACCAGCGCGGAGACGGAGAGTGCCACCCGGACTCACTTCCTCGTTTCATAGCGTGGTGCCGCCGCCCGGCGGCACCTGCGAAGCCGGACCCCGGCCTGTCCGACGGTCCCGAGGCGGAATCGCGGATCGACCGGCACACCACCGGCGAGGGAGCCCGGCGCGGTCGAACGTTGTCTGCCGTGCCGCACGTGACGCCCCCCATCCCCCGAATCCTGAACAGTCCCGCCCGGACTCAGTGTGGTCGACCGTGCCGATTGCGTAAAGGTCTGACAGTCAGCCCAACGCCGATATCCTGCGATGCGAGACGAGTTTCCGCCGACCGGGACGATAGCGGAGCCGTTCTGACGAATCGTCGCCGGGGCGGCGCTGAGCGGCCGGAAGGCGGCCGGGGGCGGGTAACGGAAGCCGCAGGTCCGGTCAGCCGAAGGGGCGGCCGATTTGGCCGAAGATCGGCTGCCCGGCTTGACAGCACGTGCCCGCGGCATGTGCCGGTCCGTCCGGTGACGGACGGCCGGGCCGAGGGGGCGTCAGTCGCGCCAGAGCAGCAGGACCGCGCGGTCGTCGTTGATGTCCCGGGCCACCGTCTCGATCAGCGCGGCCGCCGCGCCGGCCCCCGCGCCCGGACCGCTGCCGGGCACCAGCCGGTCCGCCTCCCCCATCAGCCGGTCCATCCCCTCGGAGAGGTCCCGGCCCGGCTCCTCGACCATGCCGTCGGTGCACAGCATCAGCACGTCGCCGCGGTTCAGCCGACCGCGCACGCCGTCGAACTTCGCGCCGTCGTAGATCCCGAGCAGCGGGCCCTCGGCCTCCTTGACCTCCCAGCGCCCGGCGCCCGCCAGCCGCTGCATCCCCGGCAGGTGCCCGGCCGACAGCAGCTCGTACTCGCCGGTGTCCAGGTCCAGCACCAGGTGGACGGCGGTCGCGAAGCCCTCCTCCCAGGACTGGCGCAGCAGGTAGCCGTTGGCGGCGGGCAGGAAGTCGTGCGCGGGCAGCGAGCCCACCAGGCCGCCGAAGGCGCCGGAGAGCAGCAGCGCGCGGGAGCCGGCGTCCATGCCCTTGCCGGAGACGTCCGCGAGGACCACCTCCAGCAGCCGCTGGCCCGGGCCGGTGCGGGCGGCGACCACGAAGTCCCCGGAGAAGGACTGCCCGCCGGCCGGGCGCAGCGCCATGTCGGCGTGCCAGCCGTCCGGCAGCTCCGGCACCCGGCTCTGCACCCGCAGCCGCTCGCGCAGGTCGAACAGCATGGTCGAGCCGCCCCACCAGGGCACGCCGACCCGGGCCCGGAACTGGGCCAGCAGCAGGCCGCCCACCCCGGCGGCGCCGACCACCAGGGCCGCGCCCGGGGTGACGCCGTAGATGTAGGCCTCGGGGTTCTCGCTGGCCACCCGCTGGCCGGTGTGGATCACCGACTCGGCGGACAGGCCGAGCGCCGCCAGCGCGTACAGCACCACCAGGCTGCCGGGGCGCAGCAGCAGCGCGCCGGCCAGGATCGGCAGGACCAGCGCGGTGGGCGGGGCCCAGGCGGGGATCCAGATGTTGAGCAGGATCAGCAGCGGGACGAGCAGGGCGAGCGCGCAGAGCACCGGCCAGTCGGCGGCGCCGCCGCGGAAGTAGTCCACACCGGCCGTGCGCAGCCTTCGGCGGACCCGGCGGAGCCTCCTGCGCAACCGGGCCGTCACGGGTCCGGACGCCGTGGCGGCGCCGGGCCTCGTCGCAGTCGTCTGGGGCGGTGCGCCCGGCGGTCTGCCAGCCATGGGGCCCGACCCTATCCACGGGCACCGCCCGGCGTCGACGGGCCGGACGCGAGCGGGTGTGCCGTGGCGCGGGTCCGTCAGCCGGTTTCGGCCGATCGCCGCGACGGCGGGCGCGGCGTCAGGAGGCGTGCGCCGGTTGGGCGTACGAACCACGCGGGCGGCGCACGCGCCCCGCGCGTACCAGCGCCGGCGCGCCCGGCCCTGTGGCCGATGACACAGCCGTACGGGCCCGGGAACGGCGGCGGCCGGCCGCGTGGAGCGCGCGGCCGGCCGACGGAGGGTGGACGGGGGGAGGGATCAGCCCTGCGGGTGGTGGGCCGGGATCGGCGGGAGCTCGCCGGTGGTCTCGTACTCGCTCAGCATCTCGATCCGGCGGGTGTGCCGCGGCTCGCCGCTGTAGGGGGTGTTGAGGAAGACCTCGACGAACTTGGTGGCCTCCTCCAGCGTGTGCATGCGGCCGCCGACGGAGACCACGTTGGCGTTGTTGTGCTCGCGGCCGAGCCCGGCGGTCTGCTCGCTCCAGGCCAGCGCCGCCCGCACGCCCTTGACCTTGTTGGCGGCGATCGCCTCACCGTTGCCCGAGCCGCCGATGACGACGCCCAGCGCCTCCGGGTCGGCGGCGGTGCGCTCGGCGGCGCGCAGGCAGAACGGCGGGTAGTCGTCCTCGGCGTCGTAGATGTGCGGCCCGCAGTCGACCGGCTCGTGGCCGGCCTCCTTGAGCCACTCCACGAGGTGGTTCTTCAGTTCGTATCCGGCATGGTCTGAGCCCAGGTACACGCGCATGCCATGAGTGTGGCATGCGCGTGCGCCCGGGCCCGGCAGGGGGCTCACCGCTTCGCGGCGAGCTTCCAGACCAGCGGCAGGGCCCCGGCGGCGAGGACGGCCTTCAGCGCGTCGCCGACCAGGTACGGGTAGAGGCCGAGCTCGGCAGCCCGGGCGAGCGGGACGTGCAGCGACAGGGCCAGGTACGGGACGCCGACCGCGTAGATGGCGAGGCTGCCGAGGACCATGGTGACGGCGGTGTTCACCGGGGTCCGGTCGGCGCCGCGGCGGGCCAGCTCGCCGGTCAGGCCGGCCGCCAGGACGAAGCCGAGCACGTAGCCGAGCGAGGGCATCGTCCAGCCGGAGGTGCCCTCGGCGAACCAGGGCATCCCGGCCAGGCCGGCCAGCAGGTAGAGGGCGAGCGAGGCGACGCCGCGGCGGGCGCCGAGCGCGGTGCCGACCAGCAGGGCGGCGAAGGTCTGGCCGGTGACGGGCACCGGCGAGCCGGGGATGTTCACCGACAGCTGGGCGGCCACGCCGGTCAGGGCGGCGCCGCCGGCCACCAGGGCCAGGTCGCGGGCCTGGGCGCCGAGGCGGGTGGTGGCGGCGGGCAGCAGGTCGGCGAGGACGGCGCGGCGCGGTATCGGGGTGGTGGCAGTGGCCATCGGGGGTCTCCTGTGGGGTGCTCAGGTGAGTGAACACCTGTGAACCTACGTGGTGATCCACTACGCCACCGCCACGGTTTCGGACAAAGCCCCGCCCTCGACCGTTGTCGGAACCGGCCCATTCCGGCCCGCGCCGACGCCGTGTCACCGGTCGGACCCGTTCCGTCACCGCGCGGTCCGCATGGTGGGCCCGGGGTCCCCGCTCTTGGCATGAACAGAGGTATCACCGGATATTGGACAGCTCATGCCGCATTCCGCACAGTCTGGATCCAGCCCTATGGCCCCCACCTCCGCGCCCAAGGCGTCCGGGACCACCGACGCCGACGGTGCCCCGGCCACCGGCCAGCAGCTCGCGCACGGCCTCAAGCAGCGCCACCTGTCGATGATCGCGCTGGGCGGGGTGATCGGCGCGGGCCTGTTCGTCGGCTCCGGCGCCGGCATCGCCGCCGCCGGTCCGGCGATCATCCTGGCGTTCACCCTCTCCGGCCTGCTGGTCATGCTGATCATGCGGATGCTCGGCGAGATGTCGGCCGCCCGCCCCGCCTCCGGGTCGTTCTCGGTGCACGCCGAGAAGGAGATCGGCCCCTGGGCCGGGATCACGGCCGGCTGGATGTACTGGGTGATGCTGTGCTGCGGCGTCGCCGCCGAGGCCACCGCCGCCGGGAAGATCGTCAACGGCTGGGTGCCGGGCGTCTCCTCCTGGGTCTGGGTCGGCCTGTTCATGGTCTTCTTCTGCGCCAGCAACCTGACCGCGGTGAAGAACTTCGGCGAGTTCGAGTTCTGGTTCGCCGCCATCAAGGTCGCCGCGATCGTCGCCTTCCTGGTCCTCGGCGGGCTCGGCATCGCCGGGGTGATCGGCCCCGGCGCCCCCGGCGCGACCAACCTGACCGGCCAGGGCGGCTTCCTGCCCACCGGGGTCAGCGGGCTGATCGTCGGCCTGCTCGCCTCGGTCTTCGCCTACGGCGGGCTGGAGACCGTCACCATCGCCGCCGCCGAGTCCGACGACCCCCGCAAGAACGTCGCCAACGCGGTGCGCACGGCGGTGTGGCGGATCGCGATCTTCTACATCGGCTCGATGGCCCTGGTCGTCACCCTGGTCTCCTGGAAGGACCCGGCGGTGGTCACCGACGGCCCGTACGTCACCGTGCTGCGGCACCTCGGGGTGACCGGCGCCGGGACGATCATGGAGGTGGTGGTGCTGATCGCGCTGCTCTCCGCGATGAACGCCAACATCTACGGCGCCTCCCGGATGGCGTACTCGCTGGTCGGCCGCGGCCAGGGCCCCCGGGCGCTGGCCAAGGTCTCCGGCGGGGTGCCGCGCCGGGCCGTGCTGGCCTCCTGCCTGTTCGGCTTCGGCGCCGTGCTGGCCGCCAAGTTCTGGCCGGAGACCGTCTTCACCTGGCTGATGAACACCACCGGCGTGGCCATCCTGGTCGTCTGGCTGTTCATCTGCCTGGTCCAGCTGCGGATGCGCCGCCGGCTGGAGCGCGAGGCGCCCGAACTGCTCACCGTGAAGATGTGGGGCTACCCGTACCTGACCTGGATCGCGATGGCCGCCGTGACCGGCATCCTCGCCCTGATGACCACCACCGAGGGCAACCGGCAGCAGCTGTACGCGGCCGGGATACTGGTCGCGCTGCTGAGCGCCGCCGGCCTGGTCAAGCAGCGGCGGGACGCGGCCGCCGCCCGCTGACCCCGGCACGCACGAGGGCCCGGTACCGCCTGCTGCGGTACCGGGCCCTTCGCGCGCCCCGCGCTACTCGAAGGACGGGCCCGCCGTACGGGTCCGCTTGATCTCGTAGAAGCCCGGGGTGGAGGCCACCAGCAGGGTGCCGTCCCAGAGCCGGGCCGCGGCCTCGCCCTTCGGGGCCGGGGTGACCACCGGGCCGAAGAAGGCGACCCGCTCGCCGTCCACGCCCTCCACCGCGATCACCGGGGTGCCGACGTCCTCGCCGACCAGGGTGATGCCCTCCTTGTGCGAGGCGCGCAGGGCCTCGTCGTACGCGTCCGTGCCGGCCGCGTCCGCCAGCCCCACGGGAAGCCCGGCGGCCACCAGCGCCGCCTCGACCGTCTCCCGGTTCTGCGGCAGGCCCTGGTTGTGGAAGCGCAGGCCCAGCTCGGTGTAGAGCCGGCCCAGCACCTCGTCGCCGTGCTCCCGGGCGGCCGCGATGCACACCCGCACCGCGCCCCAGGCGTTGTCCAGCAGCTCGCGGTAGTTCTCCGGGAGGTCGCGGTCCTCGTTCAGCACCGACAGGCTCATCACGTGCCAGTTCACGTCCACCGGACGCAACTGCTGCACCTCGATCAGCCAGCGGGACGTCATCCACGCCCACGGGCAGGCCGGGTCGAACCAGAAGTCGGCGGTCTTGCGCTCAGCGGCAGTCGTCACGGCTGTCGTCCTTCGTGAGGTGATGACGAGGCAGGCAGGCGTGCCACCCCGACTCGTCAACACCCGCCCGCCGCCGCTGATTCCGGCCCCGCCGGGACGGCCTGTGCAATGGTACCGGCGAGGGAGGGCGTGAAAGGATGCCCCTGCGGGGCGCGGCACACCGCGCGCCGAGACCGCACCACCCACAGACGCACCACCGTGCGAGCCGGACAAAGGAGTACCGCCGTGCCGGGCAAGAACCTGAGCCGCGACGAAGCGCAGCAGCGGGCCAGCATCCTGGCCGTGGAGGGCTACCAGGTCCGGCTGGACGTGACCTCCGCCCCCGATCCGAAGGCCGCCACCTTCCGCTCCACCACCACCGTCACGTTCCGCTGCTCCCGGCCCGGCGCCGACACCTTCCTCGACCTGCTCGCCCCCGCCGTCCACGCCGTCACCCTCAACGGCCGCGCGATCGACCCGGCCACCGCCTACGACGGCGCCCGGGTGCACGTCGACGGCCTCGCCGCCGAGAACGTCCTCACCGTCGAGGCGGACTGCGCCTACAGCCGCACCGGCGAGGGCCTGCACCGCTTCACCGACCCGGTGGACGGCGAGACGTACCTCTACACCCACTACGAGCCGGCCGACGCCCGCCGGGTCTTCGCGACCTTCGAACAGCCCGACCTGAAGGCCACGTTCGGCTTCACCGTCACCGCCCCCGCCGCCTGGGACGTCTGGTCCAACGCCGTCCACGACAAGGTCACCGAGGAAGGCGCCGCCCGCACCTGGGAGTTCGCGCCGACCCAGCCGATCTCCAGCTACCTCACCGCCGTCGTGGCCGGCCCCTACCACGTCGCCCGCGACCACTACAGCCGCGAACTCGCCGACGGCACCACCCTGGAGATCCCGCTCTCCGCGATGTGCCGCAAGTCCCTCGCCCAGTACTTCGACGCGGACGAGATCCTCGGCGTCACCAAGCTCGGACTCGACTTCTTCCACGAGGAGTTCGACTACCCGTACCCCTTCGGCAAGTACGACCAGGCGTTCGTCCCCGAGTACAACATCGGCGCCATGGAGAACCCCGGCTGCGTCACCTTCCGCGAGGAGTTCGTCTTCCGCTCGAAGGTCACCGACGCCGCCTACGAGGGCCGCGCCAACGTCATCCTGCACGAGATGGCGCACATGTGGTTCGGCGACCTGGTCACCATGCGCTGGTGGGACGACCTGTGGCTGAAGGAGTCCTTCGCCGACTTCATGGGCTCCTACGGCCTGATCGGCGCCCGCACCCGGTACTCCTCCGCCTGGGTCACCTTCGCCAACCAGCGCAAGGCCTGGGCCTACCGGCAGGACCAGCTCCCCACCACCCACCCGATCACCGCCGACATCCGCGACCTCGAGGACGCCAAGCTCAACTTCGACGGCATCACCTACGCCAAGGGCGCCGCCGTCCTCAAGCAGCTGGTCGCGTACGTCGGCCCCGAGGCCTTCTTCGAGGGCGCCCGCCGCTACTTCAGGCGCCACGCCTTCGGCAACACCGAACTCGGCGACCTGCTGGGCGTCCTGGAGGAGACCAGCGGCCGCGACCTCAAGGCCTGGGCCGCCGCCTGGCTGCAGACCGCAGGGGTCGACTCGCTCACCCCGCAGGTGACCACCGACGCCGAGGGCCGGATCACCGAACTCGCCGTCCTCCAGGACGGGGCGGTGCTACGCCCGCACCGGATCGCGATCGGCCTCTACGACCGGGACGCCGACGGCTCCCTGGTGCGCACCGAGCGGATCGAGCTCGACGTCACCGGCAACCGCACCGTCGTCGCCGAGGCCGCCGGCCGCCCCCGCCCCGCGCTGGTGCTGCTCAACGACGACGACCTCACCTACTGCAAGATCCGCTTCGACTCCGAGTCCCTGGAGACCCTGCGCACCGGCCTCGGCGACATCCACGACGAGCTGGCCCGGGCACTCGCCTGGTCCGCCGTCTGGAACCTCACCCGGGACGGCCTGATGCCGGCCCGCGACTACGTCGCCCTGGTGCTGCGCTTCGCCGGCCAGGAGGGCAACATCGGCGTGCTGCAGTCGCTGCACGCCCAGGCCAAGACCGCCGTCGACCTGTACGCCGACCCGGCCTGGCGCGGCGAGGGCGGCCGGCAGCTGGCCGACGGCGCCCTGCGCGAACTGCGCGAGGCCGTACCCGGCAGCGACCACCAGCTGGCCTGGGCCCGCTTCCTCGCCCAGACCGCGGGCGGCGCCGAGCACCTCGGCCTGGTCCGCGGCCTGCTGGCCGGCAGCGCCCGGATCGACGGCCTGGAGGTCGACCAGGAGCTGCGCTGGTCGCTGTGGCTGGCACTGGCCGCCGCCGGCCAGGCCGGCGACGAGGAACTGGCCGGAGAGCTGGCCGCCGACAACACCGCCAGCGGCAAGCGCCAGTACACCCAGTGCCTGGCCGCCCGGCCCACCGCGGAGGCCAAGGCCGCCGCCTGGTCGGCCGTGGTCGACTCCGACGAACTGCCGAACGCCCTGGTCGAGGCCGAGATCGCGGGCTTCGCGCTGCCCGCCCACCGCGACCTGACCGCGCTCTACGCGGCGCCCTACTTCAAGCTGCTGGAGCGGGTCTGGGCCGAGCGGACCATCGAGATCGCGATGCGGATCGTCAGCGGGTTCTTCCCTCGCGCGCAGACCAGCGAGCAGACCCTGGCCGAGGCCGACGCCTGGCTGGACGGCCACCCGCAGGCCGCGCCGGCGCTGCGCCGCCTGGTCCTGGAGTGCCGCGACGACCTGGCCCGCGCGCTGCGGGCGCAGGCCTGCGACCGGGCCTGACCCAGGCGTGAAGGGGCCCGCCGTGCGGACACGGCGGGCCCCTTCGCGTCGGGGCGTCAGTCGCGGCGCAGGCCGCGGTCCAGGGCGGCGATCGCGCTGCCCTGGGCGTCGTCGCCGTCCAGCGACCAGACCATCACGCCGCCCAGGTCGTTCCAGCGCGCGTACCGCGCCTTCTGGGTGAGCACCTCGGCGGTGTCGTAGCTGTAGAAGGTGGTGCCGTCGTACTTCCAGGACGCGCCGTGGTCGCGGTCCACGTACACCTTGCCGGGCAGCGCGTTGACCTCCCGGTAGGAGAGGTCGGGGGCGGCGGCGGTGGCGCTCTGGTAGAGGCCGCCGCGCTTGCCGGGCGCGACGCCCGTCCAGCCGTGGCCGTACAGCGGGGCGCCGAGCACGATCTGCCCGGCGGGCAGGCCGCGCTCCTGGTAGTGGTCGACGGCCGTGTCGGCGCTGCGCCGGCGGGCGTCGGGGTCGGCCGGGTCGGAGTAGAGGTTGGCCTGGTGGTTGGCCGGGCCCTTGCCCTCCCAGGGGCCGTGCAGGTCGTAGGTCATCAGGTTGAGCCAGTCCACCGACTCGCTCAGCTCGGGCAGTTCGAGCCGGTCGGCGACGGTCTCGTTGGCGGCGACGGCGGCGGTCAGCAGGTAGTGCCTGCCCTTGTCGCCCTTCTTGCCGCCATCCTTGCCGCCCTTCTTGCCGAAGTCGTCGAGCTGGCGGCGGAACTCCTGCATCAGCAGGGTGAAGTTGCGCCCGTCCTCGGGGCGGACCACGTTGCCCGGGTCCCCGCCGCCGCCCGGGTACTCCCAGTCGATGTCGATGCCGTCGAAGACGCCCGCGGCCGCGCCGGCGCCGCCCTCCGGGGAGCCGGGCAGGACCGGAACGTCGCCCTTGAGGTAGAGGTCGATGCAGGAGGAGACGAACTTCTTGCGCGCGGCGTCGGTGGCGGCCGCGTCGGAGAAGTACTTGGACCAGCTCCAGCCGCCGAGCGAGATGACCGTGCGCAGCTGCGGGTTCTTCGCCTTGAGCTTGCGCAGCTGGTTGAAGTGGCCCTTCAGCTTCTGGCCCGGGGCGTCGGCCACGCCGTCGACCGAGTCGGCGGCGGAGAAGGCGCGCTGGTAGTCGTTGTGGGCGTCGCCCTGGCCGGCGTCGTTGCTCTCGAAGCAGGTGCCGTCGGCGGAGACGTTGCCGAAGGCGTAGTTGACGACGGTGAGCTTCCCGGCCTGGCCGGAGTCCTGGACGCGCTTGGCGGAGCTGTCGGCGCCCCACTGGGTGAAGTAGCCGACCCGCTGGCCCTTCAGCTTCGGGCCGTGCCCGCCGTCGGCGGCGTTGGCGGTGGCGGGGGCGGCGAGCAGCGCGGCGACGGTGGCGGCGGCGAGCAGGGCTGAGGCGCGAGTGGGCATACCGGACCTGTTCTCTGAATGAGCGTCAATTGGTCTGGACCAGATGGGATAGAGGTTTAGTCCATCGCGGCACACCGCACAAGGGGCAGGGCTCAGGAGAGGCAGCATGCAAAAGAGGCCGGACCGCGCGATGCGGTCCGGCCTCTCAGCCACCGGGGCGCTCAGCCCCCGGAACTAGAACTCGGTTCAGCCGATGAGCGAGCGCAGCACGTACTGCAGGATGCCGCCGTTGCGGTAGTAGTCCGCCTCACCGGGGGTGTCGATGCGGACGACCGCGTCGAACTCCTTGTCACCGGCCTTGACCTTGACGGTCTTCGGGGTGCGGCCCTCGTTGAGCTCGGTCACGCCGGTGAAGGAGAAGGTCTCCTCGCCGGTCAGGCCGAGGGACTCGGCGGTCTGGCCCTCCGGGAACTGCAGCGGCAGGACGCCCATGCCGATCAGGTTCGAGCGGTGGATGCGCTCGTACGACTCGGCGATGACGGCCTTGACGCCCAGCAGCGCGGTGCCCTTGGCGGCCCAGTCGCGGGACGAGCCGGAGCCGTACTCCTTGCCGGCCAGGACGACCAGCGGGGTGCCGGCGGCCTGGTAGTTCTGCGAGGCGTCGTAGATGAACGACACCGGGCCGTCGGCCTGGGTGAAGTCGCGGGTGTAGCCGCCCTCGGTGCCCGGCGCGATCTGGTTGCGCAGACGGATGTTGGCGAAGGTGCCGCGGATCATCACCTCGTGGTTGCCGCGGCGCGAGCCGTAGGAGTTGAAGTCGCGCTTCTCGACACCGTTGGCGGTCAGGTACTGCGCCGCCGGGGTGCCCGGCTTGATGTTGCCGGCCGGGGAGATGTGGTCGGTGGTGACCGAGTCGCCCAGCTTGGCCAGGACGCGGGCGCCGGCGATGTCGGTCACCGGGCTCGGGGTCTTGGCCATGCCCTCGAAGTACGGGGGCTTGCGCACGTAGGTGGACTCGGCGTCCCACTCGAAGGTGTTGCCGGTCGGGACCGGGAGCGACTGCCAGCGGTGGTCACCGGCGAAGACGTCCTGGTAGCCCTTGTCGAACATCGCCTCGTCGATGGAGCCGGCGACGGTGTCCGCCACCTCCTGCTCCGACGGCCAGATGTCGGCGAGGAAGACGTCGTTGCCGTCGGCGTCCTGGCCCAGGGCGTCGCGGGTGATGTCGATGTTCATGTTGCCGGCCAGGGCGTAGGCGACCACCAGCGGCGGGGAGGCCAGGTAGTTCATCTTCACGTCCGGGTTGATCCGGCCCTCGAAGTTGCGGTTGCCGGAGAGCACCGAGACGACCGCCAGGTCGGCCTCGTTGACGGCGGCCGAGACCTCCTCGGGCAGCGGGCCCGAGTTGCCGATGCAGGTGACGCAGCCGTAGCCGACCAGGTTGAAGCCCAGCTTCTCCATGTACGGGAGCAGGCCGGCCTTCTCGTAGTAGTCCATGACGACCTTGGACCCGGGGGCCAGGGTGGTCTTGACCCACGGCTTGACCGTGAGGCCCTTCTCCACGGCCTTCTTCGCCAGCAGGGCGGCGCCCAGCATGACGGAGGGGTTGGAGGTGTTGGTGCAGGAGGTGATCGAGGCGATCACGACCGCGCCGTTGTCGATCTCGTACTTCGACCCGTCGGGGGCGGTGACGACGGTCGGCTTCGAGGCCTCGGCGGAGTAGGTCGGCAGCGCCTCGGCGAACCGGGTGGCGGCCTCGGCCAGGACGACGCGGTCCTGCGGACGCTTCGGGCCGGAGATCGACGGGACGACGGTGGAGACGTCCAGCTCCAGGTACTCGGAGAAGACCGGCTCGACCGACGGGTCGTGCCAGAGGCCCTGCTCCTTGGCGTACGCCTCGACCAGGGCGAGCTGCTGCTCGTCGCGGCCGGTGAGCTTGAGGTAGTTGATGGTCTCGGCGTCGATCGGGAAGATCGCGCAGGTCGAGCCGAACTCCGGCGACATGTTGCCGATGGTGGCGCGGTTGGCCAGCGGGATCGCGGAGACGCCCTCGCCGTAGAACTCGACGAACTTGCCGACCACACCGTGCTTGCGCAGCATCTCGGTGATGGTGAGCACCAGGTCGGTGGCGGTGGTGCCGGCCGGCAGTTGGCCGTTGAGCTTGAAGCCGACCACGCGCGGGATCAGCATGGAGACCGGCTGGCCCAGCATGGCGGCCTCGGCCTCGATGCCGCCGACGCCCCAACCCAGCACGCCCAGGCCGTTGACCATGGTGGTGTGCGAGTCGGTGCCGACGCAGGTGTCCGGGTAGGCCTGGCCGCCGCGGACCATGATGGTGCGGGCCAGGTGCTCGATGTTCACCTGGTGGACGATGCCGGTGCCGGGCGGGACGACCTTGAACTCGTCGAAGGCGGTCTGGCCCCAGCGCAGGAACTGGTAGCGCTCCTTGTTGCGGCCGTACTCGATCTCGACGTTCTGGACGAAGGCGTCCGGGGTGCCGAACTTGTCGGCGATGACGGAGTGGTCGATGACCAGCTCGGCCGGGGCCAGCGGGTTGATCTTGGCCGGGTCGCCGCCCAGCTCCTTGACGGCCTCACGCATGGTGGCGAGGTCGACCACGCACGGCACGCCGGTGAAGTCCTGCATGATCACGCGGGCCGGCGTGAACTGGATCTCCTGGCTCGGCTGGGCGCTGGCGTCCCAGTTGCCGAGCGCGCGGATGTGGTCGGCGGTGATGTTCGCGCCGTCCTCCGTGCGGAGCAGGTTCTCCAGCAGCACCTTGAGGCTGTACGGCAGCCGCTCGGAACCCTCGACGGCGGAGAGCTTGAAGATCTCGTACGACTCGTCGCCCACCTGCAGCGAGCTGCGGGCGTCGAAGCTGTTCGCGGACACGACTGACTCCTTCTGGGTGCTTCGTGCGGTATCCGGCCGCCACGGTGGTAAGGTCAGCCTTACTTAGGCTTACCTTGCCCGCATCGCCGGCGAGCTCCGCTCGGCAAGTATCTTGATGTCGAGATATATCCTATGGGGCAGTTATCTCGATGTCGAGATAAACCATAGTGCATGCCGTCGCCTTCACCACCGCAGGCATGCCTGGGTCGATAAAAGCGCAGGTCAGCGGCCATTCCGGCGACGGAGGCCGACAACCGCACCGCTGCCGGCCCACCACCGGCCCACCACCGGCTCGGTGTCGACTCGGCACCGGCTCACACCAGCTCACCACCGGAACCGCCGGTCGGCGACGGGACGAGCGGGGGCGCGCCCGCGCGGCCCGCTCGCCTCCGAGCCCGTTCGAGGGTGTCCGCCGGCGCCCGGCGCCGTTGAGCACGGTGTCCGTCACCCCGCCCGTGGAAGGCCCGTTGATGTCCACTCCGCTCGCCGCCGCGCTGCTGCCGCTGGCCCTGCTCGCCCCCGCCGCCGCCTCCCCGGCCCCCGTCACCCCGCGGGCCCCCATCGCCTCGCCCGTCTCCGTCGTCGAGGCCGCCTTCGACCCCGCGACGGCCTTCGTCCCGCCGACCGCCGTCAGCTACGCGGACGACCTCGTGCCGTACGGCGCGCGCACCCGGATCGTCACCGACCGCTCCACCGCGGGGCGGACGGTGCTCACCATGACCGTCACCGGGCTCGCCCCCGACCACGAGTTCCCGGTGCACCTGCACACCGGCTCCTGCGGGGCCGACCCGGCCTCGTCCGGACCGCACTACCAGGACGCCGTGGACCCGGTGCAGCCGTCCACCGACCCCGCGTACGCCAACGGGCGCAACGAACTGCGGCTGGCGCTGCGCACCGACGAGCACGGCGAGGGCACCGCGACGGCCTCGGTGCCCTGGCAGCCCCGGCCGGGCGAGGCCCGCTCGCTGGTGATGCACGCGGGCACCCCGGCCGGCCCGCACGCGGCGGGCGACCGGGCGGCCTGCGTCAAGCTGGAGAAGTGAGCTCCTGCTTCAGGAGCCGAGGGTGGCGACCAGGACCGCCTTGATGGTGTGCAGGCGGTTCTCGGCCTGGTCGAACACGACGGAGTGCGCCGACTCGAACAGCTCGTCGGTGCACTCCAGCTCGGTCATGCCGGTCGCCTCGTACATCTGCCGCCCGACCACCGTGCCGAGGTCGTGGAACGCGGGCAGGCAGTGCAGGAACTTCACGGCCGGGTTGCCGGTGGCCCGGACGGTGTCCATCGACACCTGGTAGGGCTTGAGCAACTCGATCCGCTCGGCCCAGACCTCCTTGGGCTCGCCCATCGAGACCCAGACGTCGGTGTAGAGGAAGTCCACGTCGGCCACGCCCTCGGCCACGTCCTCGGTGAGGGTGATCCGGGCGCCGGTCGCCTCGGCCAGCGTCTCGGCCGCCTTCCGGACCTCCTCGGCCGGCCAGAGGGAGCGCGGGGCGACGATCCGGACGTCCATGCCGAGCAGGGCGCCGGTGACCAGCAGCGAGTTGCCCATGTTGGAGCGGGCGTCGCCGAGGTAGGCGAGGGCGGTCCCGGTCAGCGGCTTGGTGCCGTGCTCGGTCATGGTGAGCACGTCGGCCAGCATCTGGGTGGGGTGCCACTCGTCGGTGAGACCGTTCCAGACCGGGACGCCGGCATTCGCGGCCAGTTCCTCGACGATCTCCTGGCCGTGGCCGCGGTACTCGATGCCGTCGAACATCCGGCCGAGCACCCGGGCGGTGTCCCGGATGGACTCCTTGTGGCCGATCTGCGAACCGGACGAGTCCAGGTAGGTGGTGGTGGCGCCCTGGTCGTGGGCGGCGACCTCGAAGGCGCAGCGGGTACGGGTGGAGGTCTTCTCGAAGATCAGCGCGATGTTCTTCCCGCGCAGCCGGGGCTGCTCGGTGCCCGCATACTTGGCCGCCTTGAGCCCGGCGGCGAGGTCCACCAGGAAGCGGAACTCCTGGGGCGTGAAGTCGAGCTCCTTGAGGAAGTGCCTGTTCCGGAGGTTGAAGGCCATACCGGGCTCCTGGGATGACGGGACGTACGGGAAAGTAGCAAGTCTATACGATGCTCGGAATTTCTATACACGCCGGGGATGGGAGAGGGGGAGCCCCGCCGCGGACTCCCCCTCAACGCCCGGTCGGCCTACAGGCGCGGACCCCCTCGACGCCCGGTCGGCCTACAGGCGCGGGCCTCCTCGGCGCCCGGTCGGCCTACAGGCGCGGATCGACCGGCTCGGACTCCAGCGCGAGCACCGCGAACACCGGCTCGTGCACCCGCCACAGCGGCTCGCCGGCCGCCAGCCGGTCCAGCGCCTCCAGGCCCAACGCGTACTCGCGCAGCGCCAGCGAGCGCTTGTGGCCCAGCGACCGCTCGCGCAGCCGGTCCAGGTACTCGGTGTAGTCCGGGCCGTAGACGATCCGCAGGTACTCCCGGCCGCGCACCTTCACCCCCGGCTGCACCAGCCCGCCCGGACGGCCCCCGCCCCGCTTCGTGCGCACCACCGAGGCCAGCGGTTTGACCACCATGCCCTCGCCGCCCGCCGCCGTCAGCTCCTCCCACCAGGCCGTGGCGGCCGCCACCGAGGCCTCGTCCTCGGTGTCCACCAGGAGACGGCCGGTGCGGTGCAGGACCGGTGCCCGGTCACCGTCCGTTTCGGACGCCGCCTCGGACGCCGTCACGGACGCCGTTGCGAGCGCGGCTTCGGCCCGCGCTTCGGCCGCCGCTTCGGCCGCCGCTTCGTCGGCCGCGACCAGGCGGTCGATCCAGGCCAGGTGCTCGTCGTGCGGGCGTACGGCGAGGTTCACACCCTCGGCGGCCAGCACCTGGAACGGCGCCAGCCGCACGCCCGACAGCCCCTCGGTCGGCCAGCAGTACCGCCGGTACGCCTCGGTGAACGCCTGCGCGTCGGCCGCGCGCCGCCGCTGCTTGGCGGTCAGCTCCGCCAGGTCCAACCCGCGACCGGCCGCCCGCTCCAGGGCCGCCAGCGCCTCCGGCAGGGCGGCGCCCGCCGCCGCGCCGACCGCCGCGTACTGGCGGCGCAGCAGTTCCACGGCCTTCAGCGACCAGGGCATCAGCTCGGCGTCCAGCAGCAGCCAGCCGGTGCCCAGCTCGTCGAACAGCCCCGAGCGCTCGGCGGCCGCCCGCACCCGGCCCAGCACGGCCGCGGTCAGGCCGTCGTCGGCGAGGAACGCCCGGCCCGTCCTGGTCCAGATCGCGCCCGGACCGGCCACGCCGAAGCGCCGCTCCAGCGCCGCGTCGTCCCGGGCGACCAGCACCACCGCGCGGGACCCCATGTGCTTCTCCTCGCACACCAGGTGCCGCACGCCGTCCGCGCGGTAGGCGGCGAACGCCTCCTGCGGGTGCTCCAGGAAGCCGTCCCGGCGGGAGGCGGCGCTCGGCGCCATCGTCGGCGGCAGGTACGCCAGCAGCCGCGGGTCCAGCGCGAAGCGGCTCATCACCTCCAGCGCCGCCGCCGCGTTCTCCTCCCGGACGGCGACCCGCCCGTGCAGCCCGGTCTCGACGACCCGGCGGCCCGCCACGTCGGCGAGATCCAGCGGACGGCCCTCGCGGGCGCCCGGCGCGTCCGTGGACAGCGGGCGAACCGGCGCGTACCACTCCCGCTCGGCCGGCACGCTCACCAGCTCCCGCTCCGGGTAGCGCAGCGCCGTCAGGGTGCCGCCGAACACGCAACCGGTGTCCAGGCAGACGGTGTTGTTGACGAAGCTCGCCGACGGCACCGGCGTGTGGCCGTACACCACCAGCGCCTTGCCCCGGTACTCCTCCGCCCACGGGTAGCGCACCGGCAGGCCGTACTCGTCGGTCTCGCCGGTGGTCTCCCCGTACAGCGCGTGCGAGCGCACCCGGCCCGAGTTGCGGCCGTGGTACCGCTCCGGCAGACCGGCGTGGCAGACCACCAGCGCGCCGCCGTCCAGCAGGTAGTGGCTCACCAGGCCGCGCATGAACTCCCGCGCCTCGGCCCGGAACTCCTCGGACTCGCCGGCCAGCTGATCCAGCGACTCCTGCAGACCGTAGGCGACGTTGACCTTCTTGCCGTCCAGCGCCCGGCCCAGCTTGTTCTCGTGGTTGCCCGGCACGCACAGCGCGTGCCCGGCCGCGACCATGCCCATCACCAGGCGCAGCACGCCCGGTGTGTCCGGGCCGCGGTCGACCAGGTCCCCGACGAACACGGCGGTACGGCCCGCCGGCGGCACCGCGTCCACCGGCCGGCCCCCGGCGTCCCGGGTCAGCGTGTAGCCGAGGCGGGTCAGCAGGGTCTCCAGCTCGGAGCGGCAGCCGTGGATGTCGCCGACGATGTCGAACGGGCCGGTCAGGTGACGCAGGTCGTTGTAGCGCTTCTCCAGCTCCACCTCGGCCGCCGCCACCTCGGCCGCGCCGCGCAGCACGTGCACCTTGCGGAAGCCCTCGCGCTCCAGGCCGCGCAGGGAACGGCGCAGCTCGCGGTGCTGGCGCGGGACGACGTGGGCCGGCAGCTGGCGGTCCGGGCGGGAGCGGTTGCGCTCGGCGCACACGCCCGGCGGGACGTCCAGCACGATCGCGATCGGCAGCACGTCGTGCTCGCGGGCGATCCGCACCAGCTGGCGGCGTGCCTCGGGCTGGACGTTGGTGGCGTCCACGACGGTCAGCCGGCCGGCCGCGAGGCGCTTGCCGACGATGTAGTGCAGGACGTCGAAGGCCTCGGCGGAGGCCGACTGGTCGTTCTCGTCGTCGGCGACCAGGCCGCGGCAGAAGTCGGAGGAGACAACCTGGGTGGGCAGGAAGTGGCGGCGGGCGAAGGTCGACTTGCCGGCGCCGCTGGTGCCGATCAGGACGACGAGGGAGACGTCGGTGACGGGGAGACGGCGGGGGGCGGGGTGGTCCTGGGGCTGACCCTGGTCGTGCTCCTGGTGCTGGTGCTGGTGCTGCTCGGACGTCGGGGTCGCTTCGTCGGTCATCGGGATTCGCCTCCTTCGGGCGCCGGGTCGGCCGGGGTGTGCTCGGTCGGGGCCTGCTCGGTCGCGGCCGGGTCGGTCCGGGTGGTGCCGGTCGGGGTCCGCTCGGCAGGGGTCTGCTCGGTCGGGGTCTGCTCGGTCGGGGTCTGCTCGGCAGGGCTGGTGCCGAGGCGGAACAGGGCCAGCTGGGTCGGCGCGCCGACCTCCCCGTCCTCCGGCCCCACCGGGCGCAGCACCACCGTGTAACCGAACACCGCCGCGACCCGCTCGGCCCACGCGCGGAACTCGGCGCGCGACCACTCGAAGCGGTGGTCGGCGTGCCGGACAGCGCCCGCCGGCAGGCTCTCCCAGCGGACGTTGTACTCGGCGTTCGGCGTGGTGACGACCACCGCCCCCGGCCGGGCCGCGCCGAACACCGCGTACTCCAGGGCGGGCAGCCTGGGCAGGTCCAGGTGCTCGACCACCTCGCACAGCACCGCCGCGTCGAAGCCCTTCAACCGGGCGTCCGTGTACGTCAGCGCGCCCTGCGCCAGCGTCACCCGGGCCGCCTGCCGCTCCGGCATCCGGTCCAGGCGCAGTCCGCGGGCCGCCGCCTGCAAGGCCCGCGCCGACACGTCCACGCCGAGCACCTCGGTGAACCGGGCGTCCTTCAGCAGTTCGCCGATCAACTCGCCCCGGCCGCAGCCGAGATCGGCGACGCGGGCCGCGCCCACCTCCCGCAGGGCGGCGAGGATCGCGGCGCGGCGCTGCCCGGCGAGGGACGGCGGCCTGGGCTCCGATGCCGCCCCGGCGGCCTCCTCCGGCTCGTCCGGCCGCTCGTCGACCGCGTTGTCGACCTCCTCGGGCTCCCGGTCGTCCGCCTCCGCCAGCCGGGCCAGCTCCAGACGCTCCATCGCCACCCGGGTCAGCGCCCGGCTCCGGGACAGGTAGCGGCGGGTGATCAGGGCGCGCTCCGGGTGGGCGGCCAGCCAGCCCTCGCCGGCGGCGAGCAGCTTGTCCACCTCGTCCGGGGCGACCCAGTAGTGCTTGGCACCGTCCAGCACCGGCAGCAGCACGTACAGCTGCTGGAGCGCGTCGGCGAGCCGCACGGCGTCCGAGACCAGTGTGAGCCGCACGTACCGGGACTCGCCCCACTCCGGGAACGCCTCGTCCAACGGGAGCGCCACCGCCTCGACCCGCCAGCCCAGCGGCTCGAACAGCCGGACCGCCATCGCCGGGCCACCGCCCTCGCCCGCGCCGTTCGCGGGCACCGCGGGCAACGTGATCCGCAGCGGGCGCGGCCGGTCCGCCAGCCCGGGCCGGGCCGGGCAGGCGCCCTTCATCGCGGACCGGAACACCGTCCGCAGCGCCACCGCGAGCAGCGAGGACGCCGCGTACGGGCGGTCGTTGACGTACTGGGCGAGCGCGAAGTCCGGCGAACCGCCGCGCCCCTTGCCCCGGCCCTTGCGGACCAGCGCGATCGGGTCGACGTCCAGCAGCAGCGCCGCCGTGCAGACGTCGTCGCCCGCCTCGGGGTAGAAGACGTGCGCCTCGCCGTGCGACGTCGCGAACCGCTGGACCTTGCCCGGGTGCTTGTGCAGCAGGAAGCCGAGATCGGTGGCCGGGCCCTCGACGCTGCCGGTGGTGGAGATCGACATGAACACCCGCCCGAGTATCGCCGAGCAAACCTTCGCTGAACACCGGGTTTTCCGGCTCGGCGGCCGTCCGCCGCAGCCCGCCGGTGACCGTGTACGCACGGCGGGGGCGTGCCGAGCGGCGGCCGCGTCCGTACGACGGGCGTGTTCGGCAGCAGGGCCCCGCATTGGTTAACGTGCACGGTGTGACTGCTGAATCGACCTCCCTCCCGAACGGGGCCGTGGCCGCCGGCCTGGCCACCATCGCCGCCGACGGCACCGTCCTCGACACCTGGTTCCCCGCCCCCGCCCTGGCCGCCGAGCCCGGCCCGGCCGGCACCGTCCGCCTGACCGCCGAGCAGGCCGAGGCCGAACTCGGCGCAGGCGCGGCCGAGGCGCTGCGCGCCGACCCGCGCCGCGGCGTCGAGGTGGTCGCCGTGCGCACCACCATCGCCTCGCTCGACGAGAAGCCGCTCGACACCCACGACGTGTACCTGCGCCTGCACCTGCTCAGCCACCGCCTGGTCAAGCCGCACGGCCAGAACCTGGACGGCGTCTTCGGGCTGCTCGCCAATGTCGCGTGGACCAGCATCGGCCCCGTCCCGGTGGACGCGGTCGAGCAGGCCCGCCTCGCGGTCCGCGCCCAGGGCGGCCAGCTCGCCGTGTACGGCATCGACAAGTTCCCGCGGATGACCGACTACGTCGCCCCGTCCGGTGTGCGCATCGCCCACGCCGACCGCGTCCGCCTCGGCGCCCACCTGGCCGCCGGCACCACCGTGATGCACGAGGGCTTCGTCAACTTCAACGCCGGCACCCTCGGCACCTCCATGGTCGAGGGCCGGATCAGCGCGGGCGTCGTCGTCGGCGACCACAGCGACATCGGCGGCGGCGCCTCGATCATGGGCACCCTCTCCGGCGGCGGCAAGCAGGTCGTCTCGGTCGGCGAGCGCTGCCTGCTCGGTGCCAACGCAGGCATCGGCATCTCGCTCGGCAGCGACTGCGTCATCGAGGCCGGCCTCTACGTCACCGCCGGCACCCGGGTCACCACCCCGGACGGCACCGTGGCCAAGGCCGTCGAGCTGTCCGGCCAGGACAACCTGCTGTTCCGCCGCAACTCGCAGACCGGCGCCGTCGAGGTCATCGCCCGCTCCGGCTCCTGGGGCGGCCTCAACGCCGACCTGCACGCCCACAACTGACCTGCGGGACCACACCATCGGGGTTCGGAGCCGACTCGGGCTCCGAACCCCGAGTGCGTTCTGCGGCTTTCGGCGGGCGTGCGGGCCCCCTCCCCCTCCCCCTCCCCCTCCCTCCCCTCCGCCCTCTCCTCCTTCCCCTCGCCCGAAGCCTTGGCCCGGTCCCGGCTTGGTCGGGCACCCGGCTTGCTCGGGCACCCGGCTTGCTCGGCGCCGAGCAAGCCGGGAGTGTCTCGTCGCGCGCCTAGCCCAGGCCGCTTCGCGGCGGCAAGCCGGGATCACCCGGGAGGCTTACGGCGTAACGGAGTTGGACCACATCGGGTGGCGCGCGGTGACCGGCCGCCGGAGCGGTTCGTTGGTTGCTGCGGCGGGGGCGTGTACCTCGGTGGCCAGGCATCAGGCACCCCCGCTGCGCGGGCCGAGCCACCGCCGGCCGCTTCACGCCGCACTACCGATCCGAAGAGGTCCCGTCATGACCGAACCAACTGCCACGCCGCAGCTCCCGAGCAGCCCGGCGGGCTCGGCCGCCGGTACCTCGTCCGGGCCCGCCGCGCAGAAGAGCCTGCTGGAACAACTGCACGAACTGCTCGCCTCGGTGTCCGCGGATCTCGCCGAGTTGCAGTCCCCCGGCATCCGGGAGGACGGCCCTGCCACCTATCCCACCGGTACGGACACCTCCTCCTCCGACGCTCCGGCCACGCCAGGCACCCGATAGTCCGGCGCCTGCTCCTCCCCCGTCGGCCCGCCCTCGTCCGGCGGGTCGAGCCGGACCACGAGTAAGGGCGAGCCCCGCTCGGCCGGCGCCCCGCCGAGCACCGCGCCTTCCTCTCCCTCCAGCCTGCCCGCCGCCTTCCGCAGCCGCCCGGCCAGGTCCTTGCACTCCGACACCGCGTCCACACCGTCGATGCACGTCCAGTAGAGGCTCTCGGTGTCGGCCCCGCAGGCCAGCACCACCAGCGTCTCCCCGACGTCCCGCAGCAGCCCGTCCAGCGCACCCAAGGTCGGTGCCAGCTCTCCGAGTTCGGTGAGCCGCCCGGCCCGGCCGCCGCTCAGCACGGCGGCCCTGACGACCGAGCGTTCCAGGCAGACCGCCGCGTGCGCCGCGGCCTCGGCCAGTTGCTGCCCCAGCCCGGCGAGCTGGTCGTCGTCCAGCTCCGCCAGCCTGGCCCCCACCGCCTCGGTGAGCAGCGCGGCCTGCCGCGCCTCGGCCAGCACATCCGGTACGTGTCTGGCCTCGGCCAGGGCGTGCCGGGCCCTCTTGATCAGTCGCAGCGCCTCCATGGCCGCCACTCCTTTCGCTCGCTGTCGCCGTGGGACCACCACCGCCGGTGGGGCGGTCAGGTGGTCACGGCGAAAGCGTGCGGCGAAGTCGGCGAGGCCGCATCCGTCATCGGGAAAGCTGTGGACAAGTCCGGGGCTGTGGATAACTCCCGTCCCTCACAAGGATTATTCGTCCACGTCCGGGTTGACACCCGCCCCGCCCTGGTCGACGTCCGCCGGTCCGTCCGGCACCGGGAAGCGGAGCTCGTTCCGCTCGATCTTGGCCGCGAGGGCCTCCAGCGGATCCACCCCGACCACCGTGCAGAACTGCACCAGGTACGCGAGGACGTCCGCGACCTCGTCCCGCACCCGGTGGGCCCGCTCCGGATCGGACATCACCGCGGCCGCCTGCTCGGGCGTCGACCACTGGAAGATCTCCAGCAGTTCGCCGGCCTCCACGCTCAGCGCGGCCGCCAGGTTCTTCGGCGTGTGGAAGGGCTCCCAGCGCCGGGCCGCCGCGAAGTCCGCCAGCCGCTGCCGCAGGGCCTCCAAGGTCGGCCCGGTGGGCCCGGCCGGTTCCCCCGGCGTCGTCTCTCGTTCGTTCACCCGTCCAGGTCTACCTCACCCGTCCACGTCGTCCGCCCCCGGGTCGGCGCCGTCCCCGCGCCCGCACTGGGCCGGCACCCGGGTCGTCTCGGGCCGCAGCACGGTGTGCCCCGAGTCCGGGTCGCGCCGGCACTCGACCAGCACGGCCGCGCCCGACCGCGGTTCGGCCACGCCGAGCGCCTCCCGCGCCGCGGCGGGCTCCTGAAGCGCGGCGAGGACGCGCAGCTGGTTGCGCCCGGACATGTCCCGGGCCAGCCGTAGCAGTGAGGCGGTCTGTTCGGTGGCGAGCCCGGCGCCGAGGTCCTCGGCGAGCACGGTGAGCTGCCGGTGCGCCCACGGCACCTCGGCGGCCACGTCGAGGTCGAGCACCCCGGCCCCGGTGAGCAGCACCGCGGCGAACGCGAGGTGGCGCAGCATGCCGTCGGAGGCCTGGTCGGCCCCGGTTCGTCCGAGGACGCCTTCGTCGAAGACCGCGAGGACGCGCTGGTCGGGCCCGCTGCCGCGGTGGGCGAGGGAGAGTCCGAGCAGCGGGTGCGGGGCGGCGGACTGGACGGCACGCAGGAGCTGTCCGTAGCGGCGCGGGCACTCGTTGCCGAGCCGGGCGAGGACGGCGGAGATGTTGGCGGCGTTGCTGCGCAGCCGGGCCTGCGGGTCGGGTCGGGCCCAGCCGCGCATGAGGGCGGGGACGGGGTGGACGGGGAAGACCTCGCGCAGGGCGGTGAGCAGGTCCTCGGTGGCGGCGAGGACCTGCCGTTCGCCCCGGGAGGAGCCGGCCACCCGGAGCGGCAGTTGCGCGGTGATCATGGTGCCGCTGGGGAAGGGCGCCCGGATGTCTCCCTGGCGGGTGTCGTTGTGCCAGCAGACGTTGACGCGCCGCTTGCGGACGTCCTGTTCGCCGGTGTCGACGAGGGTGCGGCCGTCCAGGGTGAGCGATTCGCGGGCGATCCGCACCGGGCCGTCGGTGCGGACGACGACGTCGAGCCGGATGCGGCCGTGCGGGGAGCGGACGGTGCAGCCGAGGATGACGGCGTCGCGCCCGTGCGGGACGCACCCGGTCAGGCCGCCGCGGACGGGTTTGGCCAGGGGGCCGGTGCGGTCGGGCAGCCCGTCGAAGGAGTCGGCGATCTCCTCCCCGAGGGCCAGCCGGGAGAGCACGGCCAGTGCGTCGAGGGCGTTGGACTTGCCGACGCCGGCGGGCCCGTGCAGGACGGTGAGGGGCGCGAGCGGCAGGACCGCGCGCCGGTAGGACTTGAACGAGGTGAGCCGGAGCTCCTCGACGGTGGGACGTGTTACGGATGGCCGATCGGGCCCCGGGGCGCTCGGTCGGGGGTGGGCCGGCGCGGCGGGCCGGGTGGCGTCGCGGTTCACCCATCGGACGTTAGCCGCAGGCCGGTCGGCAGAAACGTGCCTGCTCAGCAGATTCATCCCAACGTGGCGGCCGCACCCCGCGCGCGCCCGACGTTCAGCGCCGGTAGGCGGCCACCGTCACGGAGGCGGTCACCTCGACCGGGTCCGGCAGGTCCGCGAGCGCGGCGGCCAGGCGGTCCGGGTCGGTGTGCCAGGCACTGGGGCCCATGCCGACGACGGTGCGCACGTCGTCCGGGCCGAGCCGCAGGGTGAACTCGACCTGCCGCCGGCCGGCGGAGGTCAGGTAGGGTCCGAGCTTCTCGTCGATCCGCCGCTGCTTCTCCTCGTCGACCGACAACAGGCCTAGTGCGCCGACGAGTTCACGCAGGTGGCGGGCGGTGGGCGAGACCAGCAGCAGGGTGGCGCCGGGGCGCAGCACGCGGCGGATCTCGGGCCCGTTGCGCGGGGCGAAGACGTTGAGCATCAGCCCGGCGGAGGCGTCGCGCAGCGGCAGCGGCCGCCAGGCGTCGCAGACCACGGCGCCGATCCGGGGGTGGGCCTTGGCGGCGCGGCGCAGCGCGAACTTGGAGATGTCGAGGGCGGCCCCGGCGCGGCCGGGCAGGGCGTCGAGGACATGGGCCAGGTAGTGGCCGGTGCCGGCGCCGAGGTCGGCGACGAGGCCTTCGGGGTCGGCGTCCGCGGCGGCCTCGGCGAGGGCGTCGGCGATGGGCCGGTAGTGGCCGGCGGCGAGGAAGCCGGCACGGGCGGCGACCATCTCGGCGGTGTCGCCGGTGCCGGTGTGGGCGTCGCCGGCGAGGAGGCTGACGTAGCCCTGCTTGGCGAGGTCGAAGCTGTGGTCGGCGGGGCAGCGCAGGGCGCGCTCGTGCCGGGTGAGGGCCTGCGCGCAGTGGGGGCAGGCCAGGTAGCGCTCGATGTCCTGCAGCAACGTTCCGTCTTCTCTCGCCGTTCGGCCCGGGTGCCCGGTGGCCCTGAGTGACCAGCCTAACGACCCCGCTCGCCCCCGACGGCCCGCCGAATCCGCCCCGGTCCGACGGCCCCGCTGCCCGGCCTACCGGCCCCGCCCCTGCGCGACGTGCCCGCGCCCGCGCTCCGCCGCGACGCGCAGGGCGAGGGCGGCGAGCGCCTCGGGCGCGCCCAGCCGGCCACGGATGCCGGGGAAGGCGTTGACGTCGACGATGACGGGTTCGGCGGGCCCGTCGAGCAGGTCGACGCCGTAGACGTCGAGCCCGAACACCTCGCCGACGCGCAGAGCCAGCGCAGCCCGCTCGGCAGGCGGCTCCCAGTTCTGCCCCTGCCCCGATTCCCCCTGGCCGCCGGCGAGTTCGGACCGCCGCCGGGCGGCGAACACCTGCCGGTCGATCACCCACAGCTTCTGGTCCCAGCCGGTCCCCGGGACGAACGGCTGGGTGACGACGGGCTCGTCGGGCCAGCGCGCGACGAGTTCGCGCAACCGGGCCGGGCCGTCGACCCGGGCGACCAGGTCGTGGCGCCGACTGTGCCGGCTCTTGACGACGAACGGGTAGTCGGGAACGGCGAGTTCGGCGATCCGCCCGGCGTCGCGGGTGGCCGCGAAGGGCAGGTCGGCCGCGCGCGCGAGTTCGGCCATCCGCACCCGGTCCTGACAGAGTTCGGTGGCCGCGGCCGAGTTGATGACAGGCGCCCCGCCCCGCTCCAACTCTCGTGCGAGTGAAAGGGATCGACGGGTGTGGGCCTTGAGCAGATAGACGTCGGCGAGCGCCGGCCCCGCCGGGCCGGCAGGGTCGACGATCGTCACCTCGTGCCGGTCCGCCAGCAGGGCGGCGGTCGCCGCGAGCACCGGGTGTCCGGGGTCGGCGGTGATCAGGCCGATCCTCATATCGCCCCACCCAAGCCGGCTCCGCCAAAGCCGGCCCCACCCAAGCCGCCCCCGTCAAGGCCGGATCCGTCGAACTCTCCACGACCGAAGCCCAGTTGCCCGTACCCCGCGCCACCACCCGCCGGCACCAGTGCGGGCGCGGGCGCCGACACGGCCGTCCCGCTGCGCGCGAGCCGCAGCACCGCCCGGGCGACCCTGGCGACCGCGTCCGGCACCTGGCGGAAGCTCGGGAAGTCGTTGATGTCGACGACCACCGGCCCGTCCGGCCCGAACAGCACGTCGACGCCGTACAGGTCGAGCCCGAACACCTCACCGACCTGCGCCGCGATCCGCGCGACCTCCCCGGGCAACGGGACCTGCCGTTCGCGCACGCCCTGCCCGGGGTGGAGCGGGGAGGAACGTTCCGTCGCGAAGAGCTCGCCGTCGACGCAGTACACCTTGAGGTCGGTGCCGGAGTTGGGCACGTAGGGCTGGGCGATCAACAGCCCCTCGTCGGCGAGTTCGGCGCCGAGGTCGAGGAGGTGGTCGGGGCTGGGCACGAGCCGGACGGCGCGTCCGGAGCTGCCGTCGGCGGGCTTGACGACGAGCGGGTACTCGGCGGCCGGGATCTCGGCGAGCCGTTCCCAGCGGGCGGTGGCGTAGGTGACGGGGACGGGCAGGCCGCGGGTGCTGGCGATGACGGAGGCGAGCGCCTTGTCGCGGACGCCGCGGATGGAGCGGACGTCGTTGACGGTGGTGAGGCCGACGGCGGCGGCAGCGTCCAGCAGGGTGAGTCCGGGCCCGCCGGAGACGGTCTTGAGCACCCAGGCGTCGTGGCTGCCGGCCCGGATCGCCTCGGAGATCGCCATCAGCGAGTCCCCGGGGCGCAGCACGTCCACCCGGTGCCCCCACGCGGTGAGCCGGCGTGCCACGTCGAGCGGCATGCCGTCGTGCCGGTAGTGCTCCTCCACCAGAAAGCAGAGCCTCATGGGCCTGTCTTCCCCCCTTGCCGAGCCGAGTGCGGACGTCCGCCGTCCCCCTTCGGCAGAGCTGTCAAGGCATCAGCATGCCACGCGGTATACGCACAAGATCACTGCGAGCCGGTAAGCGTTCAGCAACAATCAGGCGCCCGCGCCCGCGCCGCGCCGCCCGTCACCGCCCCCGGCACCCCCGGCGCGAAGCCCGGGAACAAAGCGGTGGCGGGCCGCCGACGCCCCTGCTTGGATGCACGCCGTGACTTCTGTTGATCATGCTCCCGACCCTTCCCTCCTCGACGCGATCGAGCGCTACTACGACTCGGTGCCGCGCAACGCCGCACGGGCCGAGGACTTCGGCCCGCTGACCCTGTTCGTCCGCGAGAGCGCGGGCTGGCCCTACTACGCCCGCCCCACGCTCGACCACGACGGCCCCGCCACCACCGCCGAGGACGTCCTGCGGGTGCTGGCCCGCCAGCGGGAGCTGGGCGAGCCGGAGGCCTTCGAGTGGGTGGCCGAGCGGAGTCCGGAGCTGCGGGCCGCGGTGGAGGCGGCCGGGCTCGCGGTGCACGAGCACCCGCTGCTGGTGCTGGGCCCGCAGGACGAGCCGGCCCCGGCGCCCGAGCTGCCGGAGGAGGTGCGGGTGGAGGTGCTGGGCGCGGACGCGCCGGAGCTGGCGTCGGCGGTCGCCGTTCCGCACCTGGCGTTCGCCGAGCCCGGCACCGGCGTGGGCGCCGTGGGTGCGGCCGAACTGGCCGAGGCCGCAGGGCGGTTGGTGGCGGAGGGCGCGGTGGAGCGGATCGCACGGCGGATCACCGACGGCGCCACCGTGCTGGCCGCCGCGCTGGAGGACGGTTCCGCGCTGTGCGCGGGCCAGCACAATCCGGTGGGCGCGGTCACCGAGGTGGCCGGGGTCGGGACGCTGCCGGCCGCGCGGCGGCGCGGGCTGGGCCTGGCGGTCACCGCGGCCCTGGTCGCGCACGCGCGGGCGAACGGCGCGCGGACGGTGTTCCTGTCCGCCGCCGACGAGGAGGTCGCCCGGATCTACCGCCGGGCGGGCTTCCGCCCGTTCGCGACGGCCCTGATCGCCGAGCCGGCCCCGGACCGGCCCGGCGACTGACCCGCCGGGCGCACCGACCAGAGCTCTGCGGAACGGACGACGAGGACGACGCGACCGGGCAGGGGCCCACCCGGTCAGTCGTCGTCCTCGTCCTCCGCCCCGCTGACGCCCTCCCCCTCGGCCTCGTCGACGACCCACCCCGCCAGCCGTTCGGCGACCCCGGACACGCCGAGCCGCCCCTCCCGGATGGCCCGGGCGAGGCTGCGCACCTCGCGGGCGGTGGTGGCGACGGTGCAGCCGCTGGCGACGAGGTAGGCGTAGGCGACGGCGGTGGCGTAGAGCTCGTTGGTCTTCTCCAGGGCCGGCACCCGGATCAGCTGGTGCATCAGGGCGGCTGCGCGGTCCTGCGGTTCGGGGTAGACGTCGATGTCGAAGATCTCGGCCTGGTGCCGGGAGACGGCCGCGAGCAACGACCCGTAGTCGGTGACCTGCGGGTCACCGGGCGTGTACTGCTCGGCGGTCATGAGCAGCCACGAGAGGTCGACCTCCAGCTTCAACGGCGCACGTCCTTCAGGTCGCCCGGCTCCGCGAACTCGGCCAGGAAGGCCGTCTCGTACTCCTTCATGAACTGGGCGGCGGCGTCGACGAAGGCCCGCCCCGCCTCACCCATGTCCTGCTGGACCAGGCGCTCGATGTACTGGTTCATGCTGATCCCCTGCTGCTCCGCCCGTTCCCGGGCCATCTCCGCGGTCGTGGCGTCCACCCGGACGTTCAGCTGTTTCTTACCCATGAATCTCAAGCTAGCGCTGAAGTGCTAGCACAACAAGGGCGCACGCACGCCGGGCGCGCGCACGCCGGGCGCGCGCACACCGGGCGGACGCCCCCACGGACGCCGGGCGGCCAGGCCCGCGGCAGGGTGCCGCAGGCCTGGCCGCCCAGGAGCGAACGTGGGACCGGATCAGAACTGGGTGCTGACCGTCACCCCGCTGAAGTCGGTGTTGGCGTAGAGGCTGATGTAGCGGTAGCCGGCCGTCGGGTTGGTGACGGTGATGCTCTGCGTGCTGCCGGCGTTGGTGGAGGAGGCGGTGAAGGCGTTCGGCGAGGCCCAGGTGTCCGCGTTGTAGTACAGGTACGCGGTGCCGGTGCCGCCGGAGGTGCTGATCTTCAGGGTGCTGACGCCGGCCGGCAGGTAGACGTACAGGTAGTCGAGGTTGCCGGCGGTGGCGGTGAGGTTGGACCGGGAGCAGTTCTGGCCGAGCGCGTCGGTGCGCGGGTCGGTGCAGGTCGGCAGGGTGGTGCCGCCGCCGGTGCCGGTGGTGACGGTGACCGAGGCCGGGGTGCTGGCGGTCCTGCCGGTGGCGTCGGTGACGGTCAGGGCGACGGTGTACGTGCCCGCGGCGGCGTAGCCGTGGCTCGGGTTCCGCTGGTCGGAGGAGGTCCCGTCGCCGAAGGTCCAGTGCCAGGCGGTGATCTGGCCGGGGCCGGTCTGGACGGACTTGTCGGTCAGCGTGACGGTGGCGCCGTTGACGGCCTGGGCGAACAGCGCGGTCGGGCCGTCCGCGTAGCAGGCGCCGCCGGCGCAGCCGTCGAGCCAGGCGTCGAAGTCGGCGTCGTAGCCGGTGCCGATGCCGTTGTAGACCGCGTAGCCGCCCTGGTAGTCACCGGTGCGGAAGTGGCCGAGCATGGCGTAGACGTCGGCCGGGTGCTTCTCGAACATGTACCGGACGGCGAGATAGCCCCACGGGTAGGTGCGCACCGAGTCCGAGTTTCCGTACGTGTTCTGGAAGACGGTGCTGAGCTTGTAGGTGTGCTTGGCGGCCTCGGCCATCGCCTGGGTGTCGGTGGTCCCGCGGTAGGCGTAGGACTCGTACTCGGCGACGCCCTCGATCCACCAGATGTCGGGCACGGAGATCTCGGTGGAGAAGTTGCCCTTCATGTCGTAGATGCCGTCGAGGTAGTGCGTGTACTCGTGGTTGAGGTTCCACACGTTGGCGGTGAAGCCGTCGTTCCACGACTTCTGGTACATCACGCACACGGCACGGTTGTTCGGGTCGGTCGGGTCCATGACGGTCTGGCCGCCGTTGTCGGTGGAGTTCCCGAAGATCGCCCAGGAGTAGTTCAGGTAGTCGGCCTGGTTGGCGAAGACCGCGAGGGTCATGTTCTTGTCGTACGGGTTGACCGGGCCGTTGTCCTTCACCAGGTTGTGGAAGAAGGTGTCCTCGCCGCGCAGGCTGGTGCAGACGGCCGCCAGGTCGGCGGGCGACAGCGACTCGGTCTGGATGGTGCGGTTGTCGCAGACCAGCTGGTTCGGCAGCACCGCCGCGGTCAGCTTCGCCGACAGGTCGCAGGTGCCGTAGTACGAGCACTGGCCGGGGTCGAAGGCGTTGGCCTGGTAGGCGGTGTGGACGTACAACGGGCCGGTGACGCCGGTGATCTGGGCGCCGTCGAGCACCGCCTTGACCTTCCCCTTGACCGCGGCCTCGACGACGGGGCCGTCGCCGGCCATCCGGCCGAGGTCGTTGCCCGCGTTGACGTCGAGGTAGGCGTTGGCGGTGCCGAGCAGGTCCTTGTGGTTGAGCGCGAAGTCGCCCAGGACGGTGCCGATGCTCGGGTCGGCGCCGACCGCGCTGACGAAGTCGCTGTTCCAGTTGCCCCGCCACAGCGGCGCGGACAGCACGGCGTTGACCGCCTTGAGCATCTTCGGGAAGGCGTTGTACGAGTTGTTGTAGCTGGTCAGCACCTGCTTGTAGACGCCCAGGTAGCTGCCCTGCACGTTGGCGCTGTCGGTCAGGACCAGCACCTCGTTGAGCACGGTGCCGTTGTTGTCGGTGACGTCGGTCCAGTGCCGGCCGGCGAAGAAGGCGTCGAGCCCGGCCTTGGAGGCAGTGGTGAGCGCCGCGTCGTAGGGGCCGACCGCGTCCGCGTTGTTGGACTGGACGTAGTACCCGGCCCGCAGGAAGAGCACGAGCTGCAGGATGCCGGTGGAGTTGTCCCCGGTGTAGTTCGCCGCCAGGCCCTGGTAGGCGTTGGCGACGGTGAGCATCTGGGATTCCTTGAAGATCCTGCCCGCGTCGGTGCCGGTGACGTTGAACAGCGTGGTCACGCAGTCCGTGGTCGAGCCTTCGAGGAAGGAGACCAGGTCGGCGCCGCTGCGCCCGCCGAAGTCGGCGGGGGTGCAGCTCGGCGCGGCGGCACCGGCCGTACCAGCGGCGGCACGGGCCGAACTGCCCGGCTTGGCCGCGGAGTTGCCCGGCTTGGCCGCGGGCGCGTGCGGCTGGGCCGGGCGGGGCGCGGTCTGCACGGCGGTGCCGGCCGGCTGGCCCATCACGACCTGGCCCAGCAGCGCCGGCGGCAGCGGCTTGGCGGCGGGGGCGGCGGCCTCGGAGGGATCGGCCGCGAGGAAGGCCCCCAGCGGCTTCGGGACGGCCGACGCGGCGTCGGCCGTCGCCGGGGCGGCGGCGGACGACCGGGCGCCGGCCGGCGGCTGGGCGGCCGGCCCGGACGCGGCGAGCGCGGGGACGGGCAGCAGGGTGGCGGCGGTGGCACAGCCGGCGACGACGCCGGCCATGAGCGTGGGGAGGGGTATGCGAAGGCGCACTACGGGGTCCTTCTCCTGTGGGGGAGGTGACTGGACGACTGCCGAGGCTTGGGGGAAGTCGACGTGATCCTGCCATCGGGCGACCCATCAGAACAATGTCACAGGTCATATGACATCGACTGCGGCGGGCATAACACCGCCCCACCGGGACCGGCCGCCCGCCCCGGCCCCGCGGCCGGACCCGGCCCCCCACCTCCGGACCCGGCCTCCCTACGGCCGGACCGGCCGGTACGTCCGCGCCGCCCACGCCTGGAAGGTCGGCGAACTGGCGATCAGGTCCCGGTAGGCCGCGGCCGCCGCGCCGAACAGCGTCTCCACCACCTCGCCGCTCACCCCGGCGGCCTGCCAGGCCAGCAGGTGGCGGACCCAGATCGGCGTCCCGGCGAGCGGCTTGACCACCACTTCGGCCAGCGGCCTGGTGGTCGCCTGGACGACGGAGATCCCGAGCCCGGCGGAGATCATCTCCTGCAACTCCAGCCGCCCGCCGAGGAACTCGTGGACGGTCGCCGGGGTGAAGCCCGCCGCGGCGCAGGCCCCGTAGAACACGCCGTGCCAGCCGGCCCCGTCGTCGGGGGTGAGGAACCAGTCCTCCTCGGCCAGGTCCACCAGGGCGATCTCGGTGCGGTGCCGGAGCCGGTGGCCCGCCGGGAGTGCGACGAAGGCGGGCTCGGTGACGATGCCGCGGTGCGCGACGGCCGGCGAGTGGCGCAGTTCCCGGCCCGGGTAGTCGACGGCCACGGCGGCCTCCGCGTCACCCTGCTCCAGCAGGTCGACGATGTCCGACGAGCGGTAGACGGAGGTCACCGTGAAGCGCTGGTCGGGCCGCTGGTGCCGGGCCCTGGTGACCAGTCCGGGCAGGATCGGCGAGATGGTCGCGGCCAGGCGCAGCTCCTGGCGGACCGGCTCGCCGGGGGCCGCCGGGCGGCGGCCGAGGCAGTCGGCGCGGGTGAGGAGGTCGCGCGCGGCGGCCACCACCTCGACGCCGAAGCAGGTCGGCGCGACGCCCACGGCCGTGCGCTCGAACAGCGGCGCGCCCAGGTGGCGTTCGATCCGGCGCAGTTGCGTACTGGTCGCGGGCTGCGAGGCGCCGAGCAGGACGGCGGCCCTGCCGACGCTCCCGGTGTCGGCGATGGCGCACAGCACGCGAAGGTGCCGCAGTTCCAGCTCCATGACCCTCCCCCTCACGCAAGGGCCGCACCCTCCCGGCCGACCGCTCCGGGCGGGAGGGTGCGGCCCCGGCGGTGGCTGTGCAACAGCACACATGACATGTCGGCCGCTCACCTTCGCCCCGCGCGAATCACCTCGTCAAGCCCCCTCCGGGAGCCGAACGGCGGCGCCGGCAGCGGCCTTTACCGGCGCATTGCGTCCCCCTGACCGCTCCCTGACCCGCACCCCGGCGACCGTCCGGCCCGGCACCCGCCACCCCGCCCGACGCCGGCCCCCGCGAAGCCCCTCCGAAGCCCCTCCGAAGCCCCTCCGAAGCCCCTCCGAAGATCCTCCGAGGATCCTCCGAGGATCCTCCGTGGCCCCTCCGCGGCCACCCCGCCCGACGCCGCCCCGCCGGGGCGAGCGAGACTTGAAGAGTTCTTCACCTTCCGGGACTCTGAACTCTCCTGAGCGTTCCGCGGAGCGGCACCGACCGGTCTGGAGGCCGGCAATGACAGCCATGTTCGACCAGGAGCTGCGCGAGCAGCTCACCCAGGCCCGCCGGGACCTCGCAGCGGCCCGGGCCGAAGGGGACGCCGACGGCGTCCAGGCGTACGAGGGCCGGATCGCCGGACTGCTCCGGCTCGCCGCCCAGCACGGGATCGACCTTCCGCACAGCGCCGACGAAGAGGAGCACAACCGGCCCTGACCGTCCCGCACCGGAACGGCGAGGAGGCGGCACCCGCGTGAACGGGTGCCGCCTCCTCTGCCGTCTCCTCCGCCGAACTACCCGGAGCCCTCGGAGTCCCCGGAGTCCCCGGACCGCCTCGAACGCGATCAGCGCCCGTCGAAGCCGGCCGGCACCCCAGAGGGCCGCCGGGTCACTTCCCGATCGGCTCCAGGACCGCCACGCACTCGAAGTGGTGCGTCATCGGGAACAGGTCGAAGGCCCGCAGCGAGACCGGCCGGTAGCCGCCCTCCCGGAAGAACGCCAGGTCCCGGGCGAGCGCCGCCGGGTCGCAGGCGACGTACGCGATCCGGCGCGCCTCCAGGCCGACCAGGTGCGCGACGGTCTCGCGCCCGGCGCCCGAGCGCGGCGGGTCCAGGACGATCAGGTCGGTGGCGGTGATGCCGGTGCGCGGCAGCAGCGTCTCGACGCGGTCGCACTCGATCCGCACGTTGTCCAGCGCGGCCAGGTTGTGCCGGGCGTCGGCCACGGCCTGCTTGGAGGACTCGATGCCGAGCACCGCGCCCTCCTCGCCGACCCGGTCGGCCAGCGCGCCCGCGAACAGGCCGACGCCGCAGTACAGGTCGAGCGCGTTCTCACCCCACTGCGGGTCCAGGCCGTCCAGGACGGCGTCCACCAGGGTGTCCGGCGCCTCGGGGTGGATCTGCCAGAAGCCGCCGTTGCTGACCCGCCAGGTCCGCCCGGTCGCCCGCTCGCGCACGAAGCTGCGGCCGTGCACGCGGTGGATGTCGCCCTGGTCGTCCACCCGGGCGATCGACACCGGCTTGTCCAGCTCGACCAGCGGCAGCTGGGCGCCGGGGCGCGGGGTGAGCACCACCTGGCGGTCCGAGGATCCGCTCGCGGCGATCACCTCGACCGAGGCGATGCCCGGCCAGTCGCGGGCCTCGATGCCGAGTTCGGTGACGCCCTCGGCGGCGATCAAGCAGCGGTCCACCGGCTGCACCTCGTGCGAGCGGTGCTTGCGCAGACCGACCTTCCCGGTCTCCTGGTCCACGGCGTACTGCACGCGGGTGCGCCAGGTCGGCACCTGCCCGGCCGGCAGCTTGCCGCCGACCGGCTCGACGCTGCCGTCCCAACCCGCCTCGGCCGGGGTGAGACCGGCCAGCTTGGCCAGCTGCTCGGTCAGCACCTGCCCCTTGAGCTTGCGCTGCCCGCCCGGAGTGACGTGCTGCCAGTCGCAGCCGCCGCACTTGCCGGGCCCGGAGAACGGGCACGGCGGCGCGATCCGCTCCTTGGCGGGCTCCAGGATCTCGACCGCGTCGGCCCGCAGGAACCGGGAGGTGGAGGTGCCCTCGGTGACCAGTGCGACCACCTTCTCGCCGGGCAGCGCGTGCCGGACGAACAGCACCCGGCCCTCGTGCCGGGCCACGCAGTGCCCGCCGCCGTGCGCGACCGGGCCGACCTCGACCTCGTAGCGCTGGCCGGCCAGCGGATCGCCGGACGGCGTCTCGGGCCGCGCGGCCCGCGGCGCGGTGCGCAGCGCCTTCGGCGGCCGCACCGCCTGCTTGCGCGGCCGCTCCCCCGGCGTGCGGGACGCCTGCGCGCGGGATCCCTGCGCACGGTCGCCCTTCGGCGCACCGTCCTTGGAGCGCTCGGCCTTCTGCGTGCGCTCGGCCTTCTGCGCACCGTCGGTCTTCTGCGTACGGGCGGCCTTCGGCTTCCCCGTGTCGGCTTCCGCCGGACGCGCGGGAGCAGGCTCGCCCGGCGCGAGCGGCGCGGTCTGCGCGGTGAAGCCGTCGCGGTCGGTGGCGGCCGGGCGCACGGGCTTGCCCCAGCGCGGCCGGGCGACCTTGCCGGGCTTGGCGGCGCCCTTGCGGGCGCCCTTGCCCGAGGATCCGGAGGAGCGGGACGGGGTGTTGCGGGTCACTGGGCGGAGTCCTTGCTGCTGTCAGCGGTGGCGTCTGGCATAACGGGGACCTTCGACTTTACGGCCTTCGGCGCCCGAGGCTCGCCACGCCGGACGGCACCCGGCGCCGACCAGGCCTTCTGCGGCTTGCGCCGCTCGGAGGACTCCAGCTGCCACGGCACCGAGGTGACCATCACCCCGGGCTTGAACAGCAGCCGCCCCTTGAGCCGCAGCGCGCTCTGGTTGTGCAGCAGGTGCTCGTACCAGTGGCCGACCACGTACTCGGGGATGTAGACCGACACCACCTCGCGCGGGCTGCTGCGGCGCAGGTTCTTCACGTAGTCGAGGACGGGCCCGGTGATCTCGCGGAACGGCGAGTCCAGCACCTTGAGCGGCACCTCGATGCCGCGCTCGTCCCATTCCCGGCGCAGCGCCGCCGTGTCGGCCGGGTCGACGTTGACGGTCACGGCCTCCAGGGTGTGGGCGCGGGCGAGCCTGGCGTAGGCGAGGGCGCGCAGCGCGGGCTTGTGCAGCTTGGAGACCAGCACGATGGCGTGCACCCGGGTGGGCAGCACCACGTCGTCCGGCTCCTCGGCGGCGGTGAGCTCCTCGGAGACCCGGTCGTAGTGGCGGCGGATGCCCTTCATCATCACGAAGAGCACGACCATCGCGGCGATCGCGATCCAGGCGTGGCTGATCTTGGTGACCAGGACGACGATCAGCACGGCCATGGTCATCACCAGGCCGAAGGTGTTGATCGCCCGGCTGCGCTGCATGTGGCGGCGCTTGGCCGGGTCGGTCTCGGTGCGCAGCAGCCGGGTCCAGTGCCGGATCATGCCGGACTGGCTCATGTTGAAGGAGACGAAGACGCCGACGATGTAGAGCTGGATCAGCCGGTTGGGGTCCGCGTCGAAGGCGATGACGAACAGGATCGCGGCGATCGCCAGCAGGATGATGCCGTTGGAGAAGGCCAGCCGGTCGCCGCGGGTGTGCAGCTGGCGCGGCAGGTAGCGGTCCTGGGCGAGGATCGAGCCGAGCACCGGGAAGCCGTTGAAGGCGGTGTTCGCGGCGAGCACCAGGATCAGGCCGGTGACGGCGGCGACGAAGTAGAAGCCGGGCGTGAAGTTGTTGAAGACGGCTTCGCTGATCTGGGCGAGCGCGGTCTTCTGGTGGTAGCCGGGCGAGGAGCCGACGAGCTGCTCGGCCGGGTTCTCGGCCATCTGAACGCCGGTGAGGCGGGCCAGCCAGATGATGCCCATGAACATCACCACGGCGATGCTGGCCATCATCAGCAGGGTGGTGGCGGCGTTCTTGCTCTTGGGCTTGCGGAAGGCCGGCACGCCGTTGGAGATGGCCTCCACGCCGGTGAGCGCGGCGCAGCCGGAGGAGAACGACTTGAGCAGCAGGAACACCATGGCGAACCCGGCCAGCGATTCGTTGCCGGGGGTGGCGGCGAGGTGGAATCCGGAGCTCTCGGCGGGCATGTCCTGGCCGAGCAGGAAGTGCCGGACGAAGCCGTAGCCGACCATGCCGATGACGCCGATCATGAAGGCGTACGTCGGGACGGCGAAAGCGGTGCCGGATTCGCGGACGCCGCGCAGGTTCATGCCCATCAGCACCACCACGACGATGACCGACAGGGTCAGTTCGTGGCCGCGCAGCGCGGGGACGGCGGAGACGACGTTGGCGACGCCCGAGGTCGTCGAGACGGCCACGGTGAGCACGTAGTCGACCATCAGGGCGCTGGCGACGACGAGCCCCGACTTGGGCCCGTGGTTGACGGTCGCGACCTCGTAGTCGCCGCCGCCGCTCGGGTAGGCGTGCACGTTCTGCCGGTAGGAGGCGACCACCGCGAGCATCACGATCGCGACGACGACGCCGATCTGCCAGGAGAAGTGGATCGCCGAGGCACCCGCCACGGAGAGCGTCAGCAGGATTTCCTCGGGGGCGTACGCGACCGAGGAGAGCGCGTCCGAGGCGAAGACGGGCAGCGCGATCCGCTTGGGCAGAAGTGTTTCGCCCAATTTGTCGCTGCGCAGGGCGCGCCCGATCAGGATGCGTTTCGGTAGGTCAGTCGGCATAGGCACGTTAAGGAATCGTAGGGGCTTCCCGGGCCGGGCTCCGCCGTTTGTCCCCCCCTTCGTCGCGACTGCGTTCTATGGACCGGCTAGCGTGTCGGATACGAGTCGGCGGGCAACACTCACGTTGTGAGTCGGCGCCCCACGAGAACGCTCGCCCAGGGAAGCCGGGCGGGAAAGGGAGATGAACGGTGTTTGCGCAGGTCAAGAACCCTACGGGACGGGTGAGGTAGCGCCGGTGCACATCGTCATCATGGGCTGCGGCCGCGTGGGCTCGGCCCTCGCCAGAGCCCTGGAGAAACAGGGCCACTCGGTGGCCGTGGTCGACCAGGACCCGACCGCGTTCCGTCGGCTGGGCGCCGGGTTCAACGGGCGCCGGGTGACCGGCGTCGGCTTCGACCAGGACACCCTGCGCGAGGCGGGCATCGAGGAGGCCGGCGCGTTCGCCGCGGTCTCCAGCGGCGACAACTCCAACATCATCGCCGCGCGGGTGGCCCGGGAGAACTTCGGCGTGGAGAACGTCGCGGCCCGGATCTACGACCCCCGCCGCGCCGAGGTCTACCAGCGCCTGGGCATCCCGACCGTGGCGACGGTCCGGTGGACCGCCGACCAGATGCTGCGCCGGCTGCTGCCGAGCGGCGCCGAGCCGCTGTGGCAGGACCCGAGCGGCGGCGTCCAGCTGGCCGAGGTCGCCTACGCCCCGGGCTGGGTCGGCCACCGCATCAGCGTGCTGGAGGAGTCCTCCGGCGCCCGGGTGGCGTTCGTCACCCGGCTCGGCGAGGGCGTGCTGCCCTCGCCCCAGATGGTGGTGCAGGAGGGCGACCTGGTGCACGTGATGCTGCGCCGGGGCGACCTGACGGCGGTCGAGGCCGCGTTCGCGCAGGGGCCGAAGGAGGAGGGTCACTGATGCGGGTCGCCATTGCCGGGGCCGGTGCCGTGGGTCGCTCGATCGCGGGCGAGCTGCTGGAGAACGGGCACGAGGTCCTGCTGATAGACAAGAACCCCAACTCCATCTCGGTGGAGCGGGTGCCCATGGCGGAGTGGCTGCTGGCCGACGCCTGCGAGATCACCTCGCTGGACGAGGCGGCCCTGCAGCGCTGCCACGTGGTGATCGCCGCGACCGGCGACGACAAGGTGAACCTGGTCGTCTCGCTGCTCGCCAAGACCGAGTACGCGGTGCCGCGGGTGGTCGCCCGGGTGAACAACCCGAAGAACGAGTGGCTCTTCAACGAGTCCTGGGGCGTGGACGTGGCCGTGTCCACCCCGCGTCTGATGTCCGCCCTGGTCGAGGAGGCGGTCAGCGTCGGCGACCTGGTCCGGCTGATGCGCTTCAGCCAGGGCAACGCCAACCTGGTCGAGCTGACCCTGGCCGCCGACACCGAGCTGGTCGGCACCCGGGTGGGCGACGTGGCCTGGCCGCAGGACACCGCGCTGGTGACGATCATCCGCGAGGGCCGGGTGCTGGTGCCGGGCAAGGACGACACCCTGGAGGGCGGCGACGAGCTGCTCTTCGTGGCCGCGCAGGAGCGCGAGGAGGAGCTGGAGGACCTGCTGTCGGCGTCCTCCGGCGCCCAGTAGGGCCGAAGGCGCGGACCGGACACGGGCGAGGGCCCGCACCCCTGGTGGGTGCGGGCCCTCGCCCGTCGCGTTCGGACCGGCCTGCCGGGGCTCCGGCTAGCGGGCCGGCTCCTCGTCGTCGTCGAACTGCGCCTTGATCGGTGGCGGCGCCTTGAGCAGGATCTGCCAGGTGACGTACATCGCCAGCAGCATCGGCGGGATGCCGAGGGCGACCTTGAGCCAGCCGAGCAGGTTGACGTTGTGGGTGAAGTACAGCGGGAAGAGGATCACCGGCTTGAGGCCCATGATCACCACCCAGGCCCAGGTCGCCTTGGTGTAGGCGGCGAACCGTCCCGGGTTCTCCTTGCGCCAGGTGAACATCTCGCCGGTGACCGGGCCGAGCATCACGCCGATCATCGGCCAGCGCACCAGGGCGGAGACCGCCAGGGCGATGCAGTAGCCGACGTTCCACAGCAGGCCGGGCAGGTAGAAGTCCTCGGCGCGGCCGCTCTTCATCGAGATCCAGGCGCCGAGGGCGACGCCGAACACCCCGCTGAAGGCGTGCTGGACGGTCTCCCGCCGGGCCAGCCTGGTCACCACGAACACCGCGCACAGGCCCAGCGCGGCCCAGGCGGCGGAGCTGACCTGGTGGGTGATGTTGAAGGTGACGATGAAGACCAGGCCGGGCAGCGTCATGTCGATCATGCCGCGCACGCCGCCGAAGGCCTGCAGAATGGTGTCGGCCGCTTCCTTGGAGGCGGCGGCCTTGCGGGCTGCCTCCTCGGCCGCGCTGTCGGCGGCCTCCTTGGCGACGACGGCCTCGCGGACGGCCGCGTCGGCCGCGGCCCCGGGTCCGTGCGGGCCGGGCGGCGCGTGGTGGTTCGCGGCCAGGTCAAGCTGGGCGGCGGACTCGCCGCCGGGCTGGTTGCTCACGCTCATTCGCTCCCGTGTCCGACCGGACGCAGCTCATAGCGGGGGTTGAACAGCACGCGGCGCCCGCGTGCGTGGCTGATCCGGCCGCTGGCGACGAGCCGGCGGCCCGGCTCTATGCCCGCGATCGAGCGGCGGCCGAGCCAGACCACGTCCAGCGCCTCGGTGCCGTCGAAGAGTTCGGCCTCCAGGGCCGGCACCCCGGCCCGCGGGCGGAGCGTCACCGTGCGCAGCGTGCCCGCGACGGTGACCAGCTCGCGGTCCGCGCAGCCGGCGATCGGCGTGCAGCCCGACTCCGCCGCGCTCTCCTGGCGCAGCTCCTCGGCCTGCAGCTCCTCGGCCGAGGAGGTCAGCCGGCTGAGCATGCGGCGGAATCGCCCCTGCGGCTGGTCGCTGCTGTTGTCACCACTCATGCCGGAAGGGTACCGGTTTCCGCACCCCCGGCGGCAGGCCGTACGGCCACCGGGGGCGCCCCGGGGGTCAGCTCTCGAAGCGGTAGCCCATGCCCGGTTCGGTGATGAAGTGGCGCGGGTGCGAGGGGTCGCGCTCCAGCTTGCGGCGCAGTTGGGCGAGGTAGACCCGCAGGTAGTTGGTCTCGGTGCGGTAGGCGGGGCCCCACACCTCCTGGAGCAGCTGGGTCTGGCTGACCAGTCGGCCGGCGTTGCGGACCAGCACTTCCAGCAGGTGCCACTCGGTCGGGGTGAGGCGGACGTCGGTGCCGTCCCGGTTGACCTTCTTGGCGGCGAGGTCGACGGTGAAGCTCTCGGTGACGACCAGCGAGTCGTCCTCGCCCGCGACCGGCTCGGCGCGGCGTACGGCGGCGCGCATCCGGGCGAGCAGCTCGTCCATGCCGAACGGCTTGGTGACGTAGTCGTCGGCACCGGCGTCCAGGGCCTCGACCTTCTCGTCGGAGGCGTGCCGGGCCGACAGCACGATGATCGGCACCCTGGTCCAGCCGCGCAGGCCGCGGATCACCTCGACGCCGTCCATGTCGGGCAGGCCCAGGTCGAGGACGACGACGTCGGGATGGCGGGCGGCGGCCAGTTCCAGGGCGCTCGCGCCGTCATGGGCCGCGTCGACCTCGTACTTGCGGGCCTTGAGGTTGATCACCAGCGCGCGGACGATCTGCGGTTCGTCGTCCACGACGAGGACCCGGGTCATTTACGGGCTCCGCCTTTCAGGGCTGTCGGACTTACGGACTGTGGGACTTGCTGAACATACGACGTGCGGAAGCGGGGAACGACAGGCCGGAGCGGCAGGCCACCGGCCGTCACGTGATCAGCCTCGACAGCGGATCGTGCCCGTCGCCGGCCGCCTCCCCCGGTTCCGGCGGCCGCTCGGCGGCGGGCAGGCTGACGACCATGGTGAGGCCGCCACCGGGGGTGTCCTCGGCCGTGACGGTACCGTCCATCGCCTCGACGAAGCCGCGCGCCACCGCGAGCCCGAGCCCCACCCCGGCGCCGCGCGGCGCGTCCCCGTAGCGCTGGAACGGCGCGAAGATCCGCTCCTTGGCGTCCTCGGGCACGCCCGGGCCGCGGTCCACGATCCGCAGCTCGACCCGCCCGGAACCGCCCGGCTGACGCAGCGCGTCGGCCTTGACCAGCACCTTGACGCCGTCCGGGCTGTACTTGACGGCGTTCTCGACCAGGTTGGCCAGCGAACGCTCCAGCAGACCGCCGTCGGCCCGGATCATCGGCAGCGTCTCCGGGACGTCGAGGCGCACCGACTCCGGCGGCACCCCGCCGAGGGCGAACGGCACCACCTCGTCCAGGTCGGTCTCCTGGATCAGCGGGGTGACGGTACCGGTCTGCAACCGGCTCATGTCCAGCAGGTTGTTGATCAGGTGGTCGAGCCGGTCGGCCCCGGCCTCGATGCCGGCCAGCAGCTCCGCCTCGTCCTCCGGCGCCCACTCGACGTCGGCCGCCCGCAACGAGGTGACGGACGCCTTGATCCCCGCCAGCGGGGTGCGCAGGTCGTGCGAGACCGCCGCCAGCAGCGCGGTGCGGATCCGGTTGCCCTCCGCCTCCCGGCGGGCCGCCGCGGCCTCCCGGGCCAGCCGGCGGCGCTCCAGCACCACGGCCGCCTGCGCGGCGAACGCCCCGAGCAGGCGCCGGTCCGCCCCCGGCAGCACCCGGCCGCGCAGCACCAGCGCCAGGCTGTCGCCGACCGGGACGTCCACGTCGGCCTCCTCCGGCCGCTCCGGCGGGCGCGGCCCGGCGGTGGCGACCGGCACCCAGGCACCGAGCGGCTCCGGACGCTCCAGCAGCGCGGCGCTCTCCTGCCCGAAGGTCTCCCGGACCTGCTCCATCAGCGCGGTCAGCACCCCGTCCCCGTTCGGCGCGCCGCGCAGCACGGTGCCGGCCAGCGCGCTGAGCGTCTGCGCCTCCGTCTGGCTGCGGGCCGCCTGGTGGGTGCGCCGGGCCGCCAGGTCGACCACGGAGGCGACCGAGATGCCGACCACGGTGAATATCGCCACCGCCATGATGTTCTGCGGCTCGTTGATCGTGAAGGTGTGGATCGGCGGCGTGAAGTAGTAGTTCAGCACCGACGAGGCGACCAGCGCCGACCCGATCGCCGGCAGCAGCCCGCCGACCAGCGCCGCGCACACCGTCAGCGACAGGAACAGCAGCATGTCGGTGGACAGGCCCAGCCCGCCGATCGCGGTCAGCACCAGCGCCAGCACCGGCGGACCCGCCATCCCGATCAGCCAGCCCGCGATGGTGCGGGGGCGGCCCAGGTCGGTGATCCGGCGCACCGGCACCCGCCCGCGCCCGTGCCCGGCGTGCTCGTGGGTGACCATGTGGATGTCGATGTCGCCGGCCTCCCGGGTCACCGTGGTGCCGACGCCCGGCCCGTAGAGGTACTGCCAGGCCGGCCGGCGGCTGGTGCCCAGCACGATCTGGGTCGCGTTCACGCCCCGGGCGAAGTCCAGCAGCCCGGCGGCCGGGTCGTCGCCGAGGACGGCGTGGAAGGAGCCGCCGAGGCTCTCCACCAGGGCCCGCTGCTCGATCAGCGTCTGCGGGGAGCCGGTGCCCGAGAGCCCGTCCGAACGGGAGATGTGGACGGCGAGGAGCTCGCCGCCCGAGACACGGGCCGCGATCCGGGCCGCCCGCCGGATCAGCGTCGCCCCCTCGGGGCCGCCGGTCAGGCCCACCACGATCCGCTCCCGGGCCTGCCAGGTGCCCTCGATGCCCTGCTCGGCCCGGTACTTCTGCAGGTACTCGTCGACCCGGTCGGCGGTCCACAACAGCGCCAGCTCGCGCAGCGCGGTCAGGTTGCCCGGGCGGAAGTAGTTGGCCAGGGCCGCGTCTATCTTCTCCGGCGCGTACACGTTGCCGTGCGCCAGCCGCCGCCGCAGCGCCTGCGGCGACATGTCGACCAGCTCGATCTGGTCGGCCCGGCGCACCACCGCGTCCGGCACGGTCTCGCGCTGGCGCACCCCCGTGATGCCCTCGACGGCGTCGCCGAGCGACTCCAGGTGCTGGATGTTGACGGTAGAGATCACGTCGATCCCGGCCGCAAGCAGCTCCTCGACGTCCTGCCAGCGCTTGGCGTTGCGGCAGCCGGGGATGTTGGTGTGCGGCAGCTCGTCCACCAGCGCCACCTGCGGGCGGCGGGCGAGGACGGCGTCCACGTCCATCTCGGTGAACGCGGCCTCCCGGTGCACCAGCTGCCGGCGCGGCACGACCTCCAGCCCGTCGACGAGCTCCGCGGTGAGCCGCCGGCCGTGATCCTCCACGAACGCCACCACGACGTCCGTGCCACGCTGCTGTCGCCGGTGCGCCTCGGCGAGCATGGCGTACGTCTTGCCGACCCCGGGGGCCGCCCCAAGGTAGATGCGCAGCCTGCCTCGTCCCATGAGCACCATTCTTGATCCGGCTCTGCCCCGGGGCCACCCCCGGACACCTGTTCCCCTTCCCTTCGAGACTACGGCGTGAGCGGCGTTTTTCCGCTGATCAGTGGACTGATCATGCGGTTTTAGCGACATATTGACGGCGCCCGCCCCCCTCGGCCGGGCCGGCGCGAAAGCCTTCTGCCCTGTCTCCGGGAAATGCAAAAAGACCCCCTCCCGGACGGGAGGGGGTCTTTTCGGAATAATTGTTCGGCGGCGTCCTACTCTCCCACAGGGTCCCCCCTGCAGTACCATC